>NZ_BAABFC010000003.1:0-240584 GCF_039540575.1 Pseudaeromonas paramecii
TCGACCCGGTTTCGCCGGCGTCGTGGGATGCGCATCTTACTCGCTTCCCGCTTTGAGTCAAGCGCTATTTTCGCACCGCTTTCCTCCGCTGCCGGGCTGCGCCCTGACAACGAGGGCGCATTATAGGGACGCCGCGCCGGCTGGCAAGGGATTTTTGGCGATTTTTAGGAAAAAACACTTATAAATCAGTGGGCACAGCCTAACCACCGCTTATTCACAGAGATATCCACAGATTCGAGGTTATTAGTCGCCAAGAGCCGGAATCGCCTTGGCAAAAGCCAGCAAATCCTCGTACACCGCCTCCGCCCGCCCTAAGGCTGACTCGTCCAGTGACTGCCCACTCTTCACCAGGGTAGGATGCCCGACACCTGCCGCCATGGCCGCCTGTATATCTGAGAGCTTATCCCCCACCAAGTAGGAGGCCGCCATGTCCAGCTTAAGATGTTTGGCGGCGTCCAACAGCATGCCGGGTGCGGGCTTGCGGCAATCACATTGCTGCCGGTAGGCTTCTACACTGGCCTCGGGATGGTGCGGGCAATAATAGATACCATCCAGATCCACCTCCCGATCCGCCAGTGACCAATCCATCCACTCGGTGAGCTGCATGAATTGATCCTCGGTGAAGTAGCCACGAGCTATGCCGGACTGGTTGGTCACCACCACCAGGCAGTAGCCTTTCTTCTTCAACAGTTGCAATGCTTCAATGGCACCATCGATAAAATGAAAGTCATCCACCTGGCTGACATAGCCGGTGTCCTGATTGATGACGCCATCCCGATCGAGAAAAATCGCTACTTTTGCCACTGTTATTTCCTATCGCCGTTGAGTTTGCCGCATTATAGGCAAGCCCGATGTGGATGGCTTGTGCTTTACTCCGGCATCGTGGCGGATATCCCGGCTGAGTTCATTGCGTAGGTATGTCATGTCCCTCTCCTCCTCCCCTCGCGCCTGGCTTGAGCGCCTTGCCACCAGCGGCGAACGTCGTCTGTTGTTGCTCACCGGCTCGCACGCCTGGTGTCAGGATCGCCTGACCGAGCTGCTGCCATCGAACACGCTCTGGTTGGGTTCCGGCCCGGCGGCCTTTGCGCCGCAAGCCATGGACAAGCCGGCACACTGGCTGGGACAGGAATATTCCCATGTGGTACTCAATGGCTTTGACGGTTTACACCCGGATGCCCTGGGTGCCGTAGCCGGTGTCGTCCGCGCCGGCGGACTGCTCTGTCTGATGATGCCGCCATTGGCCGATTGGCCAAGCTTTGCCGATCCGGATCTGCGCCGCTTTGTGTCTACGCCCACTGAGACGGTGCGCTGCCAGGGATTTTTTCTGGCCAGGCTGGCAAGGTTGCTGCAGGCTGGATCTGGACTCTGGCGCTGGGATCAAGCCAGCGGCTGGCATACCGATGAGCCCTGGCCTCTGCACCTGGCCCCCTGGTCATGCCACGCGACACTGCAGCCAACCGACGATCAACAGGCCGCCCTGATGGCCCTGCGGCACTGTGCCGCCGGCCATCCCCATAGACCCCTGCTGATTGCGGCGGACCGTGGGCGCGGCAAATCCACCGTACTGGGCCTGGCTGCCGCACAGCTACTGCAACGGCCTGGATATCGTGTCCTGCTAACCGCGCCATCACGCAAGGCGACTGAACAGGTGTTCGTGCAATTGCGCCGTCTGTTGCCCGAGGCGCTCGAGCAGGGCGAGCGAATTGAGTTGGGTAGCAGCCAGCTCACCTTCTATAGTCCCGATGCCCTGCTGGAACAGCAGCCAGAGGCCGATCTGCTGCTGATCGACGAGGCGGCGGCCATTCCCACCCCGCTGCTGCAGGATTTGCTGCGTCATTATTCCCGCGTGGTCTTTGCAACCACGCTACATGGCTACGAAGGCTCGGGGCAAGGCTTTGCCCTGCGCATGCAACCTTATTTGGATAGGTATCATCCCGGTTGGCAGCGCTGTCACCTCAGCCAACCGGTGCGCTGGCATACCGACGACCCCCTCGAGCCACTGCTCAACCGCTTGCTGCTGCTGGGCCATAGCGAGCCCCCACCGGTTCCCAGTGACGATCCCATTGTCTGGCAACACCTATCCCAAACCCAGCTGGCCAACGATGAAGCCCTGTTACGCCAGCTGTTTGGCCTGCTGATCCAGGCCCACTATCAGACCACCCCCAGCGATCTGCGCACCCTGCTGGACAGCCCGGATCTTACCATCCACGGCCTGCGCCAAGGTGCGCAGTGGCTCGGTGTTGCCCTGTTATGCGCGGAGGGGCCTATCGAGCCCGAGTTGGCCCAGACCATTCGCCGCGGCGAGCGCCGTCCACGCGGCCAACTGCTGCCCCAAACCCTGCTGGCCCATGCGGGCATCCAGGAGGCGGCGGATTTTCGCTATGCCCGCATCATGCGCATCGCCATCCACCCCACTTGCCAGCGCCAGGGATTGGGCCAGCAGTTGCTGACCGCCCTCACCGACGACTGCCGGCAACAAGGTTACGATCTGCTGGGCGCCGCTTTCGCCGCCACCCCGGAGCTGCTGCACTTCTGGCGGCGTGCAGGCTGGCAGCCGGTACGCCTCGGCCTATCCCGAGATGCCGCCAGCGGCAGCCACTCCGCCGTGCTGTTGCAGCCCTTGTCCGCCGCGGCCAGCCAGGTGCTGCCTGACTGGCGTCAGCGCTTCCAGCAGCAGCTACCCCAGTGGCTGGGAGGACCCTTGCGGGATCTGCCGCCACAGCTGGTGCTGGCATTACTTGACCAAGCGAATGACAGGCGCCCGCTGCAGCCCTGGGAGTGGCAGGATGTGATCGACTGCGCCCATGGCCATCGCTCGTTGGACCATGCCCTGCCCAGCCTGCAGCGCTGGCTCGATTGCCGGCGTGAGGATTGGCAACGCCTGCCTCAGCAGGAGCAGCTCCTGTTGGTGGGTCGATTTTGGCAATACCAGAGCTGGTCAGCCCTGGGGCGCCTAAGCCAGCTTCCCGGACAGAAAGCCCTGCAACAGGCCATACGCAGCAGTCTGCGCAAGGCCGGAGTACCGGAGCGCCTCACCGAGGATTTTTTGTCACAAAGCGTGCCAGTCAGACCGGCTGACACAGTTTGACACACCTTGGCCACCGCGCTTTTTTATACTCAGGCCATCCGTTCAGTGAGGAACCTATGGAACCAAGCTTGCCCCATATCCTGGTGGTGGATGATCATGCCGACATCCGCGATCTGTTGAAGCGATTTCTTGAAACCCACGGTTTCCGGGTGACCTGTGCCCGGGATGGCAAGGAGATGAAGCGCCAGCTGGAGAGTGGCAGCTACCAACTGATGGTGCTGGATCTGATGTTGCCCGGTGAAGATGGCCTCTCGCTGTGCCGCGGCGTGCGCGCCACCTCCAACCTGCCCATCGTCATGCTGACTGCCATGGGTGAGGAGATGGACAAGATCATCGGCCTGGAGATGGGCGCCGACGACTATCTGGCCAAGCCCTTCAACCCCCGTGAGCTGCTGGCGCGGATCCGGGCCGTGCTGCGCCGCACCCAGGGCCAGGAGATGGCCGAGCCCCAGGCGACCCAGCAACTGCATTTTGCCCACTGGACCCTGGATCAGGCCCGTCGGGAACTGGTGGATGAGAACGGCGTGACCATCAGCCTCTCCACCGCCGAATTTGACCTGCTCAAGGTGTTCGTCGAGCGCCCCCAACGGGTGCTGAGCCGGGATCAGCTGCTGGATCTGGCCCGCGGTCGGGAGGCCCAGGCCTTCGACCGGGCCATTGATACCCTGGTGAGCCGGCTGCGCCGCAAGCTGGAGCGGGATCCCAAGAATCCGGAACTGATCAAGACCATTTGGGGCGGCGGCTACCTGTTTGCCGCCGAGGTGCAGCATGATTAGTCGCTGGCTGCCGCGCCACATCAGCACCCAGCTGCTGCTCATCACCCTATGCGGCCTGGTGCTGGTGCAGCTGCTGAGCCTGCAGGTCTATCGCCTGGAGCGCAGCGATACCCTGAGCCTGGTGAGCAGCCGACATGCCATGCTGCAGCTGGCCGCCGTGGTGAACCTGCTGAACACGGCGCCCCCCGGACAGAGCGAGCAAATCCTGCGCGCCAGTCGCAGCGAAACCCTGATGCTGCGCCTCAAGACGACGGCCTGGACACCGCCCCAGCGGGATCCTCTGTTCGAAGCCAGACTCACCCGTCTGCTGGATGTCCCCACCGACATCCGCATCAGTGCCGAGCTGCTGGATCCCTCCCAACTGCCACCGCCACCGGACGGACATGCCCCCTGGATGGAGCGCGGGCGCGGTCGCATGATGGCGCTGCGGGACGCCCGCCTGTACGGCAGCATCCAGCTGGCCAATGGCCAGTGGCTGCTGTTCAGCACCTTCCAGGATAAGGAACCGCCCGCCTGGTCGCCCCGTCACCTGCTCAGCCTCATGTTGGTGGGAGGGCTGATAGGACTGCTGCTCATCTGGCTCATCCGCCGCATCACCCGTCCCCTAAAGCAACTGGCCCGTCAAGCCGAGCAGTTTGGTCGAGGTGAGCGCCTGCCCCCGTTGACCGAATCTGGCCCAGACGAGGTCAGGGAGACCCTGGCCGCCTTCAACCGGATGCAATCCCGGCTCGATCGCTTCGTCCAGGATCGCACTCAGATGCTGGCCGCCATCTCCCACGATCTGCGCACCCCTCTCACCAGCCTGCAGCTGCGCTGCGAATTCTTGCCCGAAGGGGAAGACAGGCAGCGCATGCTGCAGACCCTGGGACAGATGGAGCAGATGATCCGGGCCACCCTGCACTTTGCCCAGGAGGATCAGCAGCAGACGCCCCGTCGGGACGTGGATCTGGTCAGCCTGCTGCACAGTCTGTGTGACGATTATGAGGATGCCGGCCAGGCGGTCAGCTGTCAGACGGAAGGCAAGCTGGTGTATACCTGCCATCCGGAGAGCCTGCGGCGAGCGGTGCAAAACCTGGTGGACAACGCCCTCAAGTATGCCGGCAGCGCCGAAGTGCGTCTGGCCAGCAGCGATCGCAGTATACAAATCCGGGTACAAGACGATGGTCCCGGCATCCCGGAGGATCAGCTGGAACAGGTGTTCAAGCCATTCGTGCGGGGCGATACGGCTCGCAACACCGAAGACGGCAGTATGGGATTGGGGCTGTCCATCGCCCGCACCCTGGTGCATCAGCACGGCGGCGAGTTGCAATTGCGCAATCGCGCCGAGGGCGGTCTGGAGGCCTGTCTGCATCTCCCGCGCTGATCCGTCTGCGAACAAAAAAAAAGCGCGGCCGCATGGCCGCGCTTTTGATCTTATTTGGCGTTGTTCAAGCTGTCCTGCCTCATGACCACAGCGGGAAAGGGCCATGGCGCAGGGGGCCCGGCATCATAGTCGGGGTCAGCAAAACCAGACCGTGACAGGCTTCCCAAAAACACTGGCTAAACAATCAATTACATGAGTATAAAGCCAAAAAGGAGAGCCGCCTCACAGGGGTAAAAACAAAGGCCCGCCAAAAAGCGGGCCTTTAGCCAAGGCGTTGGACTTAGTTGATCTGGTAGAAGACGCCGCTGTAGGCCGGTACCGTGATGGTGTAGTTACCATCGCTGGTGCTGATGCTGTCGCTGCTGTCCAGCAGGTTATCCAGGGTGCCGCTCGCATCCAGTACCGAGGCGCTCAGGGTCACCACCGCATCCTTGGCTTGGGTATTCAGCAGATACAGGATCTGGTCACCGCCATTGCCCTTGCGGGCAACAAAGACATTGTCATCGTCCGAGATGCGGGTCAGGGTGCCCTGGGCCAAGGCCGGGTGAGCGTCCCGCAGATCCATCAAGGACTTCAGGTAGGCCTTCAGATCGCTTTGATTGGAAGAGAGGGTGTCACCGGTGACACCAGGCACCTTGCCATCGGTGCGGGCCACGTGGTCATCACACAGCCCTTGGCTGGCGCAGTTGGTGGTCACCTGGGCGGCAAAACCATCCAGCTGATCGCCGATCTCTTCGCCGTAATAGAAGGTCATGGGGCCGGAGGTGGCGGCCATGAAGCTGAAGGTAGCCTTGTGGCGCAGCCAGTATTCGTCGCCACTGCCGCGACCGGTGCGTTGCAGTAGATCGCCAAGTCGCGGAATGTCATGGTTACCGATAAACAGGTTCGGCATGGCAAAGTCCGGATAGGCAGAACCATCGTTCCAGCTGGCGTACAATGCGGAAGCATTGCCATTGCTGCTGGCACTGGTCTCAGAGCCGATTGCCTGCATCAGACCATAGTGCAGCGGGAAATCAAACGCCGACTGCAAGCCTGGGTTGGAGGCGGTACCATACACCTTGCTGACAAAGTTGTTTTGATTGCCGTCCCATACCTCGCCCACCATGTAACCCAGGGTGCCCCAGGTCTCACCGTTGGCCTTGCGATCCGCAGCAGCCGTCTCCACAGTGTCACGAATCTCTTCCCAGGCACTGATAGGCACCTGATAGGCCTGATCCAGACGCCAACCGTCGATACCAAACTCGGTCACATAATAACCGGCTACCGCTTTGAAGAAGGCCAAGGTATCCGGATCGGAATAATCAAAACAGATGGTGGTGTCGCTCTCGACACAGGTATCGTGGGCATTAGCCACCGAGGTGGCTGTCACAGGTGCCGCCAGGCCACTCAGGCTGGCCGGCACATTGTCCATGGTCACACCGATGCCACTGGCATGGCCAAAAACCCCGTCCAGGAACACATACAGGCCCTTGGTGTGGGCCGCATCCACCAGCTCCTTGAGCTTGGCGTTGTCACCGAACATGGGATCCACGGTGAAATAGTCACAAGCGTAGTAGCCGGAGGCCTCCAGCTTGGCATCGTTGCTCTGCCCCTTGCAGGAGTTGAAGATCGGGGTCAGCCAGATGGCATTGACACCCGTGCTCTTGATGTAGTCCAGGCTGTCGATGATGCCCTGCAGGTCACCCTTGTGCTCGGACGGACCATAGCCGGTGTTGTAGTTGATGCTGTCGTCGCCGTTGACATAGGCCTCCACCATGATCTGATACATGCGCAGATCACAGGCGGCCACGTCAGCCCCCTGGTTACAGGTCATACGGCTGTCGGCGGTATGGGCACTGCTGCTGATAGTCACGGTATAGGTGCTGTCATCAACGGGGGGTTTCTCGTCACCGCCACCACCACCACAGGCGGTCAGCGCCAACGCCATTGCCACAGAAATCGCCGAACGGCGCCAAAAATGCTGGTTCATTCACTTACCCTTATGCGTTATTTCCTTCGTTGGCGGCCATGATACGGACTGCGCCCCCCATCAAGCCGTGATCCTTTTCTCACTAACATTCATGGTAAATGCATGACAGCGTTTTCTTTTTTCAGCCTGGTTCGGAATGACACCAACACCTCACTTTACATCCCAGACCCGCCGGCATAGATTGGCCGTCTATCCATCCAAAGCACAAGGACGAGACGATGAAAGACGCCACCCTGGCCCTGCATCACGGCTTTCAGAATGACCCTACCACCAAGGCCGTGGCCGTGCCCATCTACCAGACCGTCGCCTACGAGTTCGACAATGCCCAGCACGGCGCCGATCTGTTCAACCTGGCGGTGCCCGGCAACATCTACACCCGTATCATGAACCCGACCAACGACGTGCTGGAGCAACGGCTGGCCGCATTGGAAGGGGGCCTCGCCGCCCTGGTGGTCTCCGCCGGCAGCGCCGCCATCAACTATGCCATCCAGACCCTGGCGCAAGCCGGCGACAACATAGTCTCCACCCCCCAGCTGTACGGCGGCACCTACACCCTGTTCGCCCACATGCTGCCCAGCTTCGGCGTCGAGGTGCGCTTCGCCAAGGATGACTCGCCCGCAGCCATCGCTGAGCTCATCGACGACAAGACCAAGGCGGTGTACTGCGAGAGCATCGGCAACCCGGCAGGCAACATAGTCGACATCCAGGGGCTGGCGGATGTGGCCCACGCCCGGGGTGTGCCCCTGATGGTGGACAACACGGTCGCCACCCCCATACTGTGCAAGCCCATCGCCTTCGGTGCCGATATCGTGGTGCACTCCATCACCAAGTACGTAGGCGGCCATGGCAACTCCTTGGGCGGCGTCATCGTCGACTCCGGCAAGTTCGACTGGGCGGCCAATGCCACGCGCTTCCCCTGCCTGAACCGACCCGAACCCTCCTACCATGGGGTGGTCTACACCGAGACCTTCGGCCCGGCCGCCTTCATCGCCCGCGCCCGCACCGTGCCGCTGCGCAACACCGGAGCCGCCCTCTCCCCCATGAACGCCTTCTTGCTGCTGCAGGGGCTCGAAACCCTGGCGCTGCGCATGGAGCGCCACACCGAGAACGCCCTCAAGGTGGCTCACTACCTGCAAGATCACCCCAAGGTGGCCTGGGTCAGCTACGCCGGCCTGCCGGATCACCCGCACCATGCCCTGGCGCAGAAATACATGGGCGGTCTGCCGTCGGCCATTCTCTCCTTCGGTCTCAAGGACGGCTATGACGCCGGGGTGCGCTTCTATGACGCCCTCAAGATCTTCAAGCGGCTGGTGAACATCGGCGACGCCAAGTCCCTGGCCTGCCACCCGGCCTCCACTACCCACCGCCAGCTCACCGAGGCGGAGCAGGCCAAGGCCGGGGTCAAGCCGGAGATGATCCGTCTGTCCATCGGCATCGAAGCCATCGAGGATCTGCTGGCGGATCTGGATCAGGCCCTCAACGCCTGAGCCCAGTACTCGGCGCACGGAAAAACCAACGGCACCCTAGGGTGCCGTTGTTGTCAGTGGGTCTGCCATCCCTGCCACCAGGGCAGTATCTGGGCGATGGCGGCGTCTATGTCCACCCGGGACATGTCCTCCTCTCCGGCCTGGGGCGGGGTGAAGCTTAAATGCCGCCCCTCGCTGTTGAGGGGGCGCCAGCGCAGCGGAGTGGCGGAGCGACGCATGGGGAAGAAACCGACGGTGGGCACATCCAGGGCCGAGCAGATGTGCAAGGGACCCGTGCTGCCGGCCAAGAACAGATCGGCACAGGCCAGCACCTGGCAAAACCGGGTGAGCCCATCCACGGAATGGTAGATCACCGCCTGGCCACCCTGGCGCTGCACCAGCGCCTGCAGCTGTGCCGCCTTGGCCTCCTCGCCGGGGCCGGCCGTCAACACACAGGGAGCAGAGCCGACGGCCTGCAGCCCCAGGATCAACCGGGCATATTGGTCCAGCGACAGGTTGTTGGCGGAGCCGCCGCTCCCGGCGTGCACCATCAACCAGGGCTGCTGGGCCGGGATCCCCAGGGCCGCCGCCGTCTCCGCCCGCACCCGTGCCAGGGTAGCGGCATCAAAGCGCAGATAGGGCGGTTGCGGCTCCACCGGGGTCAGCCCCTGCTCCCTCAGATAGTGACGGATCAGATCCAGGTTGTACTGGTATTCCGGCTTGGCAGAGCGGGAGCGGCGTTGCCGTACCCTGTGGTTGTAGAGCAGCTGGGCCCACTTGGTGGCCGGCGCCAGCCGGTAAGGGATCCCCGCCCGCCACAACGACCAGGCCACCCGCCCGGTAGAAAACAGACTGATGGCCGCATCGAATCGTGCCGCCTTGATGGTCGCCAGCAGCGCCTGTTGCTGCGCCGAGTCAGCCTGCTTGCCGGGATCCAGGATCACCTCGTCAATCCAGGGGCACAGGCGCGCCAGCTCGGCGGTGTAGGCCGGCACCAGGGCGGTGACATGGCAATCCTGGGAGGCCTTCAGCATGGCGAAGCTGGGCCAGGCCAACATGAAGTCGCCAATCTTGTCGTTGCGGATCACCAGTAGTCGTTGCATGCCATCTCCCATCGTTGAAGCTGCCTATTCTTGCCAAAGCCCCTGCCAATCTCAAGGGCAGGCCCTATAATCCGAAGCTCGCCCATTCGTGATTGCGCAGGAGCTTGCATGCAGACCAGGGTCGTATTTCCCGGAACCTTCGATCCCATCACCCTGGGCCACCTGGATCTGGTGGCTCGGGCCGCCCGCCTGTTTGACGAGGTGATAGTGGCGGTGGCCATGAGCCCGGGCAAACGCCCCTTGTTCCAGCTGGACGAACGGGTGGCCCTGGCCCAGGCGGCCTGCCGGCCCTTTGCCAACGTGCGGGTGGAGGGGTTTAGCGGTCTGCTGGTGGATTTTGCCCGCCAGGTGCAGGCCAATGTGCTGGTGCGCGGGGTGCGCACCACCATGGATTTCGAATACGAAGCCCAGCTGGCCGCCATGTACCGCCGCCTGTTACCCCAGCTGGAGATCCTCTTCCTGCCGCCGGCGGAAGAACACGCCTTCGTGGCCTCGAGCCTGATCCGGGAGATCGCCTTGCACGGTGGCGAGGTGGATCAGTTTGTGCCGCCCGAGGTGGCCCGCGCCATTCGCCTCAAGCTCACCCCTTCCAGCCAACACTAACGCTGACACAGGGGGCAGAACACGGTACTGCGCTGCCCCAGGCGGATCTCTTCCAGCGGATGACCACAGGCCAGGCAACCCTGGCCTGCCCGACCGTACACCTGCAGCTGCTGGGCAAAGTAGCCCGGCTTGCCATCGGCCTTGGTGAAATCCTTCAGGGTGGTGCCCCCCTGGCCGATGGCCCGGGTCAGCACCGCCTTGATCTCCGCCACCAGCACCTCGGCCTCGCTGGCGCTCAGGCTGCCGGCCGGACGCCTGGGGTCGATGTGGGCGGCGAACAGCGCCTCGTTGGCGTAGATGTTGCCCACCCCCACCACCAGGTGATTGTCCATCAGCCAGGGCTTGATGGGCCCCTTGCGGCCACGGCTGCGCATGAGCAGATACTCGGCGGTGAAGGCGTCGGTGAGGGGCTCGGGGCCCAGCTTGGCCAGCAGGGGGTGGCGGGCCGGATCCTCCGGCGTCCACAGCAGGGCGCCGAAGCGCCGCGGATCATGCAGGCGCAGCAACTGGCCGCTGCCCAGCTCGATATCCACGTGATCGTGCTTCATCACAGGAGCGCCGAGCGGCAGCACCCGCAAATTGCCGGACATGCCCAGGTGCAGGATGGCGGTGCCCAACTCGGTCTCCAGCAGCAGGTACTTGGCGCGGCGGCGCACCGAGAGGATGGTGCAGCCCACCAGTTGCTGGATGTCGCTGGGCACGGGCCAGCGCAGGCGCGACTCCCGCACCCGCACCGCCGTGATGGTCTGGCCCGCCAGATGGGGGGCGATACCCTGACGGGTGACTTCGACCTCGGGCAACTCAGGCATCAGTGACCTCCGCTGAGCAGGCTACGGTACTGCGCCTGACTGAGGCTCAGCAGCTGGCCGCGCCAGTTCACCACCGCATACTGGCCCTGATCCTGGTACAGCTGCAGGCTGACGGGTTCCGCCACCCCGGCCAGCCAGACGGTCAGCGGCTGGCTGGCACCCCGCACCGCCATCTCGGCCGGCGGCAGCTGCCAGCTCAGCCATTGATTGAGCACCGCCTCCAGCCCGGCGCCATCCAGCCCCAGATCCGGCACCGCCCGCCAGCTCTGCCCCAACCGCTCGATGCGCCAGGCCGGCGCCGCCCAGGTCAGCACCACGGCGCCGGTGGGCAGCAGGCCATCGGTCACCGGCACCGGATCCGTACCGGTGAGCCGCTCGTCGCTCAGCCGCAGCACCACTATCATCACCAGCACCACCAGTATGATGACGTTGTTCCAGCCTTTCTTGGTCAGTCGCTTCATGCTCTTCTCCCCTGCTGGGCGCAGTGTAGCCCGAGCGGCGGGCATAAAAAAACCCGGTACGAGACCGGGCTTTTTTCAAGGGGCGATCAATTACTTGATCTTGCCTTCCTTGTAGATCACATGCTGACGAACCACGGGATCAAACTTCTTGATCTCCATCTTTTCGGGCATGGTGCGCTTGTTCTTGGTAGTGGTGTAGAAGTGACCAGTACCAGCGCTGGAGTTCAAGCGAATCTTTTCGCGTCCACCTTTAGCAGCCATGAGCTATCTCCTTACACTACTTCGCCGCGGGCGCGCAGATCTACCAGAACTGCTTCGATCCCCAGCTTGTCGATGATGCGCATGCCCTTGGTGGAAACACGCAGCTTGACGAAACGCTTCTCGCCTTCAACCCAGAAACGGTGAGTTTGCAGGTTCGGCAGGAAACGACGACGGGTCGCGTTCTTGGCGTGGGAACGGTTGTTACCCACTGCCGGACGCTTACCGGTTACTTGGCACACTCTAGACATGTCAGTCTCTCCAAAATCTTACTTCTAATTGCTCGAGCATTTCTTAGCCCCGCTGGCCTGTTGCGGGGCCATATAGAAGGCGGCATTTTATACAGCATCGCTCGGCAAAGATCAAGCTAAAGCCTGACCGTGATCGACTCACAGCCAACCACGCTCGGCAAAAGATACTGTTTCACCGTCACCGATGACCAGATGATCCAGCACCCGGACATCGATGAGGCCCAGGGCCGCGCTCAAACGCGCCGTCAGGGCGCGGTCGGCCCGGCTCGGTTCCGCCACACCGGACGGGTGATTATGACAGAGGATGACGGCGGCTGCATGATGTTTTAGCGCGCTGCGCACCACCTCGCGGGGATAGACACTGGCGGCATCCAGGGTGCCGACAAACAGCTCGAGAAACTTCACCACCCTGTGCTGGTTGTCCAGCAGCAGCAGGGCAAACACCTCCTGAGGGCGATCCCGCAGCTGGGCCTGCAGGTAACGGCGGGTGGCCTGGGGGCTGGTGAGCACATCATCCCGCTGCAGCGTCTCGGCCAGATGACGGCGGCTCATCTCCAGCACCGCCTGCAGTTGGACGAACTTGGCCGTTCCCAGACCGTGGGCCTGGCAGAACTGCTGCTCATCGGCCGCCAGCAGGGCCCGCAGGCTGCCGAACTGGGCCAGCAGCTGCCGGGCCAGGGTCACCGCATCGCAGCCGGCCACCCCGGTGCGCAGGAAGATGGCCAACAGCTCGGCATCGCTCAAGGCGCCCGGCCCCTTGGCCAACAATTTCTCCCGGGGGCGCTCCCCCGCCGGCCAATCTCGTATGCTCACAGTGCACTCCCTTGCCCATCCCGAAGCAAAGTTAGCAAGCCGTACTCCTCCGCCCCCCTGTCAGGCCTGACAGGCGACAAACCCCAGATGACAGAAAAATGAAGTGTGACAAGCCAGTCTGCTCCAGCGAATAGCCTGTGTTATCTTAGCCCGTCCTCTTCATCCAAAAACGGAATCACGCTACCCATGGGACTGGCTAATAAACGCATTCTGCTGGGAGTCAGCGGCGGGATCGCCGCCTACAAGAGCGCCGAGCTGGTGCGCCGACTCAAGGATGCCGGCGCCGAAGTGCGAGTGGTCATGACCGACGCCGCCCGGGCCTTCATCACCCCCCTCACCCTGCAGGCGGTCTCCGGCCACGCCATTCCACAAGGCGTATTGGATCCGGCCAGCGAGCTGGGCATGAACCACATCGAGCTGGCCAAGTGGGCGGATCTGGTGCTGCTGGCGCCCGCTACCGCCAACCTCATCGCCCGGCTGGCCGCCGGCATGGGGGATGAGCTGCTCACCACCCTCTGCCTGGCCACCCCGGCCCCGGTGGCGGTGGCGCCGGCCATGAACCAGCAGATGTACCTGCATCCCGCCACCCAGGAGAACCTGCAGACCCTGGCGCGGCGCGGCGCTCACATCTGGGGGCCGGATGCCGGCGTCCAGGCCTGTGGCGACGTGGGCCCGGGCCGCATGCTGGATCCCCTGGTGCTGGTGGATCACTGCATTCGCTTCTTCACCCCGCCCCGGTCGGATCTCAAGCTGCTGATCACCGCCGGTCCCACCCGGGAGGCGCTGGATCCGGTGCGCTTCATCAGCAACCACAGCTCCGGCAAGATGGGCTTCGCCCTGGCGGCGGCCGCCGCCGAGCTGGGGGCCCAGGTGACCCTGGTAAGTGGCCCTGTTGCTCTGCCGACCCCGCCCGGCGTCAGCCGCATCGACGTGGAGAGCGGCCTGCAGATGCATGAGGCGGTGATGCGCCTGGCGCCCGAGCAGCAGATCGTCATCGGCTGCGCCGCCGTGGCCGATTACCGGGCCGCCGAGGTGGCACCTCAAAAGATCAAGAAGACGGCCGATAAGGATCAACTGACCCTGTGCCTGGTGAAGAACCCGGACATCATCGCCGAGGTCGCGGCCCTGTCCCCTCGGCCCTTCGTGGTGGGCTTTGCCGCCGAGACCGAACAGGTCGCCGAGCACGCCCAGGACAAGCTGCGGCGCAAGGGGCTGGACATGATAGCCGCCAACGACGTTTCCCGTCCGGAGCAGGGCTTTAACAGCGACCACAATGCCCTGACGGTATTCTGGCCCGGCGGCAGCCAAACCCTGCCGCTGGCCACCAAAACCGAGGTGGCCCGCCACCTGATCGCCCTGATAATAAAGAAGTCACAACATGAAGCAGATTGAACTCAAGATACTCGACCCCCGCCTCGGCAAGAACTTCCCGCTGCCGGCCTATGCCACCCCGGGTTCCGCCGGCCTGGACCTGCGCGCCTGCCTGGACGAGGAGCTGACCCTGCAGCCGGGCCAGACCAGCCTGATCCCGACCGGGCTGGCCATCCACATCGCCGATCCCAAGCTGTGCGCCACCATACTGCCGCGCTCCGGCCTGGGGCATAAGCACGGTATCGTGCTGGGCAACTTGGTGGGGCTCATCGACTCTGACTACCAGGGCCAGCTGATGGTTTCCATGTGGAATCGCAGCCAGGAACCCTTCGAGATCCAGCCCGGTGATCGCATCGCCCAGCTGGTGTTCCTGCCGGTAGTGCAGGCCAGCTTCAGCATAGTCGCTGAGTTTGAAGGCTCAGAGCGGGGTGAGGGCGGCTTCGGCTCCTCCGGCCGCCAATAAGCGTCAGCAGTCAAGGGAAGTTACCGTCATGACGACAGCGCACAACAGCCCCAACCGGCGTGAACAGATACTGCAGGCCCTGGCTCTGATGCTGGAGCACCAGCATGGCCAGCGCATTACCACCAAGAGCCTGGCGGCGGAGGTGGGGGTCTCGGAGGCCGCCCTCTACCGCCACTTCCCCAGCAAGGCGCGGATCTTCGAGGGACTCATCGACTTCATCGAAGAGACCCTGCTCTCCCGGGTCAACCTGATACTGCAGGAGGAGAAGGAGACCCTGATGCGCTGCCAGCGGTTGCTGCAGCTGCTGCTCACCTTCGCCGAGCGCAACCCGGGCATCACCCGCATCCTCACCGGCGATGCCCTGCAGGGCGAGCATGAACGGCTGCGGGTGCGCATCACCCACATGTTTGACAAG
The DNA here is from genome assembly GCF_039540575.1 of Pseudaeromonas paramecii. Classification (NCBI taxonomy): domain Bacteria; kingdom Pseudomonadati; phylum Pseudomonadota; class Gammaproteobacteria; order Aeromonadales; family Aeromonadaceae; genus Pseudaeromonas; species Pseudaeromonas paramecii. The sequence continues at coordinate 15,210 of NZ_BAABFC010000003.1, forward strand.
CTGGAGAGCCAGCTCAAGCAGATACTGCGGGAGAAGCGGCTGCGGGAAGGTCAGGGCTTCGAGGTGGACGAGACCCAACTGGCCAACCTGCTGCTGGCCTACGTGGAAGGCCGCCTGAGCCAGTTTGTGCGCAGTCAGTTTCAAAAGAAGCCCATGGACAACTTCGACACCCAGTGGCAGTTTATCCACAATCAGCTGCTCCAGAGCTGAGACATTGCATTTAAAGGAGAAACCATGGAAACCGAGATCCTCACCGACGCCACCCACTGGCTCGCCAGCAATCAAGGGCTGTTCATCGAGTACGCCGTGAACATCGCCGCTGCCCTGATCACCCTGGTGGTGGGCTGGTTTGTCGCCAATCTGTTCAGCCACGGCCTGGTACGGGTGATGAACAACCGCCGGGTCGACGTCACCATCACCGGCTTCATCGGCAATCTGGTGAAGTACACCATTCTGGCCTTCGTGGTGATCGCCGCCCTCAGCCGCATCGGGGTACAGACTGCCTCCTTCGTCGCCATCATAGGTGCCGCCGGTCTGGCCGTCGGCTTGGCGCTGCAAGGCTCCCTGTCCAACTTCGCCGCCGGGGTGCTGCTCATCATCTTCCGCCCCCTGAAGGCCGGTGAGTACGTGGAAGTGGCCGGTACCGCCGGCAGCGTCACCCAGGTACAGATCTTCACGACCGTGCTGACCACCCCGGACAACAAGGTGGTGGTGGTGCCCAACGCCAATGTGTTGAACGGCAATATCGTCAACTACTCCCGCATGGCCACCCGCCGGGTGGACATGACCTTCGGCATCGGTTACGGCGCCGACCTGCACCAGGCCAAGCAGATCCTCGAAGGCCTGCTGGCCGCCGACAGCCGCATCTTGAAGGATCCGGCCTGGACCATCGCCGTGGGCACCCTCAACAGCTCCTCCGTGGATCTGGTGGTGCGTCCCTGGGTCAACACCGCCGACTACTGGGGGGTGTTCTTCGATCTGCAGGAGAAGGTGAAGCTGGCCTTCGACCAAGCCGGCATCGAGATCCCCTTCCCGCAGATGACGGTGCATCAGGGGCAGTAAGTCGCCCTCACTGCCGCCGGACCATAAAAAACCGCCTAGCCTGGCGGTTTTTTTTTCGCCGAAATCCGGCGTAGGCTTGAGGCTGGCCGGGTCACTGGATGACCCCATGAGGAAGGTTAAGCAATGCCATGATGACGTCACATTTGAGGCTCAGGCTCTGGCTGTGCGGGTGCGTCTGCTGCACCTGTCTTGCCATCACGGAGCGGATATCCCCTATGTCAGCCATGTCTTTTTCTTTACCGACGCGTTTTCAATCGATCCTGCGCCCCTCGTTGGCCCTGCTGGCGGCAGGCGGCACCCTCTGCCTGCTGGCCGGCTGCAATGACGATGACACCCAGGCCGCTGCCAGCCAGACGCCCTTCACCCTCAACCTACTGCATATCAACGACCATCACTCCCACCTGGCGCCGGCCACCAGCACCCTGACCCTGAATGGCACCGCCACCCAGGTGGAGATGGGCGGCTTTCCCCGCGTCACCGCCCTGGCCAAGCAGCTGGCCGCGACGCAGGCCCATCCCCTGCTGTTGCATGCCGGGGACGCCATCACAGGGGACCTCTACTACACCCTGTTCCAGGGTGAGGCCGACGCGGCGCTGATGAACAGCCTCTGTTTCGATGCCATGGTGGCGGGTAATCATGAATTTGACAGCGGTGATGCCGGCTTCAGAACCTTCATCGATTACCTGCACAATGGTGATTGCCAGACCCCGGTGCTGGCCGCCAACGTGGTGCCGGAGGCGGGTGTCTCCCCCCTCTATCCGGAGAGCGGCAGCCTGCTGCAACCCTATGTCATCAAGGCATATGGCGACGAGCGGGTCGGCATCATAGGTATCGCCACCGGGCTCAAGACCCAGAGCTCTTCCAGCCCGGACGCCAGCACCCAGTTTCTGGACGAAGCCAGCACGGCCCAGCAGTACATAGACGCACTACAGGCCGAGGGGGTGAACAAGATAGTGCTGCTGAGTCACTACGGTTACGGCGAAGACATGGCGATGGCGGCCAAGCTGACCGGGGTGGATGTCATCATAGACGGCGACTCTCACAGCCTGCTGGGCGAGGGTTTCAGCGAGCTGGGTCTCAACCCGGCAGGCCCCTACCCCACCGAGACTCAGGATGCCGACGGCAACAAAGTCTGCCTGGCCCAGGCCTGGCAGTACGCCGATGTGCTGGGGGAGCTGAATGTCACCTTTGATGGCCAGGGTGTGGTGCAAGGCTGCAGCGGCACCCCGCACCTGCTGCTGGGGGACAGCTTCAAGCAGAAGGACGCCGAAGGTAACTATGTGGCCCTGACGGGTGACGCCCTCACCGCCCTCACCACCTGGGTGAACGACCATCCGCTGCTGGCCATAGTCCCCCCGGATCCCGCCGCCCAGACCCTGCTCACCGACTATGCCGGCCAGGTGGACGCCTTGAAGGCGGATGTCATCGGTCAGGCCAACGAAGACCTCTGCCTCTCACGCATCCCGGGGGACAGCCGCAGCGCCCTCTGCGACAGTGCGGCCACCCGGGCCCACGGCGCCGACATCAGCAACCTGGTGGCCCAGGCCTTCTTGGCCATGAGCAAGGATGCCCAAATCGCCATCCAGAACGCCGGCGGTGTCCGCACCGATGTGGCGGCGGGTGACATCAGTATCGGCACCGCCTACACCCTGCTGCCCTTTGCAAACACCCTCACCAACCTCGACATGACGGGTGCCGAGATCCGCCAGGTGCTCAACCAGGCGGTGGACTACGCCTTCAACCCGGATGGCTCTACCGGCTCCTATCCCTACGCCGCCGGCCTGCGCTTCGATGTGGATCGCTCCCGGGCCGAGGGGGCGCGGCTGTTCAACATAGAAACCCGGGTCAAGGGCAGCGGGGAGTGGGTCGCCTTGGACGACAGCGCCCGCTACCAGGTGGTGACTAACTCCTTCACCGCCCAGGGCAAGGACAACTACCTGACCTTCGGCACCGTCAGCGCCGATGGCCGGGCGGTGGACACCTACCTGGACTATGCCCAGTCCTTCGTCGATTACGTCAAGGCCCAGGGCAGTCTGAGCAAGCCGGCCGAGGAAGACTACTCCACCCAGCACTTCTACGACGCCGACGGCGTACTGCAGCAATAACCACGGGCGCCCTGGGGCGCCCGTTTTTTTGCCGAACTGGATCACCCGGCCACTCACTCGGCCAGACGTACCCAATAGCCCCCCAGAGGCGAGCCCGGCAGCAGCACCTGCTGCACATCGTGCTGGCTGGATCCGACGCTGTCGCTTAGCAGCAGCCCCAGACTGTCGCTGCTGCCGCAGCTGTCGGCCAGCGCCGTCAACACCAGCAGAGCGCCGCTGCCCTGCAGCTGGCCACCCAGCACGCACTCCCCCAGCTGACCGCTCAGGGTGCCGTCTGAGGCCAGACTCAGGCTACCCAGCTGGCTGCCATGCACCAGCTGGTAACTGCCTGCCAGCGACTCCACCGTCACGGCATCCGGACTGGTTGGCCCGCTCAGGCTCAGCGCCAGTGTGTCCCGATTGCAGGTAAAGCCGCCCGCTTGTGCCAGACAGCGACTGCCATCGGCAAAGCTCAGCCCATCCTCCACCACCTCGCCGCTCTGGCTGCTGGCCTGATCCCGGTCGTCATATTGGGTCAACAGGGCACCCTGTACCGTCACCGCCAGCTGCCAGCGCAGCGCCTGGTTGTCCACCACGGCGCCCCCGCTGTACAGGCCGGCGTTGGTGCTGAGGTAGGCCTGCCGGGCACTGTTCTCCCCGCTCTGGTTGTCATCGTCCGAACAGGCCGTCAGGCCCAGCAACAGGCCGCCGGCCACCAGGGGCAGGCACCATGCCATCATCTGTTTCATCCTGATCCCCTTATTCGGCCAGGGAGGCCAGCTTTGCCCGGGTCACGGCGTCCTTGGACTGGCTGCCCTGCACGTTGGCCTGGATGGTGCTGATGGTGATGTAGCCCTGCCCCAGCAGCACCCCCTCGCTATTGGCGTTGTCATCGGCCACCAGGCCGTCGTTGACGAAGGTGACCCCGGCCTTGCCGGCATACTGCTGCTGGGCCATGGCGTAGGCGGCCTCGAAGCTGGTGGCATAGCCGGCAGCCAGCAGCGCCTGGGCCACATAGCCCATGGTGGTGCTGTCGGTGGAGAGATCGGCGGCAAACTTGACGTCATAACCGCCGGCGTTCCAGCCCACCTGGGCGAAGCGATACCCCGCCACATTACTCATGTCTTCCGGGGTGTTGACGTTGAGGCCGGTGAAGGCCGGCAGCAAGGGCTCGCCACTGGCTCGGCTGGCGTCCAGCTTGGCCACCAGTTTCACCACCTCGTCGGCCACCTTGGCGGCGTTGTCGGCGTCCGAGGTGGCGGCGCTCACCGCCACCGCCGGCACGCCCCGGGCGATGGCGACGTTGGCCGCCCCCAGGGTGCCGGAGTTGTTGGTCATGTAGCCCAGGTTATTGCCCTCGTTGGGGCCGGAGATCAGCAGATCCGGTGCGCTGCCCCAGATCTCGGGCGCCAGCACATCGATGCCGTACAGGGCCGCCATCACCGGGGTGCCCTCGACGAAGTTCTTGAACGCCACACTGGTGTCGGTGTCGCCGACGCAGGCCTGTTGTTCGTCAACCTTGCTGCGATCCACGCTGACGCTCTTCATGAAGTTGATGGCGCCGCCCTTGCCGCTCTGGCCAGTACAGGGCGCCGAGAGGATGACGTTGTGGCCGGCGGCCTGCAGCTTGCTGAACAGCACCTGGATGTTCTCCGTGCTCCAGCTGTCGTCGTTGGTCAGCAGAATATTGAGGGCGCTGGCCGACTGGCTGTAGGCCGCCAGAGCCAGGGTGGTGGCCAGCAGGCTGGCGCGGGTGATTGCCATGATTGTCTCTCCATCGAGTGATATGAACGAACGATGGGCAGACTGGCGAGGGCAGATGACAGCCGGGTGAATTAAACCTCTGCGCCGTTTTATAGATATCTCTAAGTGCCTATCTCGTTGATAAGCAAGGATTCATCCAGGATTCCGCCGATCTGCTCCGCCGGGATCAGCAGGCCGTGACAATAGCGGGCGGTGGCGCCATCCCGGGTGCTGTCGAACAGATAGGGCTCGGCCAGGGGCCCCAGGGCCTGGCGCAACTCATCCCGGATCCGGTTGCGGTTCTGATCCAGCGTCTTGCTCCTGAGCCCCTGGGCCTCCAGCTCGGCGATGGCCTTGCCATGGCCGCCGTGCTGGCGCATCAGGGCCGCCAGGGCCTGGCCCTGGGCCCGATCTGGCCTATGGCTGGCGGGGTTTACGTAGCCCGGCAGACCGGCGCGCCGGCGCTGGGCATACCAGTAGAAGTAGAGCAGCGGCGTGCGGGAGAGCCGCAACGGCAGCCCGTGAATGACCACCTGACGAGCGGCCAGATCGAAGTGCAGCTGCGGCGGGTGGCACGCCACCGCCAGGGCCGTCTCCGCCGCAAGGCCTTGCCGCAGGGCCAGGGCCAGCCAATCCCGCCCGCTCGCATCCAGCCCGGGCCAGTCGGCATGGGCCAGCCAATCCAGCGCCGCCTCAAGGGAGCAGGCGGCGGCCGCAGCAAAGTCCTGGGCCTGTTGCAGACGCGCCGGATCCGCCTGCAGGCTGGCCGCCAGCTGGGGTGCCTTGGCCGGACTCACCCCCTGACGCGCCAGCTTGTGCCGCCACTGCCAGCGGCGCCAGCGCCGGGGGCTGGGCAGCAGTATGCCGGCCAGGCTCAGCAGGCCTCCCATCAAGAGGCTGGTGAGTGCCACCCCGGACGGCGATGGCACAAGCTGCAGTTGCCAATGGGCACACAGCCGTTGGCCATCCAGGGGCCAGCAGGCACCGCGCCAGAATGGCGGTGCTTCGCCACCAACCGGCGAGCCGGCCTCCCCCGCCTGTTCCAGTGCCAGCTCAGTAAGCTGCGGCGGCGCGAACAGCCAACCGGGGCCGTCACGGGGTGTCAGCGTCATCTGCGCCAAGCGCAGCGTGCTGCGCTCCAGGCTGGTCTGCCGATCCTGGCTGTTGACCAAGCTGGCGGCCACCTTGGGCGGCAATTCGGCCATCAGCTGCTGATGCCATTGCCACTGGATTCGCCCCCAGCCCAATGCCAGCAGCAACAGGGCGCAGAGCAGACTCCAGGCCAGCAGGCGCAACCCGACCCGCCAGGGCCACCCCCGCCTCATGAGCCACACTCCGCACCCGCCCAGGGCGTGCTGGTCACCGCCTGCACCAGGGGCCGGTAGAGATCCAGCGCCCGGGCCAGCGGGCAGGCCAGCGCCGCCGGTACCCGACGGCTCAGGTACCAGTTACCGATGGGCAGATCGTCGGCTATGGTCAGCTGCTGATTGGTCGGCCAGTCCTTCAGTTGGGGATAGGTACTCACCGCCGGGATCAGATCCAGCTCGCCGGCCAGAAAGTCCGCCAGCAGGGCCTGACGGCTGGTGTAGAAGTGCAATTGGGCGGGTGAAGCTGGCAGCTGGTGCTGGGCCAGCTGCTTCATGGGCCACTGATGACCGGACTGGCTCTGGCTGTCCGCCAGCAGGCCGATGCGCAGATCGGCGAAGAAGGCCGGGGTCAGGGCCGGATCCCGCCTATGACTGTACCAGGCCACCCGGTAGCTGGGCATGGGTCGCAGCAGGCGGTAGAGATCCTCGGCCCGGGCCAGCCGTCCCTCCAGCACCCGCTGGCGATCCCACAAGAGATCGAACTGCTGCCGCAGCAGGGTATCGGTATCCAGCTGCTCCCGGGGGCGCCACGAGACGCTCACCCGGCCGTAACCGCTGCCCACCAGGGTCTGCTGGCACAACTGGGAGGCCAGGGCCTCGGCCAGCACATCGGTCGGCTGATAGATACGCAGCTCGTCATGGCCACCGCCACGCACCTGGCACTGGGTTTCATCCAATGCCGGCCAGGTGGCCTGCAGCGCGGCGGGACGGCTCAACCAGGCGGCCAGCAGCAAGGCCAGCATCGCCAACAGCAGACAACGGGTGAAGGTGAGGTAGACGGCGCCGGACATAAGGCCTCCATGCCTTTGGGCCGACCAGCCTATGACAGCGAGATGACGAAACCGTGACAACCCCGCCGTAACCGTCCGCCACAGGCACAAAAAAATGCCGCCCACCTGGGTGGACGGCACGGCTCACTGGGAAGGTGAGGGTTCGGTTAGCCTTTGGGCACCTGCATGTCGGCGCTGACCACCACGCCGTCGCGAGCCAGATCCAGCCGGCTGTCCAGGGTCACACCCCGCAGCTGCTCGAACTGCTGCAGCAGCTGGGCCTGTTCGGCCTTGGCCTGGGCGTCTTCCGGCACCTCGTCCAGCGCCTTGTCCAGCACATCGGCCAGCAGGCCGTAATCCAGGTGCATCTGGTACAGGCCATTGCCGGTGAGCGGCTGCTGACCGATCGCGGCGGCCCGGGCGGCGCCGGCCTCCCCGCTATACAGGGCCAGATGCTGACCGTAGCGGGCCAGCTTGACCCCTTGCGGCAACGGGAACATCGGCGGCAGCGGCAGATCCACGCTCTGCCCCTCGGCGGGCAGCGGCAGTTGGGCCAGCTGGGGATCCAGCATGCCCAGCATGCCCCACAGCTGTTCTGGCTTGCTGGCACTGACATGGGCGGTGAAGGAGAGGGCCTCTATCTTGGGCAGCTCGCTCTGGGGATCCTCGGCCCCCAGCTTGAGATCCTGCAGCTCGACGCCAATGCCCTGCAGCCCCTGGATCATGCCGGTCATCATGCCCAGCATGGCGGGATTGCTCTGCTTGAGATCCTGCTGCAGCGCCACCAGGGGCTCACAGCTGAAGCTGGCCTGGGTGGCTCGGCCCCACAGCTGGCTCAGCACAGGCGCCAGGGCATCCACGTTGAGACCCAGGTTGACCGCCAGCAGCCCCTTGGCGTCCTTGGGCACGAAGCCCTGCAGCTTCTGCAGCTCGGTCATGGCGGCGGCATCGGTGGACTCCAGCTTGCCGGCGGTGCCCAGACTCAGACCGGCAGCGCTGCGCTCCAGCTTGGTGTAGCCGAACAGGGTGCGGGGCCACAGGGCCGCCATGCCTTCCAGATCCTGCTGACAGCCCTGGCTGCGCCAGGGCGCCAGTTCCTGGCTGGCCTGGCCGTGGCTGAGCTTGTCCACCAGCTGGGCCAGGGGCGAGTCGGCGCGGGTGATGCCCTGCACCAGCCCCAGATGGTTGAGGTAGCCCAGGGCGAAGGGCTCGAAGCCGTGCTGCTTGACGAGCTGGGGCAGCAGATCGCTGTCCGCCAGGCTGTGAGCCGGCTTCACCAGTCCCAGGGCGGGCTTGAGGCCCTGCTCCACCGGGATCAGATCGCCGGTGTCCAGGGTCAGCACCGCAAAGCCGGCCTGCTTGGCCAGCACCAGAGCCAGCGGAAACTCGCCGTCGGCGGCGAAGGGATAGCTGCGATAGCTGACACCGTCCAGTGCAGCGGTCTCACCCTTGGCCTGGAAGCGGGCCTCGGCGGCCTGGATGAAGCGATCGAAGGCCGCCTCGTCCGCCAGCTTGACCCGCAGCACCGGCAGGGCGCCCACGGTATAGAAGGCCTGATCCACCTTGTCCCCCAGCCCCAGGGCGGCGGGTGCCTGCTCGCCCCGCTGCAGGGCGGTGGCAAACTCACCATACAGGCCCAGCAGCATGCGCAGGCCGGCATCGGCGGACTGGCCTTCGCCGTCCAGCTCCTTGGCCAGCTTATCCAGCTCGCTCTGCAGCTGGGCCGGCTCCGGGATCAGCCCCTGCCAGCGGGTCTGCAACACGGCAAAGTTATCCTGCCAGCTGGCCGGCTCCAGGGCGCCGGAGAAGATCAGGGTGTCCGTCGGCACATAGCTCAGGCTCGACTCCCCGCCGCCAACCGCGGACTGCTGTTGCAGGTAATAGCCACCCCCGGCGGCCGCCACGGCGGCGATCACCAGACCGGCAATGATTCCCTTATTCATCCCTTGCTTCCTTATGGTTTGGCCCTTGGCCCGTCAAAAAGGGCCATGATGGACCGCGTAACGGTTACAAACAAGTCCGATTAGTGACAGTTATCGCGCCGCCAGACGCGCACTCAGGGGCGGCAGCCAGGCCTCGGAGCCCAGCAGGCGCTGATCGTGCCGATACTCGTCGGTGACCCGGATCTGCCAGGATCGGGCGAAGTGCTGCGCCAGCGCCTGAACCAGGGTATCGAATCCCCAGGCGCAGACCGCATTGCTGTCCAGATGATGGATCCCCTGGGCCCGCGCCTGGAGCAGTTGCCACAGCCCGGCGGCGGTATCCGCCATGAAGGAGCAGGCGGGGATCCAGAGGCGGCTGGCCGCCACCTCGCCCCGGCTGGCCTGCCACTCATCCAGCGCCGCCAGCATGTTGTTGCCCCTGGCTTCCGCGTCGATCTGCCAGCCGATGCGGGCGATGCAGGCCGCCGGATTGGTAGCCTGGATCCCCTGCTCACAGCGGATCTTGTAGCGACCGTAGTCATCCTGGGCGTTGGGCGTATCCTGCCGCTGGTGAGGGCCGTCGGGGACGGCGTCAAACACCATGGCCGTGCTGGTGAACAGCAGCGGTATCTGCCGCACCCTGGCCTCCCGGGCCAGAAACGCGGCCCAGGCCTCGCTGCCCATGGCCAGATGGGCGATGGCATCGGGCCGCAGGCGATCCAGCATCTGCCGTCCCGCGGTCTCGTCCGTCGGGTCCACCAGCTCCCGTCGCCAGGGCAGCACCTGCCCCCCTTCGGCGACCACCCGCCGTGCCAGATGGGGCGCTAGGGTGCCATTCAGCCCGCTGATCAGTACCCGCATGGCGGCGCCTTAACCGGCGATGCCGTACTGCTGGCGATAGGCGCGCACCTGCTCCAGCAGACCGGCCAGATCCGGCTGCTCCTCCAGGTAGCTCACCAGATCCCCCAGGCTGATGATGGAGATGACCTTGGCCTGATAGTCCCGCTCCACCTCCTGGATGGCGGACAGCTCACCCTTGCCCTTCTCCTGCCGGTCCAGGGCGATCAGCACCCCGGCCAGGCTGGCGCCGTTGGCCTGGATCAGATCCATGGACTCGCGGATGGCGGTGCCGGCGGTGATGACGTCATCCACCAGCATGATGCGGCCGGCCAGCGGGCTACCCACCAGGTTGCCGCCCTCGCCGTGATCCTTGGCTTCCTTGCGGTTGAAGCACCAGGGCACATCCCGGTCGTACACCTCGGCCAGCTGCACCGCGGTGGCGGAGGCGATGGGGATCCCCTTGTAGGCCGGGCCGAACAGCACATCGAAGTCGATGCCGGCATCCATCAGGGCGGCGGCATAGAAGCGGCCCAGGCGGGCCAGATCCCGACCGGAGTTGAACAGGCCGGCATTGAAGAAATAGGGGCTCTTGCGGCCGGACTTCAGGGTAAAGTCGCCAAACTTGAGCACCTGCTTCTCCAGGGCAAACTCGATAAAGTCACGCTGATAGGCTTTCATGGTCTCTCCTCGGATAAACAAAACAGGCACATAAAAAACGCGGCCAACGCCGCGTCTGTCAACAGATCCAGCTCAGACCGCCAGGGCCTGACGCTGCAGGGCAAACAGGGTCTCTAGCCCCTGCTCCGCCATGTCCAGCAGCTGGTTGAGTTCGTCGCGGCTGAAGGGCTCGCCCTCGGCGGTGCCCTGCACCTCGATGAGCTTGCCGCCTTCCATCATCACCACGTTCATGTCGGTCTCGGCGGCGGAGTCCTCTTCATACTCCAGATCGCACACCGGCATGTTGGCGACGATGCCCACGGACAGGGCCGCCACCATGCCCTTGAGGGGCTCCTGCTTGGGCTTGAGCATCCCCTGCTGGCGCATCCAGTTCAGGGCATCGGCCAGGGCCACACAGGCGCCTGTGATGGCGGCGGTGCGGGTGCCGCCGTCGGCCTGGATGACGTCACAGTCCACCGTGATGGTGTACTCCCCCAGGGCCTTCAGATCGATGGCCGCCCGCAGGGAACGGCCGATCAGCCGCTGGATTTCCAGGGTGCGGCCCCCCTGCTTGCCGGAGGCGGCCTCGCGGTTCATCCGCGAGTGGGTGGAGCGGGGCAGCATGCCGTATTCGGCGGTGACCCAGCCCTGGCCCTTGCCCTTCAGGAAGCGGGGCACCCCTTCCACCACGCTGGCGTTGCACAGCACCTTGGTGTTGCCAAACTCCACCAGCACAGAGCCTTCGGCGTGGCAGGTGTAATGACGGGTGAGGGTGACAGGGCGAACCTGCTGTGGCGTTCTTCCGCTCGGGCGCATGACAATTCCAGACTATCGATTCAAGTGGCCGCCAGTATACGTCAAAGGCGGTCACATTTCATGGCCGCGGCTCGGCTGACGCCAGGGTCCGCCTTGGGTATACTGGCCACTCCTTAAGCCAGAACAGAAGAAGCCCTATGATCCATAGCATGACCGCCTACGCCCGCCGTGAATTCAAGGGCGACTGGGGCACCGCCGTCTGGGAGATCCGCTCGGTCAACCAGCGCTATCTGGAAACCTATCTGCGCCTGCCGGAACAATTCCGCGGCCTGGAACCCCTGCTGCGCGAGCGCTTCCGCGCCAGCCTGGAGCGGGGCAAGGTGGAATGCGGCCTGCGCTTCGAAGGCCCCACCGACCAGGCCCAGCTGCATGTCAACGAGGCCCTGGCCGAACAGCTGATCGACAGCGCCCTCTGGGTCATAGACCGCGCCGGCCAAGGCCAGCTCAACCCGCTGGACGTGCTGCGCTGGCCCGGCGTCATGGCCGCCCAGGAGCAGGACATGGACGCCCTCACCCAGACCCTGCTGTCCGGCTTCGATCAGGTGCTGCAGGAGTTCATCGTCGCCCGCCAGTCCGAGGGCGAGAAGCTCAAGGCGCTGATCGAACAGCGGCTGGAAGGCATCCAGGTGGAAGTGGCCAAGGTGCGGGAGCAGATGCCCGCGGTCATCGCCTGGCAACGCCAACGCCTGCTGGACAAGCTGGCCGACGCCAACATAGAGCTGGAGTCCGGCCGCCTGGAGCAGGAGCTGCTGCTGATGGCCCAGCGCATCGATGTGGCCGAAGAGCTGGACCGCCTCGAGACCCACATCGGCGAGACCCACAAGATCCTGAAAAAAGGCGGCGCCTGCGGCCGTCGACTGGACTTCATGATGCAGGAGTTCAACCGCGAGTCGAACACGCTGGCCTCCAAGTCCATCAACGCCGAGGTCACCCAGTCCGCGGTGGAGCTCAAGGTGCTGATCGAGCAGATGCGCGAGCAAATTCAGAACATCGAATAAGCCGGTTTCTCGCCGCCGCCGATGGCATAAAAAACGCCCCGCACTGCGGGGCGTTTTTTCTTCCGTCGCAGACCACTCTGTCACTCCGGCCGGGAGGGCTGGCTGCGCAGCCAGAGATCGGCGTATTTGACGAAGGTGGAGTGGGCGGAGAGCAGGCTGATCAGCAGGCCGGCGCGGCCATCCAGGAAGCCGGCCTTGAGCAGGTACATGCGGGCGAAGCAGCCCAGGGCATGACCGAAGCCGGCCAGCAGGCTGGTGCGCTTGCCCCGGGCGGCGCGGCCATCGGCCCAGGCCTTGGCGTAGCGGGCCGACTTGCTCAGGTAGTGCTCCAGATCCCGGTAGGGATAGTGCAGCAGATCCCCGTCCAGGGGCTGCACCCGCATGTCAGCGCTCACTTCCACCTTCTCGTGCACCAGGGCGTCGTTGTAGCGGGTGAGGCCGGTGGGATAGAGGCGCAGCACCCGGTCCGGGTACCAGCCGCAGTGACGGATATGCCGGCCGAACAGCCAGTTCAGCCGCGGCACGCTGTAGACGGTACGGCCCACCGGCTGGGCCACCACGGCCTCTATGCTGGCCCGCAGCGCCGGCGTCACCCGCTCGTCGGCATCCAGCCAGAGGCACCAGTCGGAGCGGACCCTCGCCTGGGCCAGCTGGCGCTGGCGACCGTAGCCGGGCCATACCGGCTCCACGGCATACTGGGCACCGAATTCGGCGGCGATGGCGGCGGTACTATCCGTGCTGCCGGAGTCGAGGATGACGATCTCGTCCACCCAATCCCGCACGCTGGCCAGACAGGCGGCCAGGTTGGCCTCTTCGTTGTGCACGATCAGGACGGCGGCCAGGCTCATTGGGCTTCTCCTTTGGGTTGCGCCAGCAGGCGATCGCAGGCGGCCAGCACGGCGTCCACCGGCAGCTGGCTCATGGCATCAGGATCCTTGAGGCGGCTGCGCCAGGGCAGCTCGGCCAGCGGCCGGCCGGTCTGGGCCTCGATCAGGGGTTGGTAAACGCTCACCACCTCCCCCAGGTTGCGATAGGGCCCGGTGCGAGCGGGATTGTGGTGGGCATAGAGCCCCAGGGCCGGGGTGCCGGCGGCGGTGGCCATGTGCAACGGGCCGGAGTCGGGGCCGGCCACCAGGCGGGCCCGGGCGATGAGCGCCTGCAGCTGCTTGAGACGGGTCTGCCCGACGAGGTTGACGAGGGGCGCCGGGCAGGCCGCCTGGATGGCCTCGGCCAGCGCCTTCTCCCGCGGCGCGGGACCGCCGCACAACACCACCTGCAGCCCCCGCGCCACCGCATGCTCGGCCAGGGCGGCATAGCCGGCCACGGTCCAGTCCTTGTACGCCTTGCTGGACGCGGGACACAGCAGCAGGGTGGGCTGCTCTCCCAGGGTGCGGGCCGCCCAGTCGGCATCGGACTGGCTGACCGGAATGTGCCAGCCGGGGGTCAGATCCGTCACCCCCAGCTCGGCGGCGAAGGCCAGGAAGCCATCCAGCACGTGGGGGCTGGCCGGTGACGGCACCTTGTGGTTGGTAAACAGCCACTGACCGTCGGAGGCCCGCGCCCGGTCGAAGCCGAGCCGGTAGCGGGCACGGATGCCGAGGCTCAGCAGGCTGGCCCGCAGGGCCGATTGCAGGTGCAACAGGGCATCGAAGCGCTGGCCGGCCAGCTGGCGCCAGACCTGACGATAACCGGCCCAGCCGGCGCCCTTGTCGAAGGGGATCACGGTGACGCCGGGCAGATCCCCCAGCAGCTGGGCCTCCACCTTGCCCATGATCCAGGTGATGCGGGTGCTGGGCCACTGGCGCTGGAGCGCCTGCACCAGGGCGACGGCATGGCAGCAATCACCGATGGCCGACAGGCGCAGCAGGCACAAGGAAGCGGGAGGAGATGAAAACAGGGCCATGGCGGGTCAGGTCAGACAGGAAGGTGCACGCATTATGCAAAGTCATCGGCGGATTGTAAAATGAGCCCCTTTGCAGCCCAGAGAACGCCACCATGTCTCTTCTCGTTCAACGGCAGGGCCAGAGCCTGTGCTGGTTTGATACCGACTTCTTTGCCCAGCCCGACGCCAGGGTGTTTACCCCCGCCTACTGGCAACAGGGGGACAGGGTGGATGGCCAGTCCCTGGGGCGGGGAGTCACCTGGTTTGTGCACACGGAACGCCACGCCCTGGTGCTGCGCCACTATTGGCGCGGGGGGCTGGTGGGCCGCTGGATCCGCGACCGCTTCCTCTATCTGGGGGCGGCCCGCAGCCGGGCCATGGCGGAGTTCAGCCTGTTGCGCCAGCTGGCCTTGGCCGGGGTGGCGGTGCCTCGCCCCGCGGCCGCCAGGCTGGTGCGCCATGGTCTCACCTATCGGGCCGACATACTGGTGGAGCGCATCGCCGGGGCGCGGGATCTGGTGGCGCTGCTGCAGGAGCGCCCCCTGGGGGCCAAGGAGTGGCGCCAGGTCGGCACCGCCATCGCCCGCCTGCACGAGGCCGGCGGCTATCACAGCGATCTCAACAGCCACAATCTGCTGCTGGATGAGGGGGGCAAGGTCTGGATCATCGATCTGGACAAGGGCGGCCTGCGCCGCCCCGGTGCCTGGCAACAGGCCAACCTGGCCCGTCTGCTGCGCTCCCTGCGCAAGGAGGCCGCCCGCCTGACCCCCTTCCACTGGCAGGAGACCGACTGGGCCGACCTGCTGGCCGGCTACACGGTCGCCTCGGCCTGAAGCCGGGTCAGCAGCGGCGCCAGATGCCCCAGGGTGCGGGCGAGCGCCCCCTGGTTGGCAGCCACCACATCGAAGGCGGCGGTGCCCATGGCCTGGCGGGCCGCCTCATCCTGCCATAGCGCCAGCACCAGGGCCGGCAGGGCCGAGGCCTCCTCCACTATCTGGGCGCCGCCACAGTCCACCAGCTGACGGGTGATGTCCTGAAAGTTGAAGTAGTGGGGGCCGATAAGACAGGGCTTGCCCAATGCCGCCGGCTCCAGCAGGTTGTGCCCGCCCACCGGCACCAGGCTGCCCCCCATGAAGGCCACGTCCGCCAGCTGCAACAGCAGGGGCATCTCCCCCATGGTGTCCCCCAGGTAGATTTGGGTATTGGGCGCTATGTCCTCCCCCAGGCTGCGCCGGGCGAGAGCGAAGCCCTCACGCTGACACAGCGCCGCCACCGCATCGAAGCGCTGGGGATGGCGCGGCACCAGCACCAGCAGGGCATCCGGTCTGTGTTGCAACAGGGTGGCAAAGGCCGCCAGCAGGGGCTCGTCCTCCCCCTGGTGGGTGCTGGCGGCGATCAGCACGGGCCGGCCGCCCAGCCCTTGGTGCAGGGCCTGGCCCTGGGCCACCAGGGCCTCGTCCAGCTGGATATCGAACTTGAGGGAGCCGGTGACCGCCAGGCGCCCCTCGTCGATCCCCAGGCGGGCAAAGCGCGCGGCATCATCCCGGTACTGGCACAGCAGGGGGTTGATCACCCGGGTCAGGCGGGCAAACAGCCGGCCAAAGCGCTGATAGCCCTGGCAGGAGCGCTCCGACAGCCGGGCATTGAGCACCGCCACCGGCACGCCCCGCCGCTCGCAGGCTGCCAGCCAGTTGGGCCACAGCTCCGTCTCCATGATCAGCAGGCCGCAGGGCCGGGTGCGCCGCAGGAAACGGGCCACGGCCCCCGGGTAGTCCAGGGGGGCATAGCGGTGGGTCACCAGATCCCCCAGCCGCGCCACCTGATCCGCGCCGGTGCGGGTGGTGGTGGTCACCAGCAGGGGCAACTGCGGATACTGCTGACGCAGGGCGCGGATGAGCGGCATGGCGGCGATGGACTCGCCGACGCTCACCGTATGGATCCACAGCGGTCGCGGCCCTGTCGCCGGCGGCACCCAACCCAGGTGTTCGGGCCAGCGGCTACCAAAGCCTGGCTTGCCCTGGCGGGGCCGATAGAGCAGCCAGAGCACCAGGGGGCTCAGCAGGTAGATGAGCAGGCAGTAGAGCCAACGGATCATCATGGCTGGGTATCCGCCTGGCTGGCCCATTGCGCCTGCCAACGGCTGACCTGCTCGAGGGTCTGGCTGCGGTAGTCCGCCTGATAGGAGAACTTGCGACTGTCGGTGGCGGCCACCAGGTTCACCAGCAGGCAGAAGGCGGCGCTGAGCCAGAAGGCCCGGGGGCCCCAGCCTGGCCGCTGCTGCAGCCGATCATCCAGGTACAGCAGCAGGGGAAACAGGGCGAAGGGGAACACCATGATCAGGTGCCAGTAGCTGAAGACGATGGGCGAGAGCACGGCGCTCACCACCACGGCCATCAGCGCCGCCAGGGCATACAGGGCCAACCACAACCGGTCCGTCACCGGCGGCTGATCGGCCGCCGGCCGCCGCCATTGCCCCTTGAGCCCCTGCCAGGTGAAGCGGTGGGCCAGCAGCACCAGTACGGCGCTGGCGGTGCCCACCCCGTAGATCAGGGCCTTCCAGCCATAGTTCAGCACCAGGCGCAGCCACTCCCAGTGGCTCACCCAGGCGAAATCGCCGCCATTGACCAGCTTGTTGGAGAACAGCCAGGTGCCGTAGCGCAACCAGTAGCTGATGGCCTTGAGCACCGGATAGACATGCACGCCACCCCAGCCGATGTAGCGGGCCCGGGCCTCGGGATCCGTGTTCTGTGCTATCTCCGGTGCCGACAGCAGGGTCTGCAGATAGGGCAGCAGGGAGAGCAGCAGCAGCCCCAGGGCCAGCAGCAGCCCCCAGGGGTTGAGGTGCAGCAGCCGGCGGTAGAAGAGCACCAGGCTGATCACCGCCAGCAGCGGCCAGGAGTAGTGCAGCTGCATCGCCAGACCGATGGACAGCAGGTGCAGGGCGCTGTACAGCAGGCTGGGCCGCTGCCGCAGCTGGTAGGCGCTCCAGCAGTGCAGGGCGGCAAACAGGCACAGGTAGGCCGGGTTATACAGCAGGCTGTCATACAGGAACCAGGGGTTCAGCCAGAAGAGCACCAGCAGGATGAAGCGGCCCCGGGTGCCCAGGATGCCGTCCACCACCCGATCCAGCAGCAGGTAGCTGACCAGGCGCAGCAACAGCAGCAGGGCCATGGGGGCATAGGGTGAGTCCCACAGCAGCAGCGGCAGACCAATCAGGTAAGCAGAGAGGGAGCCGGGCACGTTGCCCACGGCGCTGGCGGCATTGCCATAGCTGAGCCAGGTGCCCTGATAGGCCCCCAGATAGCCCTTGTAGAGCATCTGGGTCTGATCCCCGGTGAGTATCTGGTGATCGGCATAGTAGAGGGCCAGCAGCAGGCCCAGCAGCCAACCGGCGTAGAACAAGACAGATTGGGCGCGGCTCACGGCGTCACGGTCTCCTGAGTGGGTTGCAGCAGTTGGCTAAGGGCCCGCCAGACCTGTTCCGGCGCCAGTTCGGTCAGGCAGCGCAGGTGCCCCAGGGGGCAGTGCCGTTTGAAGCAGGGGCGACAGCCGATGTCGGTATGCACCACGGCCACCCGCTCCCCCAGGGGCGGGGTGTAGAGGGTGGAGGTGGAGCCATACACGGCCACCAGTGGCGTCCCCACCGCGGCGCTGATGTGCATCAGCCCCGAGTCGTTGCTCACCACGGCCTGACAGGCGGCCAGCAGATCCATGGCCTCGTTGAGCTTGGTGCGCCCCGCCAGCGTCTGGCAGTGGAGCAGCGCCTCGGGGGGCAAGCCCTGGCGGATCTCGGCGGCAGCTGCCTCATCCTTGGCGGAACCAAACAGCCACACCTGGCCACCCTGGGCGATCCAGCGGCTCGCCAGGGCCGCATAATGTTCTGCCGGCCACCGCTTGGCCGGACCGAATTCGGCCCCCGGGCAAAGGCCCAGCACGGGGCGCGTCAGACTCAGGTTCAGCCGATCCACCAATTGCTGTTGCTGCAGCGCATCCACCTGCAGCCGCGGACGTGGAATGGCCGGCAGGGCGGCCGGGCCGGTCATGGCAGCCTTGCTGAAGGCCAGGGACAGGTAACGCTGCACCATCATGGGAAACAGCCGCTTGTCCGGCCGCAGATCGTTGAGCAGGCCGTAACGGCTCTCCCCCTTCCAGCCGGTGCGCCGGGGAATGCCGGCAAACCAGGGGATCAGGGCCGACTTGAGCGAGTTGGGCAGCACCAGGGCCCAGTCATAGCCTTCGGCCTTGAGGGCGCGCCCCAGCCGCCAGCGCTCGCGCAGCTTGAATTCGCCGTGGCCCAGGGGCATGGCGATGGCCTTGTCCACCTCCACCATCCGCGCCAGCAGCGGCAGGCACCAGGCCGGCGCCATCACATGGAGCTGGGCCTCGGGGTGCTGCTGTTTGAGGGCCTGATACAGGCTGTTGGACATCACCATGTCGCCGACCCAGGCCGGGCCTATGACCAGAATTTTCATGCTGTCTGTTTTCCTGCAAACGGAAGAACCTGAGTCTGCCACCACTGGGGCAGGCGCTGTGCCAACTCGGGCCACGCCAGGGCATTGATGGTCTGCGGCTGCACCGGTTGGGCGATAAAGACCTCGGCGCGGGCATGGCGCGGCCCCCAATCCGCCAGATTCTCGGCATCCGGGTTATAGAGGCCAAATACCGGCTTATCCAGACCGACGGCGATGTGCACAGTGGCGGTATCCACGGAGATCAGGGCATCGGCCCGGGCGATGAGGGCAATGGTGTCGGCGATGTGCTCGCTCTGCGGGTAGTAGGTCACCCGGCTATCGCCCCTGGCGTGGCACAAGGCGGCCACCCCTTGGCGATCCATGGGAGCATAGAGCAGACAGACGGTCACCTCGGGCAGCTCACGGGCCACTATGTCCAGCAAGCGATTGAGACTCTCGTCCGTCAGCCGACGCGCCCCACCATGGCCATAGGCATTGATGGCCAACACAGGCCCCTGGGTCGGCCACCAGGCCTCGACGGCTTGCTCGTGACGGGGCAGACGGGGGATCTGGTAGCCGGGCATGGGCGGCTTAGCCCCCAGGCGTTCGGCCAGCAGCCAGAACTTGTCGGCGAAATGACGCCCCTGGCAGAGGGCACCCAATTTCATATCCACCCGGGCCACCCCATCATCCAGCCCCGCCACATGCTGGGATTTGACCCGGCTGAGGAAGAAGAGATCCTTCATCTTCAACTGCTTGGCAAAGTGAACCAGGCACTCCACCTCCCCCAGCTGCGTTGCCAGTCGGGCCAGTTCCAGGTAGCCGGCACGTTTGGCGCAGGGGTAAACCCGATCGGCGCCGAAGTGCTCTTTGAAGAGCCAAGCCATGGCCGGCGTGGTGATCACCTCAATCTGAACATCGGGACGACTGGCCTTGAGTGCCGCAAAGAACCAGGAGGAGACGATGGCATCCCCCAACTTGGCATCCCAGCGCACCAGTACGATGCGCCCAGGCCGCCCTTGGGTGGGAGAAGGGGGACGATCGAAGCACCAAAGGCCCAGCTGGCGCCTCGCCAGATCCCGGCCCCGCTGCAGCGGAGCCGTGAGTCGTTTGAGCCAGCGCCGCAATGACATCAGAGACCGGCCGCCGCGAACAGATCCAGGTAGCGGGTTTGCGTCGCCGCCTTGTGCTCCAGCAAGGCTTGGCTGAAGCGGCCAATGTCTGCCAGACGTTCATCGATCAGTTGCTCCAGTTCCGCCAGGGGGGCCCCTACCGGCACCATGGCCGCCTGGAAGCCCTTGACGGTGACGGCGCGGGGGTCATGGGCAATCATGATGCCAGGGATACCCTGGGAGGCGCTGATGCCGATGCCGTGCACCCGGTGGCCTATGACCAGATCGTAGCGGCCAAAGATCTCCAGGTAATCCTTGGAGTCGAAGGAGTAGCGCAGGGTCTGGCCCGGGAAGTCCTGCGGGAAGGGCGACAGCTCATCTATGTAGTGGGCAACGAACTCAATCTCGTAACTATCCCCGTAGCGCGCCAGTATGTGGCGATAGATCTGCATCAGATAATCGTGAGTGTGCTCAGAAACATTGTTGCAGGCCACCGCCGACTTGGTGCCATAGATGAGGCCGATGCGTTTGACTTCCTTGACCTGCTGCTGGGTCGGGCTGGAGAAGAGGGCCGGGCACGGCAGCTGATGCACCGGCAGGGGCTGCAGGCTCTCCTTGGTATCTGTATCACGGCAGGTGATCAGCTTGGCAGCCTTGAATACCGCCTGCTCATCGGCGGTGAAATGCCGATCGTCAAAGGTGAACTTGCCGCTGGTGCCCAACCCCATAAACAGGGTCGGCAACTGGTATTCCCGGATGGAGCGATACAGCTTGGTCATGCGCAGACCACGCCACTCCGGCGAGCCGGCAAACACCACCATGTCGGCATAGTCCATCGGCAACCGATCCTTCACCGAGTTATCCAGGAACTTCTCCAGAAAGTCCTTGCCCAGCAGGTTGTCAATCCGCTTGATCCAGTCATGGCGACGAGCGCGCCGGATCTGGGGATTGCGGTTGTAGATGATGGGGTTGAACTCCCCCACGGCATGACGCAACAGGTTCATGCTACCCATCAGGATGAACTCATCCCCGGGGTTCCACTGACGGGTGGTGGAAAACACTATGTTCATGGGCTTGTTTGGCTTGGTCATGGGCTGCAATTCTGTATCAGTTAAAGACGCTGACGGGCTCATGCAACTGAGCCCGGGTTAAGGTACTGGTCAAGCTTATGTGCCCCGCCCGCAGACAGGGCTGGGCATCACGCCTTGCCGTTGAGCCAGGCCATGTATTCCGCCACCCCTTCGGCCACGGTGCGGAACTGCACATCACAGCCGGCGGCCCGCAACTGGGTCAAGTCCGCCTGGGTGAAGCTCTGATAGCGGCCCTTGAGGTGATCCGGGAAGGGGATGAACTCCACCTGGCCCCGACCATGGTGCTCAATCACGGCGTTGGCCACGTTGAGGAAGGGCTCGGCCCGGCCGGTGCCGCAGTTGTAGATGCCGCTCTTGCCGCGATGTTGCCAGAACCAGAGGGCCACCTTGCAGACATCCTCCACGTAGACGAAGTCGCGGGTCTGACCGCCATCGGGGAAACCGTCACAGCCTTCGAACAGCTTGGGATTCTCGCCGGCCTTCATCTGGTTGTTGAGGTGAAAGGCCACGCTGGCCATGCTGCCCTTGTGCTGCTCCCGCGGACCATAGACGTTGAAGTACTTGAGGCCGACGATCTGGGTGTTGGTCTGCGGCAGGATGCGGCGCACGTACTCGTCAAACAGGAACTTGGAGTAACCGTAGACATTCAGCGGCTGCTCGAACTGGCGATCCTCGATGAAGTTGTCGTTGCGGCCGCCATAGGTGGCGGCGGAGGAGGCATAGATCAGCGGAATGCCGCGCTCCAGGCAGAAATAGAGCAGGTCCTTGGAGTACTCGTAGTTCACCTCCATGACGAACTTGCCGTTCCATTCGGTGGTGGCGGAGCAGGCACCCTGGTGGAAAATCACCTCGATCTCGTCCCACTCCTCGAAGGGGTCGCCGGAGACGACACGGGCGATGAACTCGTCCTTGTCCAGGTAGTCGGCGATGTCCAGATCCACCAGGTTGGCAAACTTGGTGCCATCGGTGAGATCGTCCACCACCACTATGTCCTTACGACCTTGTTGGTTGAGCAGTTTGACCAGATTGCTGCCGATAAAACCGGCACCGCCAGTGACGATGATCATAGTGTTGAAGCCTCGCGTAGGGGGCCGCCCGCAGGCGGTCAAGGGGGATGGGCCGCGTGCCGGCCGCTTCAATTTAGTGGCCGAAAGTGTATCACAGTTACAGGGTGAACATATCCCGCGAGGCAGGGCCGACTAACTGTGGTATACAGGCAGCGAAAGGAGGAGCAAGCATGCGCATAAAAACCAGGGATAGAATCGTGCTGGCGGCAGTGGAACTGTTCAACCGGGATGGGGAACAGAACGTCACCACCAACCACATTGCGGCCCACCTGGGCATCAGCCCAGGCAACCTCTACTACCACTTTCGCAACAAGGAAGATGTCATCCGGGCCATCTTCGGCCTGTATGCCGAGGATCTGGCCAGCCACATGGCGCCACCGTCACCTGACGAGGGGGATAGCCTGCGCACCAGCATCCGCTATCTGGATGGTGTGCTGCACATCATGTGGCGCTATCGCTTCATCTACGAAAACCTGCCGGATCTGCTGGGGCGGGATGCCCAGTTGCGGGAGGACTACAAGCAGGTGCAACGGCTGGTGTTCAACACCCTGCAGGACCACCTGCGGGGCTTGCAGGCGGCGAGCATCCTGCTGGCGGATGAGCAACAGCTGGCCATGTTGTCCCATCTGTTCAAGCAGCTGGCGATGTTCTGGATCCCCTATCAGCTCACCCTGCATCCCCAGGAACCCATCACCCAGCGCCGGCTACGCGGCCTGATCCCCCAGCTGCTGTTTCTGTTCCGGCCCTATATCGCCCAGCCCCATCTGGCGGAGCTGGATGAGATAGGTCGCTATTTTTCCCAGCAGGACGCCACTTAGCGGCGCGGCGCGGCTACCGACTGACGCACCACCAGCTCCGGCTTGACGGTGAGGGACTCGGTGGCCAGCTCCTTGTTGCGGATCCGGGCCATCAGCAGTTCCACCGCCGTCTTGCCCAGCTCGGCCTTGGGGTGGTTGATGGTGGTCAAGGGCGGGCTGGTGAAGCGCGCCAGCTCCGTATCGTCGTAGCCCATGATGGACAGGTCATCCGGCACCTTGACGCCGGCCAGGTGAGCGGCACACAGGGCCCCCATGGCCATGGGATCGTCAAAGGCGAACACGGCGGTGGGTCGCTGGGGCAGCGCCAAGATCTGCTGCATGGCGTCGAAACCGCTCTGGCTTTCGTAATCCCCCTCGAAGATGAGGTCGTCAGCCAGACTCAGATCCAGTTCGGCCAGGGCATCCCGCACGCCATCCAGCCGCAGCTGAGTGGTGGCCTTGTGCAGCTGGCCACTGATGCAGGCGATGTGGCGGTGGCCCATCTGCAGCAGATAACGTGCCGCCAGATAGGCACCATTGCGGGCGTTGTCGTTGATGACGTTGGCAAAGTCGCTGCTGCCACCCCAGTCCATCACCACCTGGGGCACATGCTGATAGCTACGCATCAGCTCCTGGATGGCCTCATCCAGATCGGTACACATCACCAGCAGGCCATCCACCCGCTTCTCCATCAGCATGCGCAGATAGTGGCGCTGGCGTTCAAACTGGTTCTCGGTATTGCACAGGATCAGGCTGTAACCCTGGCTGAAGGCATAGTCTTCCACCCCCTTGACCACTTCGGCAAAGAAGGGATTGGTGCTGGCGGTGACCAACAGGCCCAGGGTGCGGGTACGGTTGACCTTGAGGCTGCGAGCCACCGAGTTGGGCGCATAGTTGAGGGCGCTGACGGCTTCGAGCACGTTGCGGGTGGCCTCCTCGCTGACGCGGCGGGTATGATTGAGCACATGGGAGACGGTGGAGATGGAGACTCCGGCCCGGGCCGCTACGTCTTTAATGGTTGCCATCGCAGTTCAACTCTCTAGCCATTCAAGAAAAGTCGCTAAATCTAGCAGAAAACCCTCCGCCTTTCCGAGAGTTCCTTCTCAGCTTTCTCATTCGCTGGCCCAACCGCCCCCTTGGGGATGAAACTTCGCCAGCGGTGCCAATTGAAGGTGTTTTCCTCCGACCTTAGGGTGGCGATAAAATCAACGCCGCCACAGGATAAAACACCAGCTTTAGTTGATTTTGTTTTATAAAAATCCGACCAAGATCGGTTTTTGTTGGTTTTATCAACTGACTTTGTCGCGAATGTCAGTGACATAACAAGCTAAGAATATGAAAAATAAGAGAAAATTTTTATCCTTCGCTCTTGTTTGCCATCGTCGCCGATGATAGAAAAAACTCCATCCCACGCGCTGGGGCAGGATCCGCCTGTCAGCCGTGAGGAAACACTATAAATATAGAGGGAAGAGACATGAGTAAATGGACAAAGCAAACCCTGGGGGCCGCAGTGGCCTTCGCCCTGGTTGGTCTGGCCGCCCAAGCCCAGGCCGCCGACACCATCAAGATCGCCATCGCCGGCCCGCAGACCGGCCCGGTTGCCCAATACGGTGACATGGAGTTCATCGGCGGCTTCATGGCGGCCGAGCAGTTCAACAAGGCGGGCGGCATCGCTGGCAAGCAGGTGGAAGCCATCGCCTACGATGACGCCTGTGATCCCAAGCAAGCCGTGGCCGTGGCCAACAAGATCGTCAACGACGGTATCAAGTTCGTGGTGGGCCACCTGTGCTCCGACAGCACACTGCCCTCCTCCGACGTCTATGAAGACGAAGGCATCCTGATGATCACCCCCGCCTCCACCAGCCCCAAGGTGACCGAGCGCGGCTATAACCTGACCATGCGCACCATTGGTCTGGACAGCGACCAGGGCCCCACCGCCGCCGCCTACATCATCGATCAGGTGAAGCCCAAGGCCGTGGCCGTGCTGCACGACAAGAAGCAATACGGTGAAGGCATCGCCACCAGCGTGGAAAAGAAGCTGAAGGAAGCCGGCGTCAAGGTGGTGGCCTTCGAAGGGATCACCGCCGGTGACAAGGACTTCTCCGCCCTGATCGCCAAGCTGCAGAAGCTGAATGTGGACTTCGTCTACTACGGCGGCTACCACCCGGAACTGGGTCTGCTGCTGCGTCAGTCCGCAGAGAAGGGCTTCAAGGCCACCTACATGGGCCCGGAAGGCGTGGGTAACAAGGACATCTCCGCCATCGCCGGCCCGGCCTCCGAAGGCCTGCTGGTGACCCTGCCCAAGAAGTACGATCTGGATCCGGCCAACGCCGATCTGGTCGCCGCCTTCAAGGCCAAGAACCAGGACTCCTCCGGCCCGTTCGTCTGGACCACCTATGCCGCCATGCAGGCCCTGAAGGCTGGTATCGAGCAGGCCGGTGAAGATCCGGAAGCCGTGGCAACCGCCCTGCGCGCCAAGCCGGTGGACACCGTCATGGGCCCGCTGCAATGGAGCGCCACCGGTGACCTGAAGGGCTTCGAGTTCGGTGTGTTCAAGTGGCACGCCGACGGCTCCTCCACCCAGCTCAAGTAACCATCACAGAGGCATTAGCCTAAAGGGGCGGCATGGACCGCCCCTTTGCTATATCGCCGGTGTCCATCCGGGCACGGCCCCATTAAGGGCCAACAGGAATACAAGTGTATGTCTGAACACCTTTTTTACTTTATCCAGCAGCTGTTCAATGGCCTGACCATTGGCAGCACCTATGCGTTGATCGCCATCGGCTACACCATGGTCTATGGCATCATCGGCATGATTAACTTCGCCCATGGCGAGGTCTACATGATCGGCTCCTACGTGGCCTTCATGGTGATGGCGGCCCTGATGATGATGGGCATCGACAGCAGCGTGCTGCTGATGGGCTCGGCCTTCATCGCCAGTATCGTCATCACCAGCACCTATGGCTGGACCATAGAGCGGGTGGCCTACCGGCCGCTGCGGGGTGGCAATCGCCTGATCCCCCTGATCTCCGCCATCGGTATGTCCATCTTCCTGCAGAACCTGGTGCGGCTGGAGCAGGGCTCCCGGGACGTGGCCATCCCCGCCCTGGTCTCCGGCGGCTGGCAGTTTGGCGTGGATAACTTCAGCGCCAGCCTCTCCTACATGCAGCTCATCATCTTCGTGGTGACCTTCGTGAGCATGACGGGCCTGACCCTGTTCATCTCCCGTTCTCGCATGGGCCGCGCCTGTCGCGCCTGTGCCGAGGACATCAAGATGGCCAACCTGCTGGGTATCGACACCAATGCCGTCATCGCCATCACCTTCGTCATCGGTGCCGCCCTGGCGGCGGTGGCGGGCGTGCTGCTGGGCATGTACTACGGCGTCATCAACCCCACCATCGGCTTCATGGCCGGCCTCAAGGCCTTCATCGCCGCCGTGCTGGGAGGCATAGGTTCCATACCCGGCGCCGTGCTGGGGGGCCTGCTGCTGGGGGTGACCGAGGCCATGACCGCCGGTTACCTGAGTACCGAGTACAAGGATGTGGTCTCCTTCGGCCTGCTGATCTTCATCCTGCTGTTCATGCCCACGGGGATCCTGGGGCGTCCTGAGGTGGAGAAGGTATGATGACCAGTCTCAAGCGTGCTTTGATCGCCAGCGGGGTTTTCCTGCTGCTGGCCCTCTGGCTGTTCGGCTTCCGCCTGCAGGCGGAGGGCATCAAGCTGGTGGTGGTGAGCCAAATGGACAATGCCTGGCCCTGGCTCATCGGTGGCGTGGCCCTGGTGTTCTTCTTCCAGCTGTTCCGGGTGCATATCACCACCCACAAGGAGAAGGTGAAGGCCGGTCTGCCGGAGTGGCGCCTGCCGAGCCAGGACAAGAACCCCTGGCTGTATCGCGGCCTGGCCATCCTGGTGCTGATCGCCGCCGTGGCGGGCCCCTTCCTGGTCTCCCGCAGCGTGGTGGACCTGGCCACCCTGACCCTGATCTACATCATGCTGGGCCTGGGCCTCAACGTGGTGGTGGGCCTGGCAGGTCTGCTGGATCTGGGTTACGTGGGCTTCTACGCCGTGGGTGCCTACACCTACGCCCTGCTCAACAGCTACTTTGGCCTCTCCTTCTGGGAGTGTCTGCCCATCGCCGGCGGCATGGCGGCCCTGTTCGGTTTCCTGCTGGGCTTCCCGGTGCTGCGGTTGCGGGGCGATTACCTGGCCATCGTCACCCTGGGCTTTGGCGAGATCATCCGCATCCTGCTGAACAACCTCACCAGCCTGACCGGCGGCCCCAACGGCATCGCCAACATACCCAAGCCAACCCTGTTCGGCCTGGAGTTTGCGCGCCGGGCCAAGGAGCCGGGTAACGAGGCGTTCCACACCTTCTTCGGCATCAGCTACAACGCCGACCACAAGGTGATCTTCCTCTACCTGATGGCCCTGCTGCTGGTGCTGTTCACCCTGTTCATCATCAACCGCCTGCTGCGCATGCCCCTGGGCCGCGCCTGGGAAGCCCTGCGGGAAGACGAGATCGCCTGTCGCTCTTTGGGTCTGAACCCGACCGTGATCAAGCTGACCGCCTTCACCATAGGTGCCGGCTTCGCCGGTTTTGCCGGCAGCTTCTTCGCCGCGCGCCAGGGCTTCATCAGCCCCGAGTCCTTCGTGTTCATCGAGTCGGCCATCATACTGGCCATCGTAGTGCTCGGTGGCATGGGTTCCCAGATTGGGGTGGTGCTGGCCGCCATCATCATGACGGTGCTGCCGGAGATGGCCCGTGAGTTCAACGAGTACCGGATGGTGATGTTCGGTCTGCTGATGGTGTTCATGATGGTGTGGCGGCCCCAAGGCCTGCTGCCCATGAGCCGTCCCCATCTGGAGTTGCGTAAATGACCAAATTGCTTGAAGTCTCCGGCCTGACTATGCGCTTTGGCGGCCTGCTGGCGGTCAATGGCGTGGCGCTGGAGCTGAATGAGAAAGAGATCGTCTCCATTATCGGTCCCAACGGGGCGGGCAAGACCACCGTCTTCAACTGCCTGACCGGCTTCTATCGTCCCACCGAGGGGCAGATACTGCTGCAAGGCGAGCCCATCCAGGGCCTGCCGGGCCATCAGATCGCCCGCAAGGGGGTGGTGCGCACCTTCCAGCATGTCCGCCTGTTCAAGGAGATGACGGTGCTGGAAAACCTGCTGATCGCCCAGCATCGCCACCTGAACACCAACTTCCTGGCCGGCCTGTTGAAGACCCCGGGCTTTCGCCGGGCCGAACGCCAGGCCATGGAGCGGGCCGCCTTCTGGCTGGACAAGGTGGGGTTGACTGAGCTGGCCAACCGCGCCGCCGGCAACCTGGCCTACGGTCAGCAGCGCCACCTGGAGATCGCCCGCTGCATGTGCACCCAGCCGAAGATACTGATGCTGGATGAGCCGGCCGCCGGCCTCAACCCCAAGGAAACCGAAGAGCTCAACCGGCTCATCGGCGATCTGTGCCGTGACCATGGGGTCTCTGTGCTGCTGATCGAGCACGACATGAAGCTGGTGATGGACATCTCCGACCGCATCTACGTGGTCAATCAGGGCACGCCCCTGGCCAAGGGCACGCCGGAGCAGATCCGCACCAATCCGGATGTCATCAAGGCCTATCTGGGCGAGTCATAAGGGAGCCGACATGTTAGAAGTTAAAAACGTCTCCACCTTCTACGGCAAGATCCAGGCCTTGAATGAGGTGAGCATCGAGATCAAGCAGGGGGAAATTGTCACCCTGATCGGCGCCAACGGCGCTGGCAAGAGCACACTGCTGATGACCATCTGCGGCGAGCCCAAGCCCGCCAGCGGCCAGATCCTGTTTGAGGGGGAGGACATCACCCAGTTCTCCACCGCCCGCATCATGCGCGGTGACATCGCCATAGTGCCGGAAGGACGGCGCATCTTCAGCCGCCTGACGGTGGAAGAGAACCTGAGCATGGGCGCCTTCTTCGTGGACAAGGCGGAGGCCGAGCGACTCAAGGCCGAGGTGTTCGAGCTGTTCCCCCGCCTGAAGGAACGGGTGCATCAGCGGGCCGGCACCATGTCCGGCGGCGAGCAGCAGATGCTGGCCATCGGCCGGGCGCTGATGAGCAAGCCGCGGCTGCTGTTCCTGGACGAGCCCTCCCTGGGGCTGGCGCCCATCGTCATCCAGCAGATTTTCGACATCATAGAGCGGCTGCGGGAGAAGGGCATGACCATCTTCCTCGTCGAGCAGAACGCCAACCAGGCCCTGCGCCTGGCGGATCGCGGCTATGTGCTGGAGAACGGTCGCATCGTGCTGCAGGACACCGGGGCCAACCTGCTGGCCAACGACGGGGTACGCAACGCCTACCTGGGCGGCTAACTCCTTGTCACGAGATCCCGTCTGGCCCTTGCCAGGCGGGATCTTTTTTTTAACAATCCCAGCTTCACTTCTCGTCGCCCTTGCGAGGCCACCATGTCCCAGTTTCAACGCATCTCCACCGAACAGGCCCACACCCTGCTGCAGCAAAGCCACTGCCGCCTGGTGGACATCCGGGATCCTGCCTCCTTCGCCCAGGGCCACGCCCCCGGCGCCTTCCCCCTCAACCAGGAGAGCCTGGGGCGCTTCCTGGCCGAGGTGAGCTTCGACACCCCGGTCTTGGTGATGTGCTATCACGGCCACAGCAGCCAGGGGGCGGCGCAATACCTGGTGGGCCAGGGCTACGAGCAGGTCTACAGCGTGGACGGCGGCTTCGCCGACTGGGGCCTGCGTTTCGAGGTGGAGCGCTCATGAAGCAACTGCTGGTAGTGGAGGATGCCCGCCTGGCCCAGAGCCTGGCGGACTACCTGGCCAGCCGGGGCATTCCCTGCGAACTGACCGAGTCTGAGCTCGGCATCTCGGTCTGGCTGGTGGATGACAGCCGCACCACGGAGGCGGAGCAGGAGGTGAAGCGCTTCATCAAGGAGCCCCATCATCCCCGTTATGCCGAGGCGGCCTGGAGCAGCGAGCGCCCCCAAACCCGGGTGGATTATTCGGCGGGCCAGCACCAGTTGCTGGCGGAGCTGCTGCTGCAGGCGGGCCCGGTCACCCTGCTGGTGGCCCTGGCCTGTGTGGCGGTATTCCTACTGAGCTACATAGGCCTGCCCATGTTTGCCCTGCTGGGCTTTCACACCAGCGTCGAGCAGCTCACCAGCTGGCAGATCTGGCGCTTCCTCACTCCCACCCTGCTGCACTTCTCCGTGCTGCACCTGGTGTTCAACCTGATGTGGTGGTGGTATCTGGGGGGGCGCATCGAGCGCCGGCTGGGCTCCGGCAAGCTGCTGGTGCTGTTTTTGGTGACGGGCTGTGTGCCCAACCTGCTGCAGGCGGTGCTGGTGGGGCCGGATTTTGGCGGCCTCTCCGGCGTGGCCTACGGCCTGCTGGCCTACCTGTGGATCCTGCCCCGACGCCAGGGCTGGGCCGAGCAGCCGGTGAGCAACGGCCTGCTGGGCTTCATGCTGATCTGGCTGGTGCTGGGCTTCTTCCACCTGTTCGGCCCCAGCATGGCCAACATGGCTCACCTGGGGGGCCTGGCCATCGGCCTGCTACAGGGCTGGCTGGACAGCCGCAAGCCGCTGCCGCGCCACTGACCGAACCCAAGCGGCGAGGGCGTTCAGCTGCCGGGCCCTGAACCAACCCGGCGTGCAAGGCCCCTAGAAACTGCCATCCAGCCGCAGACCGTACTGCTTGCCGTCGGTCCAGGGGGTGAGCTGCCAGGCCGGATCCGCCTCCACCCACAGGTAGCTGAAGCCCACGCCGATGGCCGCCCCGGCCAGCACATCGCTCCAGTGGTGATCCCGGTTAGGGATACGGCTGTAGCCGGTCCAGGCGGCCAGCAGGTAGGCCGGCGCCCCCAGCTGCCAACCGTAACGCCGCTGGATGAAGGAGGCCGAGCTGAAGGCGCTGGCGGCGTGGCCACTGGGGAAGGCGTCGTCTCCGCTGCCGTTGGGCCGCTCCCGCTGGACGCCCTGCTTGAGGGCCCAGGTGGTGGCCGCCGTGCTGCCAAAGGCCAGACCAAACTGTTTGAGCCCCTGCCAATCCTGTTCATATCCCGCCAGCCCGGCGGCGGCCGCCGGCATGGCGTACTTGAGCACGTCACCGCTGCTTTGCGTGAAACCGGCCTGACTGGTCCCAGTGACCAGCCCCAACCCCAGCGCGAGCAAGCCGCGCGTCCATGATGATGTGTGCATAACGATCCTTATTCTGCGCAGAGCGAATAGCCGAGAGAAAAGACGAGGCGGCAGTGTAACAGGCCAACCTTAGGCCAGGCTTATGCGTCGCCGGCTTTCCCATGCCCATCACGCCAGTGTGCTGCCACAGATTGGGGCATTTGTCGTCAAGGTCACTTAACCACATGACAAATGGGCGTATTGATAAGGGGTGCTTCATTTGCGTATCGAGTAGGGCGGTATCCCCGCCAAAACGAACACGACAGGAGTCACCATGAGCGATATCGCCTTGACCGTCAGCATACTGTCCCTGATCGCCGTCCTGGGGTTATGGATCGGCAACTGGCGGATCTACGGGGTGGGGCTGGGCATCGGCGGCGTGCTGTTCGGCGGCCTGCTGGTGGGCCACTTCACCCATCAGTACCAACTGGAGATGAACGAGGCCACCCTGCACTTCGTGCAGGAGTTCGGCCTCATACTGTTCGTCTACACCATCGGCATCCAGGTGGGGCCGGGCTTCTTCGCCTCCCTGCGCCGTTCCGGCCTCAAGTTGAATGGCTTCGCCGCCCTGATAGTGCTGCTGGGTTGCGGGGTGGCCGTGGTCATCCACAAGCTGTTTGATGTGCCGCTGCCGGCCATCCTGGGCATCTTCTCCGGCGCCGTCACCAATACCCCCTCCCTGGGAGCCGGTCAGCAGATCCTCGGCGAGTTGGGCGCCCCCACCGGCAACATGGGGCTGGGCTACGCGGTGGCCTACCCCTTCGGCATCTGCGGCATCCTGCTGACCATGTGGCTGACCCGGCTGTTCTTCCGCATTCAGGTGGACACGGAGGCCACCGCCTTCGAGATGCAGGCCGGCCAGACCAAGGAGAGCCTGCAGACCCTCAACGTCTGCCTGCGCAACCACAACCTGGTGGGCCTGCCCCTCAAGGAGATCCCCAACCTGGACGATGGCGCCGTCATCTGCTCACGGCTCAAGCGCGGCGAGGAGCTGATGGTGCCGCGGCCGGAGACCACTCTGGAGGAGGGCGATCTGCTGCACCTGGTGGGCAACAAGGCGGCGCTGCACAAGGCCATGCTGGTGATCGGCGAGACGGTGGAGACCTCCCTCTCCACCCGGGGCACGGATCTGCGGGTGATGCGAGTGGTGGTGACCAACGAACAGGTGCTGGGCAAGCACCTGCGGGAGTTCCGCCTCAAGGAGCGCTACGACGTGGTGGTTTCCCGCCTCAACCGCGCCGGGGTCGAGCTGGTACCCACGGACCGCTCCACCCTGCAGTTTGGTGACATCCTCAACCTGGTGGGCACCCCGGACGCCATCGAGGCGGTGGCCAACCTGGTGGGCAACGCCCAGCACAAGCTGCTGCAGGTGCAGATGCTGCCGGTGTTTATCGGCATCGGCCTGGGGGTGCTGCTGGGCTCGGTGCCCTTCTACCTGCCGGGCTTTCCCGCCGCCCTCAAGCTGGGACTGGCCGGCGGCCCCCTGGTGGTGGCGCTGATCCTGGCGCGGATCGGCAGCATAGGCCGGCTCTACTGGTTCATGCCCCCCAGTGCCAACCTGGCGCTGCGGGAGTTGGGCATAGTGCTGTTCCTGGCGGTGGTGGGACTCAAGTCCGGCGGCAACTTCCTGCACACCCTGACCGATGGCGAGGGGCTGCACTGGATGGGCTACGGCGTGCTCATCACCCTGCTCCCGCTGCTGAGCGTGGCCCTGCTGGCCCGGGCCGTCGGCAAACTCAACTACCTCAGTCTGTGCGGCCTGCTGGCCGGCTCCATGACGGATCCCCCCGCCCTGGCCTTTGCCAACGCCCTGCATCCCACCAGCGATGCCTCGGCCCTCTCCTACGCCACCGTCTACCCCCTGGTGATGTTCCTGCGCATCATCACGCCGCAGCTGATGGCCCTGCTGCTCTGGGTCAGCGGCTAATCCGGCTCCCACGATCGCCATGCAAAAGGCCCGGCAACTTGCCGGGCCTTTGTCTGTCTCCCTTACACCAGGGCGCGCTTGGGTGCGGTGCGCAGGTGGGTGCTGTAGAGGGTCAGACCGGTGAAGGCCAGGCCGCCCACCAGGTTGCCCAGCGCCGTGGGGATCTCGTTCCAGATCATGTAATCCATGATGGAGAAGTCACCGCCCATGATCATGGCCGAGGGGAACAGGAACATGTTCACCACCGAATGCTCGAAGGCCATGGCGAAGAACAGCATGATGGGCATCCACATGGCGATCACCTTGCCAGAGACCGAGGTGGAGATCATGGCCCCCACCACGCCCATGGAGACCATCCAGTTGCACAGCATGCCGCGCAGGAAGATGGTCAGCCAGCCGGCGGCGCCGTATTGGGCATACCCCAGGGTGCGGGCCTCGCCGATGCCGGCGATCTTCTGCCCCACGGCGCCAGGATCGGTGGAGAAGCCATAGGTGAACACCACCGCCATCATGAGTGCCACCGTCAGGGCTCCGGCGAAGTTGCCGACAAACACCAGCCCCCAGTTGCGCAGCACCCCCTTTAGGGTCACACCCGGCCGCTTGTCCAGCCAGGCCAGGGGGGAGAGCACAAAGACGCCGGTGAGCAGGTCAAAGCCCATCAGATAGAGCATGGAGAAGCCCACCGGGAACAGCAGGGCACCGATAAGCGGCGAGCCGGTCTGCACCGCCATGGTAATGGCGAACACGGCCGCCAAGGCCAGAATGGCACCGGCCATGTAGGCGCGGATCAGGGTGTCGCGGGTGGACATGAAGATTTTGGACTCTCCAGCGTCTACCATCTTTTTCACAAAGTCGGATGGAATCAAATAGGCCATGGTCGTTCCCTCATAGGTTGCAGATCGGAGTGCAGGCCATTGCCGCTCCTTGTTTCCCTGACTGCCTGTGCGCCGGACAAAAAAAAGGCGCCTCACTCGCCACGCAATGCGCTTGGAGTGATGGACGCCATTATCCACGGGGTGACAGTTTGTCAGGGCCGGCACTGGCCCGCGTGTTTGCTCAACGTTGTTCGCTCAGGATGCAAGCTCACACCAACTCATCAATACAAATCATGTGCCAGAAATACACTTTTCATGAATTGCTTATTAATCTGTCACTTAGAAAAAACAAACCGCCAGAGAGCATGAAGCCGCCTGGCGGTTGGTGCCTTGTCTCGGCGCATCCTGCCCCATCTTGACGCACGGGTTAGTGCCCCAGGGCAAACACCGCCAGCTCGCTGCGCAAACGATCGGCCGCCTGTGCCAGCTGGTTCATGCGCTGGTGGCTGTCCCCCACCGCCTGCTGGGTGGCATCGGCCAAGCCAGCCACCTGCTCCACCTGCTGATTGATGTCCTGGGCCACCGAGGTCTGTTCCTCGGCGGCGGTGGCGATCTGTTCCACCAGGCCATTGATCCGATCCAGCAGCTCGAACAACCGGGCCATCTCCTGATCGGCCAGGGCAATCTGGGAGGCCGTCTGCTCCGTGGTCTCGTGGCTGCGGGACATGCTCACCGTCACCTGATGGGCGCTGCCCTGCAGCGTCTGTATCATGGTGCGGATCTCGCCGGTGGCGGTCTGGGTCTTCTGGGCCAGCTGGCGCACCTCGTCCGCCACCACGGCAAAGCCGCGGCCCTGCTCGCCGGCCCGGGCCGCCTCGATGGCCGCGTTCAGGGCCAGCAGATTGGTCTGATCGGCGATGCTGGTGATGGTGTCCACTATGGTGCCGATCAGCTGGCTCTCCCGCGCCAGCTGATCCACCGCTTCGTGGGCCTCGCCGATCTGACCGGTGAGGGCATTGACCGCCTGATACGCCTCGTCGTTGAGCCGGCGGTTCTCTTCCCCCTGCTGACGGGCATCCCGACTGAACTGCGCCACCTCCTGGGTGTGACGGGCCACCTCCAGGCTGGTCTGGGCCATTTCGGTCATGGCGGTGGCGATCATGTCGGCGTACTGGTGAGTCTGATTGGCCTGCTGATGGGCCTGCTGGCTCATGCCGCCCACCTCTGATGAAATCTGGGAAGAACTCTCCGCCTGCAGCCGCACCTGACCCAGCAGCAAGGAAAACTGGCTCAGCAGGCGGTTCACCGCCTGGGCGATATGGGCCAGCTCGTCTCGACCCCGCTCATCCAGCCGCAGGCTCAGATCGTTGCTTTCGGTGGCCCTGGCCAGCAGTTTCTCGATGGCCCACACCCGCCGGCTGATGAAGCGCACCAGTACCCAGCAAGCCCACAGCAAGGCCAGGGAAGAGATCACGGCCGCCAGACTGAACAGGCGATAGAGCCAGGTCTGCCGCTGTAGCAGGCGATCCATCTGACCGATGAGATCCTGACGCACCCCGTCGCCCAGCGCCTTGAGTCCACCAATCCGCTCGGTGGCGGCGGCAAACCACTGGGCCGGAGTGACCTTGGGCCAGTCGGCTTCCGGTTTGCCCTGCACGTCGCTCACCCAGGCTTCCAGTTGTTGCCATTGGGGTTGCTGGCGTTGAGCGCTCAGGGTCTGCCACAGGGCCGGGCTGGCCAGATGGTGCAACAGATCCCATTGCCGAGATTCATCGAACCGGTAGCCCTGCAACTGATCCCGCTGGGCCGGATTGATGGCCCCCTTGGCCAGCAGACCGTTCACCAGGCCCCGCACCTGGCCCGCCCGCTCCTTGAGGGTCAATAGGGCCACCAGGGCGGAGGCCTGCTGACGCAGCTCGGCCGAGGCGATGCCGCTGTTGAGCAGCGAGATGGCGTCCAGGGCCGCCTGATTGGCCGCCGAGTAGAAGGCAAAGGCACCCTGGCCCTGCAGGCTGTCGATCCGCTGGCGCTGCTGGGCCAGGCCACCGAGCTTGTCCAGCACCTCCTGACTGACCGCCTGTAACTCTTGGCTTTGGCGGTTGAGGGCAGTGAGCTTGGTCAAGCGCTCGTCCACCAACTGACGTTGGGCCAGAACCTTATCGGTACCCTGTTGGCCACCGCTGGCCAGCCAGCCGGCGGTCAGGCCCCGCTCCACCGCCAGTTGATGAGCCACCTCATCCAGGGTGGCGATGGCGTCCACCCGCCGCTGGGAGACCGCCAGCTGCTGGGCCTCCTCACGGATATCCACAATCAGGAATACTCCCACCGAGATGGCATACAGGGAGGGACATAGGATCAGAACCGAGAGCAGTGTGGTCAGGCGCACACGGCGCAACCAGGTTGCGAGCATGGGCATCTCCTTGGCGTAAATGAGGACAGAAACAACCTCAAGAATAGACGCCAAGCAGATTGATGCAGACAGATGTCAGATTTAAAACGGACTCAGACGGATGGCTTTTCAGTGGCCGCCGGTGGCGCTGCGCCGGCATCCTCGCCATGCAGGGCCAGGGCGGCCCCTTCCACCAGACAATAGGCCACCTTGCGACGGGCCCCCTTCACCAGGTTGGCGAAGGTCTGACGGGAGATCCCCATCACCTTGGCCGCCTCCTGCTGCTGCAGGCCCTGCAGATCCGCCAATCTCAAGGCCTCGAATTCGTCCTCTGCCAGCTGCAGCTGGGTCAGCCGATGGCTGGGAATGCCATTGGGCTTGAACAGAGAGAAGGGCGCGCGGGCCTGGATACAGCGGGCGATCTTGGGTCTGGGCATGGCAAATTCACATCAGGGGAGCAGGAAACCAGGCACAGCATACCCTGCCGCCCTCTTTCCCGATATATCAAACAGAAATAACCATATGGCGCCCCGTCCTGAAACAGGATGAAATAGCCGGGCGTGGAGGGGCACTTCCGCAACAAGCAACAGCTTGAACGTTTGCCGGGTCGTGACCCGGCTTTTTTTTTGTATTTTTCATCTGCTATTCTCTGCCGCCTACCCCGGTCATTAATCCACTGCGGCCCGCCTCTGGCGGACGGCGGTCTTCTTTATTAGGTTCGGCTATGGCACAACGTGGCACCCTGTTCATCGTCTCCTCCCCCAGCGGCGCGGGTAAATCCAGCCTGCTGGCGGCCCTGCTCGGCTCCCCCGCCAACGCCGATGGCCGCATGAAGCTGTCGGTCTCCCACACCACCCGCGCCATGCGCCCGGGCGAGGAGAACGGCGTGCACTACCACTTCGTCGATCAGGCCGGCTTCAAGGCACTGATCGCCCGCGACGCTTTCTTCGAGTGGGCCGAGGTGTTCGGCAACTTCTACGGCACCTCCCGTGAGACCATAGAGCAGAGCCTGGCCCAGGGCATCGACATCTTTCTGGACATCGACTGGCAGGGGGCCCGCCAGATCCGGGCCCTGATGCCGGAGGCCCGCTCGCTGTTCATTCTGCCGCCCTCCCTGCCGGTGCTGGAACAGCGGCTGCATGGCCGCGGCCAGGACAGCGCCGAGGTGATTGCCGGCCGCATGGCCAAGGCGGTGGACGAGATGTCCCACTACGACGAATACGACTACCTGTTGGTCAACGATGACTTCGCCACCACCCTGGCTCAGCTGCAGGCGGTGGTACTGG
Source organism: Pseudaeromonas paramecii (assembly GCF_039540575.1). Classification (NCBI taxonomy): domain Bacteria; kingdom Pseudomonadati; phylum Pseudomonadota; class Gammaproteobacteria; order Aeromonadales; family Aeromonadaceae; genus Pseudaeromonas; species Pseudaeromonas paramecii. The sequence goes on from NZ_BAABFC010000003.1 coordinate 52,463, forward strand.
CAGAGCGCACCACCCTGGCCAAGCAGCAAATCCAGCACGCCGAGCTGCTGCGCGCCCTCTTGGCGAAGTAAGCCGGCTCTTGTATACTTTCGAGTCATTTTTTATCACTGGAGTCGTCCATGGCACGCGTAACCGTTGAAGATGCTGTAAAACAAGTGGGCAACCGCTTTGATCTGGTGCTGCTGGCCGCCCGCCGCGCCCGCCAAATCTCTGTCCAGGGTAAAGACCCGCTGGTGGATGAAGAAAACGACAAGCCGACCGTGATCGCCCTGCGCGAAATCGAAGAAGGCCTGATCTCCAACGAGTTCCTGGATGCCCAGGATCGCCAGGACATGCAGGAGCGCGAAGCCAGCGAGCTGGCCGCCATGTCCATCCTGTCCGAAGGTCGTGGCCTGACCCTCTGATCCTGACCGGATCCCGCAAGACGGCACCCCAGGGTGCCGTTTTTGCAGGCGTTTACAAGCGTCCCATTTCGCCGCACACTCAGCCGTAGCAGTCCAGCCCAAGCCCGGGACGGCCCATCGCCCCGCATCGGAGTCGTATTTGTACCTGTTCGAGAGCCTTAAAGCGCTGATCGCCACCTATCTGCCCGCCGACCAGGTCGCCCGGGTGGAACAGGCCTATGTGGTGGCCCGCGATGCCCATGAGGGCCAGAGCCGCTCCAGCGGCGAGCCCTACATCACCCACCCGGTGGCCGTGACCCGCATCCTCGCAGAGATGCATCTGGATCATGAGACCCTGACCGCCGCCCTGCTGCACGATGTCATCGAGGATACCCCGGTGACCAAGGAGCAGCTGGCGGAGCAGTTCGGTGAGGCGGTGGCAGAGCTGGTGGCGGGCGTCTCCAAGCTGGACAAGCTCAAGTTCCGCGACCACAAGGAAGCCCAGGTCGAAAACTTCCGCAAGATGGTGATGGCCATGGTGCAGGACATCCGCGTCATCCTCATCAAGCTGGCGGATCGCACCCACAACATGCGCACCCTGGGTTCGTTACGGCCGGACAAGCGCCGGCGCATCGCCCGGGAGACCCTGGAGATCTTCGCCCCCATCGCCAACCGGCTGGGCATCCACAGCATCAAGACCGAGCTGGAAGAGCTGGGCTTCGAGGCCCTCTATCCCATGCGCTCCCGGGTGCTGCGGGAGTCGGTCAAGCGGGCCCGGGGCAACCGCAAGCAGATCATCAACGCCATCCATGACGAGATCCGCGGCCGCCTGCAGGAGGCCCACATCCCGGTGGAGGTGAAGGGGCGGGAGAAGAACCTCTACTCCATCTACATCAAGATGAAGAAGAAGGAGCTGCAGTTCCACGAGGTGATGGACATCTACGCCTTCCGGGTCATAGTGCAGGACATAGACACCTGCTACCGGGTGCTGGGGCAGATGCACAGCCTGTACAAGCCGCGTCCCGGTCGCTTCAAGGATTACATCGCCATCCCCAAGACCAACGGCTACCAGTCGCTGCACACCTCCCTGGTGGGCCCCCACGGGGTGCCGGTGGAGGTGCAGATCCGCACCGAGTACATGGATCAGATGGCGGACAAGGGGGTGGCGGCCCATTGGGCCTACAAGCAGGACGGCGACACCTCGGGCACCACGGCCCAGGTGCGGGCCCAGCGCTGGATGCGCAGCCTGCTGGAGCTGCAGCAAAGCGCCGGCAACTCCTTCGAATTCATCGAAAGCGTCAAGACCGACCTGTTCCCCGACGAGATCTACGTCTTCACCCCGGAGGGCCGCATCCTGGAGCTGCCCACCGGTGCCACCCCGGTGGACTTCGCCTACGCGGTGCACACCGACATAGGCCACGCCTGTGTCGGCGCCCGGGTGGATCGGCAGCCCTACCCCTTGAGCCGCGCCCTGACCTCCGGCCAGACGGTGGAGATCATCACGGCCCCCGGCGCCCGACCCAACGCCGCCTGGCTCAACTTCATCGTCACCTCCAAGGCCCGCACCAAGATCCGCCAGTTCCTCAAGAACCTGCGCACCGAGGAGTCGGTGGTGCTGGGCCGCCGTCTGCTCTCCCACGCCCTGGGCAGCAAGCGGCTCGAAGAGGTGGCACCGGAAAACCTGAAGAAGGTGCTGGAGGATACCCGCCACGACAGCCTGGAAGGCCTGCTGGCGGACATCGGCCTGGGCAATGCCATGAGCGTGGTGATCGCCCGCCGCCTGCTGGGCAAGGTGGACGAGCTGAACACCGAGACGCCGCCCCAGTCGACCCCGCCCCCCAACCTGCGCAAGATGGCCATCCGTGGTGCCGACGGCATGCTGGTGACCTTCGCCAACTGCTGCCGCCCCATCCCGGGCGACCCCATCATAGCCCACATCAGCCCCGGCAAAGGGCTGGTGGTGCACCAGGAGACCTGCCGCAACATCCGCAACTATGGCCGGGAGCCGGACAAGTACCTGCCGGTGCAATGGGATACCGAGGTGGCCTACGAGCAGGAGTTCCGCACCGGCATCCAGATCGAGGTGGTGAACCATCAGGGGGTGCTGGCCCAGTTGGCCAACACCATAGCTGCCACCGGCGCCAACATCCACAGCATCAGCACCGAGGAGAAGGACGCCCGCGTCTATCAGGTGAATCTGCTGATCACCAGCAAGAACCGCGTCCACCTGGCCAACATCATGCGCAAGATCCGGGTCATGCCGGATGTGCTGCGGGTCAGCCGCAGCCGCCACTAGAACTAAGGGAAATCTATGACCCCAGAACGCCTCGCCCGTATCCGTCAGATGCTGGCCATGCGCCAGCCCGATCTCACCGTCTGCCTGGAAGAGGTGCACAAGCCCCACAACCTGGCGGCCATCGTCCGCACCGCCGATGCGGTGGGGGTGCACCAGGTGCATGCGGTCTGGCCCCGCACCCGCATCGCCAAGCGCAAGGGCACGGCCCGGGGCAGTCAGAACTGGGTCGGCGTCAACCTGCATCCGGATATCGAGACGGCGGTGGGCGAGCTCAAGGCCCAGGGCATGCAGATCCTGGCCACCCACCTGTCCGACACGGCGGTGGATTTTCGCCGCATCGACTACACCCGCCCCACCGCCATCCTGCTGGGGCAGGAGAAACAGGGCATCACTCCCCAGGCCCTGGCCCTGGCGGATCAGCACATCATCATCCCCATGGTGGGCATGGTGCAGTCGTTGAACGTCTCGGTGGCCGCCGCCGCCATACTGTATGAGGCCCAGCGCCAACGGGAGCTGGCCGGTCTGTATGGCCGTGGCTGCCTGCTGAGTGCCGAAGAGCAGAACCGCATCCTGTTCGAGGGCGGTCATCCCATCTTCGCCAAGATCTGTCAGCGCAAGGGGCTGCCCTATCCCCAGCTGGGGGCGGATGGCGAGATACTGGCGGACGAAGAGTGGTGGCAGAAGGTACAGATGAGCAAGGACGCCTGGAGCCACCTGGACGATGAGGATGATGGGCTGCTGTAAAGCGGCACCATCTCACTGACGGACGGCCTGGATGACCCTATAATGTGGGTCTCTTTGACTCCTTGCGTGGCCGATCATGACCTCCAGAATCCTACTGGGCCTGCTGGCCCTGTGCTTCAGCCTGAGACTCTTTGCCGTGGACAATCCCTACCAGCTCACCACAGAGGCGCAGCTCCCCGCGTTGGCGCCGCAACTGGCCAGCTTCTGGCAACAGCATGCCCAGACCGGCCACCTCACCGGGGTGGACGGGGTGCAGCTGGCCTACGCCGTGCTGCGCCACCCCGACAGCAAGGGCAGCATACTGGTGGTGAACGGCCGCACCGAGAGCCTGATGAAGTACCAGGCCACCGCTTACGATCTCTACCAACAGGGCTACAGCGTCTACCTGTACGACCATCGCGGCCAGGGCCTCTCGGACCGCCTGCTGCAGGATCACGACAAGGGGCATGTGAACCGGTTCGATGACTATGTCCAGGACATGCGCACCCTGATGGAACAGCTGGTCTTGGCGGACAAGCCGGCTCACCTCAAGCTGCTGGCCCACTCCATGGGCGGCGCCATCTCCCTGCGCTACCTGGACCGCTGGCCGAACGACTTCGAGGCGGTGGCCCTGGTCTCCCCCATGCTGGGCATCCGCCTGGCCCCCCTGCCCGATTGGCTGGCCAACCTGCTGACCCGGTTGCTGGACTGGCTGTACGGCCTGTTCGGCGCCGAATCCCCCTACGCGCCGGGCACCGGCCCCTACACCCGGGTGCCCTTCCCCGGCAACGAGCTGAGCCAAAGCCCACTGCGCTACGGCCTGTTCCGCGATCTATATGATGCCCAGCCCCAGCTGCGGATCGGCGGGCCTACGGTGCGCTGGATTTACCAGTCCCTGGCCGCCGCCGAGCTGGCCACCGACAGCGGCAGTCGCTCCCAGGTGCCCCTGCTGCTGATCCAGGCCGGCGGCGACAGCGTGGTCACCCCGGCGCCGCAAGATCGCTTCTGCGCCCTGCGGCAAGCGGCCGGGCACCCCTGCGAAGGCGGACAGCCCCTGGTGATCCCCGGCGCCTGGCACGATCTGTTCAACGAGGCAGACACCTACCGGCTGCCCGCCCTCACCGCCGTACTGAATTTCTTTTCGAAATAAATTTCACTTTCGAACGAAGGCCGCGCTTCTCCAGCGCGGCCTTTTTGGTTATTATTTGCCCGCCGTCACATTTTCCGAGGTCTGAATGTTCAAAGTCGTTGTTTCCGATCTGGATGGAACCCTCCTCAACAAGCAGCACCAAGTCTCTGCCCGGACCCGCGAGACGCTGCACACCCTGGTCAAGCGTGGCATCAAGTTCATGGTGGCCACCGGCCGTCACCATGTGGATGTCCAAGGCATCCGCGATACCCTGGGACTGGATATATTCCTCATCACCGCCAATGGCGCCGTGGTGCATGACAAGCAGGACAACTGCATCTACAACCAGAGCCTGCCGGTGGCGCTGGCCCAACAGGTGGTGGAGCTGTCGCGTCACGAAGACATCCGCATCAACATCTATCAGGGTGACCGCTGGCTGGTGGCCCAGGAGAGCCCGGAGCTGCTGGTCTTCCATCAGGAGTCCGGCTTCGGCTACCAGGTGGTGGATCCCCTCACGGTGGACAAGCAGAACATCAACAAGATCTTCTTCACCGCCGAGAGCCACGAGGCCCTGCTGCCGCTGGAAGCCAGCCTGTTGCAGCGGTTCGGCGATGAGCTGGCCATCACCTTCGCCTCCGCCGACAGCCTGGAAGTGATGCCCAAGGGCGTCAACAAGGGCAATGCGGTGCAAGCCGTGCTGGCCCAGAACGGGTTTAGCCTGGACGAGACCATCGCCTTCGGCGACGGCATGAACGATCTGGAGATGCTGAGCCTGGTGGGCCGCGGCGTGGTGATGGGCAACGCCCATGACCGCCTGATGAAGGCATTGCCGGACCACGATCGCACCCATAGCTCGGATGAAGACGGGGTCGCCCGCTATCTGGAACGGCTGTTTGGCTGATTTTGCCGACTGAGGCCTGTCAATTGGTCTCAATCCAGTCTTAAACTAATGGGCAACTATGCAAATCAAGGAGTTGCCCATGCGTTTCCTGCCCCTGACCGGTTGTCTGGCCCTGCTGCTGGCCGCCTGCAGCCACCAAGCGACCGTCACGGCCCCCAGCCAGGCCAGCGAGTCTCGCGCTCCCGCCAACCCAGCCAGTGCCGCCCCAGGCGTGGCCCTGCTGCGTGGCACCCTCAGTGCACAAGGTGGCGAGGCCCGCTTCTCCCCCTGTGGCAGTCAGCAGACCTGGCAGTTGCAGCCCGACGGCAGCCTGACCCAGGCCTGGCAGGCCTTGGGCCAGCCAGCGACGGCCTATGTGGAGCTGTACGGTAATCTGACCCTGGGCGAGAGCCGCGACAGCCCCCTGCGCCTGACCAGCAAACGCCTCAACCGGCTCAGCGCAACCCATATCCAGCAGGCCTGCAGCGAAACGGCCGCGGATAGCCGCCTGCTGCTGGCGGGCGAAGAGCCCGCCCCTTGGGCCTTTCAACTCACCGGCAACCGCGGCGTCTTCACCACAGATGGCCTCAGCCGCACCCTGCAGCTGCAGGATCAGCAGGGCCAGACCTCGGGGGCCCAGCAGATGGAGCTGATGGCCGCCGACGGCCGGCAGGCCAAGCTGAGCCTCACCCCTGGCCTGTGCACCACGGACGGCGGCCAGCAGGCCTGGGGCTGGCAAGCCAGCCTGGCCATGGGCGGTGGTGAGCCGGCCTATCAGGGCTGTGCCCGCCAGGGCCACCTGCTGGCCGAATTGCAGCCCCCCCTGCAATGGCGCGGTCACTGGGATCTGATGCAGGCGGATTTGGCCCTGACCCTGGCGCCCAACTACCAGAGCACCCTGCTGCTGGTGCGCCAACAGGGTCCCGAGGTGCTGTATGAAGGAGCCTGGCAGCCCACCGCCGATGGTCTGACGGTGCTGTTCAACCGGCGCAACGGCATGGGTGTGCGGGAGGCCATTCCCTTCCGTCTGCAGAGCAATCGCCTCACCGCCGACTACCGGCTGCTCAACGGCGGCCAGGTGGACTTCGACAGCCCGTTAAGCCTGGTGCCCGGTACCCTGGGCAGCCGCCAGGCCGCCCAGCCCGTGCCGGACACACCGCCGGCGGCTGTGCTGCCGGTCAGCCTGAGCGCCGCCAGTACGGCAGATCCCCAGGTGGAACAGGCCCTGCGGGATTACTTCGTCATGAGCCGCAGCGATCCGCACCAGGCCAGCTACCGCTATGGTCTGCTGGATCTCAATGGCGATGGCCGCCCCGAGGCCCTGGTGCAGATGAACTGGTGCAGCGGCGGCCAGTGTGTCTGGCTCATCTTCCAGGGACAGGCCCAGGGTTACCGGTTTGCCGCCCGCATCGAGGCGCTGGCCGAGCCCTTCTACGTGGCCAGCCACACCCAGCGGGGCTGGCATGATCTGCTGGCCCCCGGCATGGCCGGTGCCTGGGTGCAGTTGAGTCATGACGGTATCAGCTACCCGGTACGCACCAACGGCGCGCCCCTGGCCTCCGCCAGCCTGTTGGAGGGGGCCACCAAGGTGGCCTTCGGGCAGGGGACCTGGCGCCACCTGCCCTGAGCCGGGTTAGTTACCGACGGCGTCCACCCGGATCTTGAGATCGGACTGGGGGGCGCCCCGGGTCAGCACCGCCACCCGCTCGGTATTGATGAAGCGCAGCTGGTTGCCGTCCTCGATGCGGGCCTGCAGGGCATAACTCATGCGTTCATCGATCCGCGCCGGATCATAGTGCAGCTCGAAGGCCAGGGGCGGCTGGTGCTCGGCGCTGAGGGTCTGGCTAGCCAGCAGGGTGGCCGGCGCATCGGCGCGGGACACATCCACCAGTTGCACCGTCACCACGGCACTGGGGGGGAGGGCGATGCGCTGCCGGTACCAGACCTCGCCACGGATCACCCCGGACAGGGTCGCCAGCGCCTCGGCGGGCTTGGCCTCCGGCGCCTGTGTCTCGGTGGCAGAGGAAGCTGCCGCCGGCGCGGCGGGTGCGGCAGACGGCGTCGCCGGTGTCTTACCATCTGGCTGGCAACCCAGCAGGCTCAGCAGGCAAACGGCCAACAGCACAGGGGAACGGGTCATGGTGTCTCCTTTAGTCGGGGGTCTCGAATCACTCACCACCATAGCACGAACAAACCGGCGCCACATGACGCCAAGCTGAACCACGCCATCATGGGGCCGTCACGGAACTGACAAGACAGCGTCACACCCAGAGGGCAGCCTGAATGCCGATCCTCGGCATATCTTGGAGCCTCACCATGATCAGCGTCGATTCCCTGCTGCACCAGTACCTGCCGGCGCAATCTCACTGGCAGTGGCTGCGGGCCCTGCTGCGCCGCCTGCTGTACGAAAATGACTTCCAGCAATTTGGCCGGGACTATCCCCACCTCAAGGGGCTGGATTTCATCGAACAGGTGCTCACCTACTTCGACTTCGGCTGCGACGTGTCGGAGAGCGAGCTGGAACATATCCCCAGCCAGGGCCCCCTGGTGCTGGTGGCCAATCACCCCATCGGCACCCTGGACGGCATGGCACTGCTCAAGGTGGTGGCCCGGGTGCGGCCGGATGTGAAGATCATGGCCAATCAGATGCTCAGCCACGTGGAGCCCATGACCTCCCTGCTGTTCCCGGTGGATGTGCTGGGCAGCGGCAGCAACCGCCAGCAGATCCTGGCGATGCAGGCGCACCTGGCGGCCGGCAAGGCACTGATCGTCTTCCCCGCCGGTGAGGTCTCCCGCCTGCGCCCCCATGGGGTACGGGATGGCCGCTGGCGCACCGGCTTCCTGCGCCTGGCAGACAAGGCCAAGGCCCCCATAGTGCCGCTGTTTATCCGGGGGCGGAACTCGCCGCTGTTTTATGTCAGCTCCATGGTGTTCAAGCCCCTCTCCACCCTGCTGCTAATCCGCGAGATGTTCGCCCACCGCTGCGGCCGCATCCGCCTGCGTATCGGCCCCTGCATCCCCTACGGCGCCTGGCAGCAAGACGCGCTGCCGCTGCCCAAGCTGGCGGGGCGCTTCCGCCAGCACCTCTACCGGTTGGGCAAGGGCAAGCCAGGGCTATTCCGCACCGAGGCCCCCATCGCCCTGGCCGAAGACCGTCAGCGGCTCAAGCAGGCCCTGGCCGCGTGCGAGCGCCTGGGCCAGACCCATGACGGCAAGCAGATCCTGCTCTACCGCCGCCAGGGGGAGGCCCATGCCCCCATACTGCGGGAGCTGGGTCGGCTGCGGGAGATCGCCTTTCGCGCCGTGGGGGAAGGCAGCGGTCGCCGCCGGGACCTGGATCAGTACGATGATGACTATTTCCACCTGGTGCTCTGGGATCCCGAGGCGCTGGAGATCGCCGGTGCCTACCGCTTCATTCCCACGGCCGGACAACTGGCCGGCAAGGGGGTGGGCGGCCTCTACAGCCACAGCCTGTTCGACTTCACGCCGGCCATGACCCAGGTGTTGGCCCAGGGTATCGAGCTGGGGCGCAGCTTCATTCAACCCGCCTACTGGGGCCGTCGCAGCCTGGATTACCTGTGGCAGGGCATAGGTGCCTTCCTGGCCCGTCACCCGGAATACCGCTACCTGTTCGGCCCTGTGTCGCTCTCCGCCAGCCTGCCGGAGCCGGCCCGCCAGCTGCTGCTGGCCTTCTACCGTCGCCACTTCCCGGCCCACAGGCCCATGGCCTACTCCCGCCGCCCCTGTCCGCCCTGCCCCGCCGCCCTGATGGCGCTGTTTAGCGGTGACTATCAGGCGGATCTGGCCCAGCTCAAGGCCCGGCTGGAGGAGATGGACTGCGCCATCCCCACCCTCTACAAGCAGTACTCCGAGCTGTGCCATCCAGGCGGGGTGCAATTCCTGGACTTTGGCGAGGATCCGGCCTTCGGCCACTGCATCGACGGCCTGGTGCTGGTGGACTTGGACGCCCTCAAGCCCAACAAGCAGCAGCGCTACATCGGCATGCACCTGAGCAAGCCGGCGGCCGCCTGATTAGGCGCTGGGGTAGTGGATGAGGTTGTGAAAGCGCGCCGGCATGGCGCTCATGTTGCGGTAGCCGTGGGGCTGATCGGCGGCAAAGCGTAGCGCCGTGCCGGGCGCCACCGGCTGCCAGGCACCCGCCAGCCAGACCTCCACCCCGGCACTCAGGGGCAGTATGTCCTCCACCACCCCGGCCAGGTGCGGCACCGAGCGGTACTCGCAGCCCACCGGCAACTCCACCAGCAGACACTCGCACCCCAGGGGACCGTCAAACGGCAGCAGGGTGGTGACCGCCACCCCCTCGCCCAGCCGCCGCACCTCGCCCGGCCCCGCCGGCTCGGGCAGATCCCCCAGCAGGCTGGAGAAGGAGCAGGCCAGCCCGGCGGCGATCTTCCACAGGGTGACGACTGTGGGGCTGGACTCCCCCCGCTCTATCTGCCCCAGCATGGCCTTGCTGACCCCGCAGGCGGCCGAGAGCCGATCCAGACTCCAGCCCTGGGCGGTGCGCAGCTGGCGCAGGCGATCGCCGATGCGCTGATTGAGTTCGGGCAGGGCAGCTTCGCTCATGGCGTCTCCTAAAAAACACATTGTGCGTAAAAAACACATTGCGCGTAAAAAACACATTGTGCGCTATAGCGCACAGTCGAGGTTTGCGCCTATTATGCGCTATAACGCACAACTGGCCCAAGCCCGGAGGCCGCCATGTTTTCCCTGTTACGTTCCTTGCGCCTGCATCATGTCAGCAGCGGCCTGGTGGCCGTGCTGGTGGGCTACACCAGCTCCGCCGCCCTCATCTTCCAGGCCGCCCAGCAGGCGGGCGCCAGCCCGGCCCAGCTGGGCTCCTGGCTCGGCGCCCTGGGACTGGGCACCGGCCTCACCACCCTGGGGCTGTCGCTGCGCTACCGCACCCCCATACTCACCGCCTGGTCCACCCCGGGGGCGGCCCTGCTCATCAGCAGCCTGGCGGGCCTCTCCCTGGCCGAGGCGGTGGGGGCCTTCATCGTCAGCTCCGCCCTCATCACCCTGGTGGGATTCAGCGGCCTGTTTGCCCGCCTGATGCATAGGCTGCCCCAGTCCCTGGCGGCGGCCATGCTGGGGGGGGTGCTGCTGGGCTTCTGTCTGGAGCTGTTCCGCGCCCTGCCCCAGGCCCCTTGGCTGGTGGGCAGCATGCTGCTGGGCTACTGGCTGCTCAAACCCCGCCTGCCACGCTACGCCATCGGCCTGGTGCTGCTCATCGGTCTGGCGGTGGCCCTGGGCCAGGGGGATCTGGCCGGCGCCCAGCTGACGCTGGGCGGCCTGCACCTGGAATGGGTCAGCCCGGCCTTCAGCTGGCACGCCTGCCTGGGGGTGGCCCTGCCGCTGTTTCTGGTGACCATGAGCTCGCAGAACCTGCCGGGGCTGGCCACCCTGCACGCCCACGGCTACCGGCCGCCGGTGTCGCCACTCATCGGCTGGACCGGGCTGGCGGGCCTGCTGCTGGCGCCCTTCGGCGGCTTCGCCCTCAACCTGGCGGCCATTACCGCCGCTTTGTGTATGGGCAAGGAGGCCGACCCCGAGCCGCACCGCCGCTATCTGGCCGCCTGCTGCGCCGGGGTCTTCTACCTGCTCACCGCCCTGCTGGGCAGCACTGTGGCCAGCCTGTTTGCCCTGCTGCCACGAGAGCTGATTGTGGCCATCGCCGGTCTGGCCCTGCTGGGCACGCTGGGGGGCAGCCTCAAGCAGGCGCTGGAGGTAGAATCCGAGCGTGAGGCAGCCCTCATCACCTTGCTGGTGACCGCCGCCGGGGTCAGTTTCTTTGGCATAGGCGCCCCCTTCTGGGGGCTGCTGGCCGGGGTGCTGACCGGCCTGTGCGCTCGTCGGGGCTGGCTGCCGTGGGGCCGCAAAGCGTTGCGGATGCCTGTGATGCCGAGCGCGGAATCCTGATGAGAAAGAAACAATACTGACGACACGGGAGGCACCCACCACAGATTAAGAGCATCGGCACCACCTTGCGCCCAACCACACAACGATAAAAACGAACAACGCAAGTGATAAGGTTTTGGCATGGAACGATGGAAACACTACAAATGGCTGTTGACGTTGGGCACCGCCCTGCTGGGCATAGGCCTGTCTCTTTACGTCTACCAGATGCAACTGGCCCGTGAACGGACAGAAACCCTGGCCCATTGGCAGCGGGATGCCAACGAACAGCATCTGCGGGCCGCCCTGCTGTTTAGCCGCGCCCCCCCAGTATTACGCGCCTTTGCGGCGCTGTTCGAAGTCTCAGACTCGGTGACCCGGGCCGAATTTCGCCAGTATGCCGATCGCCTGCTGCGGCAAGAGCCGGATATCGCCGCCATCCTCTGGACGCCCTATGTCCAGCCACCACAGCGCGCCGCCCTGGAACAGCAGTATCGATCCCTCAACGCCGCGCCATTCGGCCTGTTCGATGTGGATCCGCAAGAGAAGCGGCCCGTTCGCGCCCCCCTTCGCCCCTTTTATCTGCCCATACTGTTCGCCTACCCCGAGACAAATGTCACCCAACTGTTAGGACTGGATGTGCAGGGCCGGCCGCAAAATGCGGCCCTGCGTATGGGCCTGATGCAGACAGGCCAGATGGCCACCACCCCTGTGTTCCCGGATATCCTGATGCCGTCGGGCGCCCGCTCGGTGGCGGTCTACCACGCCATCCGCCACCAGACCGACCAAGGGGAGCAGGGGGACTTCATGGGCTTCCTCATCATGCTGCTGACACCGGAGACCCTGCTGCGCACCAAATTTGGCAGCCCGGCCCAGAGCCGTTTCTTTGTTCGCCTGCTGGATCAGGACGATGACCTGCGTCAGTTGGCCATCAACCGCCCCGATGAGGATCTGGGCCGCCCCGTCACCGCTTTGTTTCGCTACCCCCTGGCCATGCCCGGCAGAAACTGGCAGATGGAGATCTACAGCCGCGCCCCCCTGCCGGTCAGTCGGTCCAGCCTGCTGACCCTGGCCTGCATGCTGTTGCTGAGTGGCCTGGCCAGCTTCTATGTAGAAAGAGGATTGGCCCGCCAGATCCGCCTCAAGGCGCGAACCCTGACCCTGGAGGCCCAGCGGCAGGAACTCAGACGCATGGCCCATGTGGACAGCCTGACCGGGCTGCTCAACCGGCGGCGGCTGCACGACGAGCTGGTATTGCGGCTGGCCCAGGCGATACCGGGACGGGAACTGGCCCTCTGCATGCTGGATATCGACAACTTCAAGCAGGTCAACGACATCATGGGACATGCCTGCGGCGACCAGCTGCTGATCGCTATCGCCCAGCAGCTACGCCCGCTGATCCGGCCACAAGATCTCCTGGCGCGGCTGGGCGGCGATGAGTTTGTGATTGTCTTTCCCATCCGGCAGGCGCCGGATGAGATACTGCCGGTGGTGCATCAGATCCTGCGGCTCATCCCGAGGGTCGGTCAGCAGATCACCCAGGGCCAGGTGGCCATCAGCGGCAGCCTAGGCCTCAGCCTGTCCAGCCCGGATAACCGCGACTATGGCCGCCTGTTGCATCAGGCGGATCTGGCCATGTATCAGGCCAAGAAGCGGGGCAAAAACACCTATTGCCTCTATCAGGAAGGCGTCGACGAGCAACGAACGGATGAGGCCGATCCCCCCACGCAGGCGAACTGACCCTTGAGGGGCGTTACCGACGTAAATGCAAAGGGCGCACGGCGGATAACACCGCGCTGCCGGGCTGCACTATCGATCTCACCGGATACCGCAGGCCGTCGGCTCTTTTCATGCAAGGGGGCGCCCCGGCTCAGTCCGACGCGTCAGGCGCCTGCCGGCGGGCCAGGCGGGCCAGCGCCTCGGCCTCCACGGACTGGATCTCGTCCAGTACGGCGGCTAAGTCCACCGCCTGGGTGGGCTCGGCAAACTGGCCGGTCAACCGCACCTGTTCGGTGAGATCCCCTGCCTCATAGTGGGCCCAGATCTCCTGGGCGTAACGGCTGCCCCGTAACTCGGGAGCGAACTGGCCGTAAAATTGACTCAGGTTGTCCACATCCCGCACCAGCATGTCCTTGGCGTGGTTGTTGGCGGCGGCGTGCACCACCTGAGGCAGATCGATGATCACCGGGCCCACGGCATCCCGCAACACATTGAATTCCGACAGATCGCCATGCACCAGACCGGCACAGAGCATCCGCACCACGTAGTTCATCAGGGTGGCATGATCCTGACGGGCCTGCTCCGCCTCGAAGCTGAGATCGCTCAACCGGGGCGCGACCTGGCCGGCACCGTCGGTGATCAGCTCCATCAGCAGCACGCCGTCAAAGCAGCCGTAGGGCTGGGGCACCCGCACCCCCGCCGCCGCCAGCCGGTAGAGGGCATCCACCTCGGCGTGTTGCCAGTGGGATTCCTGCTGCTGCCGCCCAAACTTGGAGCCCTTCTCCATGGCCCGGGCGCTGCGACTGTTGCGCACCTTGCGCCCCTCCCGGTAATGCACCGCCTGCTTGAAACTGCGGGTGGTCACATCCTTGTAGACCTTGGCACAGCGCAGCTGCTCACCGCAGCGCACCACGTAAACGTCGGCCTCTTTGCCGCTCTTGAGGCGGCGCACCACCTCGTCCACCAAACCGTCGTCCATCAGGGGTTGTAGGGGTAAGGGTGTTTTCATGCCGCCCGATCACCTCGTCGTTGGCTATTAAAATCCGCTGAAGACCAAGTCACTTGGTTCATACAAACTGCCCTGCCACCCAGCCAGAGCTCCAGCACCACTGGAAGTTGAAGCCGCCCAGCCAGCCGGTGACGTCCATCACCTCACCGATGAAGTAGAGGCCGGGCACCGCCTTGGCCTCCATGGTCTTGGAGGAGAGGGCGTCGGTATCCACCCCGCCCAGGGTCACCTCGGCGGTACGATAACCTTCGGTGCCGTTGGGCAGCAGGCGCCAGTTGGTGAGCAGCTGCACCAGGCTGGCCAGCTCACCATGGCCATATTGCCGCATGGGCTTGTTGGCAAACCCGCTGCGCTCCAGCAGCTTCTCCACCAGCCGCTTGGGCAGCAGACGGCCCAGGCAGGTCTTGAGCTCGGCGGCGCCGTGCTGCAGTTGCCAGTTCACCAGCAGGGCGGGCACGTCCTGCCCCGGCAACCAGTTGATCCGCACCGCTTGCCCCGCCTGCCAGTAGGAGGAGATCTGCAGCACCGCCGGCCCGGAGATGCCGCGGTGGGTAAACAGCAGCGCCTCGGAGAACGTCTGGCCATCTTCGGCGGTGAGGGTCACCGGCAGGCTGATGCCCGACAGTTCGGCGAAGTCGTCCTTATCCTGGGTGTGCAGGGTGAAGGGCACCAGGCCCGCCCGGGTGGGCCGCACCGGCAGGCCGAACTGCTCCGCCAGCCGGTAGCCAAAGGGGGTGGCTCCCAGCTTGGGCAGCGACAGGCCGCCGGTGGCCACCACCAGCGACTGGCAGGCCAGCTCACCCCGGCTGGTGTGCAGCACGAACCGCTCCTCGTCCCCCGCCCCCTGGGCCACCGACAAGATCTCGGTGCGCAGCTGAAGGGTGACGCCGGCCCAATCGCACTCGGTCTGCAGCACCCGCACTATCTCCTTGGCGGAGTCGGTGCAGAACAGCTGGCCGTGATCCCGCTCCTCGTACTCCACGCCATGGCGCTCCACCAACTCGATGAAGTCCTGAGCCCGGTAGCGGGCCAGCGCGGACTTGGTGAAATGCGGATTGGCACACAGGTAGGCGTGGGGCCCGGCCAAGCGGTTGGTGAAGTTGCAGCGGCCACCACCGCTGATGAGGATCTTGCGGCCCGGCTGCTTGGCGTTATCCAGCACCAGCACCCGCCGGCCACGGTAGCCGGCCTGGGCCGCGCACATGAGGCCGGCCGCCCCCGCCCCGATAATGATCACATCCCACCGCATAGCCGCTCCTGCCGTATAAAAGGGCGCCATTGTACTGGCCCAGGCCGGCGGGATCACCCCGCGCGCAGACAAAACAAAGGGGAGCGGCTAGAGCGGCTCCCCAAAGGTGTTTAGCAAAGATGCTTTTTGAAATGGTGGGCGTCCTTGCAACACCCGAGACCAGCCTACCCAGAGCCGCAGCGGCAGACAACCCCTGGCGAGAAAAAAACCAATTTGGCCGGACCGCCAGCCTGACACCTGAGTCACAAGTCTGTCAGCGTACCCTGCTATAGTGGAGCAGATGTGACTCAACGGAGAACGACCATGTCTGACCTCTATCAACACATTCTTGTTGCCCTGGATCTGGATGAAGAACACACCCGCGTGCTGGACAAGGCCGTCGCCCTGGCCCGCTGTCACCATGCCAAGCTGTCGGTGATCCATGTCGACATCAAGCTGCAGGATCTCTATACCGAGATGATCGCCCTGGACATCGACAGCATGCAGGACAAGGTGCTGGCGGATGCCAACGAGCGGCTGGACCAGGTGCTCAAGGCTACCGACTACCCCATCGAGAAGCGGCTGGTGATCTGCGGTGACCTGTGCAGCAAAGTCAACGAGGCGGTGAGCGAATACGGCATCGATCTGCTGGTCTGTGGCCATCATCAGACCTTCTGGAGCCTGCTCACCTCCTCCGCCCGTCAGCTGATGAACAGCGTCTCCTGCGATCTGCTGGTGATGCCGTTGCCGGAGTAATCTCCCTGGCGAAAATGCCACCACCACTGGCTTGATCTGCCCACCATCTTGGGCTTAATTAGGAGCAGCCCACAGACGCAACAAGGAGATGCCGATGACAGGGTTCAACGCAGGTACGGACGACGAGGATTGGGACGAGGACGAGCTCGAAGAGCAAGAGGGCCTCGAGGATTGGGATGACGACGACGAGGACGACGACGACTTCTGGGAAGAGGACGAAGAGTTCGGCGGTGGTCTCGATTACGACGACGATGATGACGACGACGATGAGAACTGAGGTCGTCCCCATGGCGGGCATGCCCAACCGGCATGCCCGTTTTATTGGCTCATGACCCGCGCCAGCGACTTCTATGCCGGACTGGCCTGCGATCATGCCGGCCGCAGTCTGGCCTTTATCCTGGCCCAGAGCGACGCCTGGCTAGAGAGCCAGCACGACTACATTCAGTGGCTGTTTCCCCTGCCTGAGCCCAGCCCGGTCAACCCCCAGGCCCCCTTACTCGACCCGCAGGAGGCCGCCCGGTTTTGCGCCGACCACCAATTGCAGGCGCGGCTGCTCACCGCCCTGGATCGCATGCTGCACTGCTACGGCCTGCAGCGCCAGCACGACGGCCTGGTGGCGGATCCCCTGCACCTCGGGCTCATTCAACCCTGGTGTCACTGGCAGGATCATAATCAGCTGCGCCTGACCCGCATGCTGCGTTGCCTGCAAGCCTGCGGCCTCGTCCAGCCAGCCCACCAGCTGCAAGACTTCCTGCTGCGCGAGGGCACCGGCCGGGTCAACCCCACCACCCTGACCTACTGGCGACAGGCCCTCACCGCCTGAAAACCCTCTCAGGCCGAACACGGGATCCCCCCTCGGGGTATGAAAACGAATTCATTTTAAAATCAACCGTTTTCAGAAAAATAATGCTTGATCCACCTCACACTCTGGCTAATATCGAACGTGACAGAGGTCACATAAACCAACGAGGTGCATCATGAAAAATCTGTATAAGAACCTGAGCAGTCTGCTGGCCCGCAAGGAAGAAAACGCCCGTCTGGCCCCCGCCACCCGCGACTACTTCTTCAGCTACCAGCGCTAACTCCCCACCTCATCCGTCAGGATGCCAAGGGGATCTCCACCCCGCCCTGCCTTCGGGCAGACCCCAATCCCAGACCGGCCCCGGTAACGGGGCCCACTCTCCCGGCCCAACCCATGGTATAAGGGACGCCTGTCCCACCGTCCTGGTTCATTCCATGTCCACTGCCGATCGCCGCATTCCGGTCAGTCTCATCAGCGGCTTCCTGGGCGCAGGTAAGTCCACCCTGCTCAACCACTGGCTGCAACAGCCGCAGCTGGCGAAAGCCGCCGTGCTGATCAACGAATACGGCCCGGTGGGGGTGGATCATCACCTGGTGCGCCAGCTGGACCATCAGCCGGTGCTGTTGGCCTCCGGCTGCATCTGCTGCACCTTGCAGGGCTCCCTGGTGGACAGCCTGCAATCCCTGTTTTTGCAGGCGCTGCGCCGCCAGGTCCCGCCCTTTGACCGCCTCATCATAGAAACCACCGGCCTGGCGGATCCCGCCGGTGTCATGTTCACCCTGCGTCAATCGCCGTTTCTGGCTGAGCGCTACCGCTATGCCGGTCTGCTGACGGTGGTGGACGGCCAATATGGCCTGGCGCAGCTGGAGACAGAGCCCGAGGCCCTCAAGCAGGCGGCTCTGGCGGATGCCCTGCTGATCAGCAAGCCGGATCTGTGCACCGAGGATCAGTTGCAGGCACTGCAGCAACGGCTGGTCCAGATCAACCCGGGCGCAACCTGTCAGACCGTCGCCCATGGTCAGGCGGAGGTGGCGCTGTTGGCGCAGCTGTGCCCGGATCCCGCCAGCTCGCCCCGGCGCCTCAAACGCTGGCTGCAGCCTGCCACCACCATAGGTCTACACGGCGATGGGGCCCCCGCCCATGGCGTCACCAGCTTTTGCCTGACTCTGCCGCCTCAATGGGGCCTGGCGGATCTGCTGGCCGCTCTGGAGCGGGTGCAAAACCGGCATGGCGCAGCCTTGCTGCGCCTCAAGGGCCTGGTGCGTTTTCCCGGCGACACGGCCCCCCTGGTGCTGCAGGCGGTGCATGGCACCCTCTATCCCCTGGCCAGGCTGGCGGAGTACCCGCCTGAGCTGACGGACAACCAGCTGGTATTTCTGACTCGTAACCTCACCCAGGCGCAGCTGGCGGAGAGCTTCTTCGAATGCTGACACAGGTCTCTTTCGAGGCCATTTGCCACGGCGAGCCAGACACCAGCTGCTATATACAAGGGACGACTTGATCTAACCTGGCGCCGGATAGCCATGCCTGCGGTCAAAAACAAGAATCAATCGACACCCAATCGCGTCTGGTCAGGGCTCTTGCCCTGGCTATTACCCCTGGGTGCCGCACTGTTTGGCCTCGAATGGCTCATTGATCGCCTGGTGACCGACCCAATCTGGCACCTGTCATTGGTGACAGGTAAGGATCTTTTTCTCCTGCTGTTGTGCGCCCGCCTGCTGTTGCGCACCACGGCCAACCGAACAACCCCGCCATCCGGACCACTGGCCTGGTGGCTGCTGGCCGGCCTGTTGCTCTCCCTCTCCTTGCTGCTACCCCCCTGGCTCGCCGAACAGCAGGCTCGCCCCTTGCAACAGGCCGCCCGTCAACAGGCCGTCCGCGTTCAGGACTGGCTGACCGCACAGTGGCAGGCCGGTCGCCAGTTGAGTGAGGATCCGGCACTGCTGCGCCTGCTGTCGGCCTCGCCTAAGCCGCCGGTGCGCCGCTGGCAAGAACGGCTGGCCAGCCTGATCCGAGCCAGCGAACTTCACGGGGCCTGGCTGCTGGATCGGACAGGGAACCCCCTGCCACAACAAGCGGCACCTGGGCCCGGGCCCCTGCCCAGCCCGGCCTGGTTGGTCAGACAGCCAGTCAGTCCCCTGCTAGCCCCACCGGGGACACAGACACAATTTCTGGATTTGCTGTTACCCCTGGGCCCGCCGGACTCGCCGCAGGGCTGGCTGTTGCTGCGCCAGGATGTGGGGCGTCAGCTGCTGCCGAACCTCAATCGCGCCGACCAGCCGTGGCGCACGGATCTGCTACGCCTGCAGGCCGATGGCCTAGTGCCGCTGTCCCCCGACGCTGACTGGCTCGCGCCAAACGCCGCCGGGCAACTGCTGCAGGCGGTGCAACACAATCAGCGGACCCAGACCCAGCTACCCTGGCTGGCCTGGCAGCCCCTGGCCGTGCCCAGCTGGCTGCTGGTGGTGCATGCCGATCCCCTGACACTGAACGAGCGCCTCTGGCGCTGGCTCGGCCTGCTGCTGGCAAGTCTCGTCCTGCTGGGCGCGCTGGCCCGTCGTCTCTGGCCTCTGGGCCCGGCAGCCCACGGCCTCGGTCATCCCTCGCGCCACCCACCTGACGACGAGTCCCTGCTGGCCCACTTCTTCGACATGCCCTTCGTCGGTCTGGGGATAGGCACCCCCCAACGCCAGCATTGGGACAGATACAACCAGAAGCTGTGCGACATGCTGGGCTATGATGGCCCCAGCCTGGCCCGCCTCAGTTGGGGACAGGTCAGCCAGCCCGATGACTGGGCGCGGGAGGCCCCGCTACTGCAGCAGGTGTTGGAGGCGGGACTGGACAGTTACCGGCTGGAGAAGCGGCTGCTGCACAAGGACGGCCACCTGATCCACACCAGCTACGAGGTGCGTCCCATCCGGGATGAAAATGGTCAGGTCACCCACCTGATGACCCTGGTGGACGACATCAGTCAGCGGCGGCAAACCGAACAGGCGCTGTTGCGACAGAAGGGCCTCTACAACACCCTGTCCCACACCAGCCAGATCATAGTGCGCACCACCCGGCGGCAGGATCTGTTTGAGCAGATCTGCCGCATCCTGGTGGAACAGGGGGGCCTGCGTTTTGCCTGGATCGGGCTGTTCGGCCGTCCGGCTCAAGGCGTGCAGATCAGCGCCTGCCACGGACAAGGGCGCAGTTTTCTGGAAGAGCAGCCCTGCCTGCAATGCGAGCAGGGGCCGGTGCAACGGGTCCGCCAGAGTGGTCACCACTATCTGTGCAATGACTACCAGCAGGATCCCCTCACCCAGCGCTGCCATGAGCGGGCCCTGATGGCCCAATTCCGGGCGGCCGCCCTGTTGCCCATCTTCGAGGACAAACACCTGATCGGCGTCATCAGCCTGTATGCCGATCAAGTGGGCTTCTTCACCCATGAGATGATGCAGACCCTGGATCAGATGGCCAACGATGTCTCGTTCGCCCTGGACAACCTGCTGCGGGAGGCCGAACGCATGGAGGCCATCAGTGCCTTGCGCAGTGCCAACCGGGTGGTGGAGGCCAGTCAGGTGGTACTGCTCAGTCGCCGCGCCGAACCCCAGCTGCCCATCAGCTATGTCTCCGGCAACGTGCAGCGCTGGGGTTTCAGTCCACAGCAACTGCTGAGCCACAGCCTGGAATTCGAACACCTGATCCACCCGGACGACCGGCTGCGAGTCCGGGCCCAGCTGGCCCAGATACTGCGCACCCAGCCCAGCCACTTCCGTCTGGAATACCGGGTGCTGACCCGGGAGCAGGAGGTGCGCTGGGTGGAGGATCAGGGCCGGCTGCAGCAGGATGGTCTGGGCCGCCCCCTGGCCTACGAGAGCGTGCTGGGGGATATCACGGAGCGCAAGCACACAGAGCTGGCGCTGCAGGAGAGCGAGCGGCTGTTCCATACCCTGGCCACCATGGCTCCCGTGGGTATCTTCCGCAGCAATGCCCGCGGACGGCTGACCTATCTCAACGACCGGGCTGCCAGCCTGATCGGCCTGTCCACGCAGCAGATACTGAACAACCACTACTGGTCGGCGGTGCACCGGGATGACAAGCTGCGGGTGCTGCGCCACTGGCGGCGGGCCACCCACCATGCGGTGCCGGCCCACCAGGACTTTCGCTTCGTCCATCCCGATGGCCGGGTGCTGTGGGTCAGCGTGGCCACCGAACCGGAATTTGACGAACAACATCGGCTACAGGGCTTCATCGGCACCCTGACCAACATCACGGCCCTCAAGGAAAACGAGCTGCGCCTGAGCCAGGCCAACGTGGTGTTCGACAACAGTCACGAAGGCATCATGATCACCGATGCCCACGGCCGCATCCTGGCGGTCAACCCGGCCCTCACCGACCATCTGGGTTTCCCGGCCACCGAGCTGCTGGGCCGCACCCCCACCCTGTTTGGCGTACAGGGCCAGGGCCCGCAGTTTTTCGAACTGGTGGATCAGGCCAGAGTCAATCAGAACCACTGGCGTGGCGAAGTGTGGAGCCGCCGCAAGGATGGTGAGCTCAGGCCCCAGTTGCTGAGCATCACGCTGATCCGGGATGAACAGCAGCAGCTGATACAGAGCGTCTGCGTCTATACCGACATCTCCCAGCTCAAGGCCTCCGAGGCCAAGCTGGAATTCCTGGCGCACCATGATCCCCTCACCGGCCTGCCCAACCGCATCCTGATGCAGGATCGGCTGGAACAGGCACTCAAGCGCGCCCGGCGGGAGCAGGAGCGTTTCGCCCTGCTGATGCTGGACTTGGATCGCTTCAAGAACGTCAACGACAGCTATGGCCATCCCATGGGGGATGCCCTGCTCAAGGAAGTCGCCCTGCGGCTGAGCAGCCGCTTACGACAGAGTGATGTCATCTCCCGCCAGGGTGGCGATGAGTTTACCGTGCTGCTGGAGTCCAATCCCAGTCTCAATGAGGTCTCACGCATCGCCGAACAACTCATCGAACTGCTGCAGCAGCCGGTGCGCCTGCCCAACGACCAGGAGGTGGTGGTGGGCGCCAGCATCGGCATCAGTCTGTTCCCGGAATTTGGTCAGCATGCCGACGAGCTGCTGCGCCAGGCCGACAGCGCCCTGTACCGGGCCAAGGCCGAAGGCAAAGGCTGTTTCTGCTTCTTCTCCACCGAGCTGACCCAGGTGGCTCAGGAGCGGTTGGCCCTGGAGATGCGCCTGCGACGGGCCATAGAGCAAGAAGAGTTCTGCCTCTACTACCAACCCCAGCTGGAGATCCGCAGCCACCGGCTGGTGGGGGTCGAAGCCCTGATCCGCTGGCAGGATCCCCAAGGGGGTCTGATCTCACCGGCCCAGTTCATTCCCTTGGCCGAAGAGACGGGCCTCATCAACCGCATTGGCGAATGGGCCTTGTGGGAAGCCTGTCGCCAGGGCCAGCGCTGGCGTGAGGCGGGCCTTCCGCCCTTGACCATGGCGGTCAACCTGTCGGCACGCCAGTTGCGCCAACCCGGCCTGGGGGACAACATTCGCCACATACTGGCGGAGACCGGCTTCCCACCCCAGCAGCTGGAGCTGGAGCTGACCGAAAGCGCCCTGATCGAGCGAGAGAGCGAGTGCATCCAGCTGCTCAACGAGCTGCAGGCCCTGGGCATCCAACTGGCCATTGACGATTTCGGCACCGGCTACTCCTCCCTGGCCTATCTCAAGCGCCTGCCGCTAAACATGCTCAAGATCGACAAACAGTTTGTGGATGAGCTGCCCCATCAGCGGGACGACACCGAGATCGCCAGCGCCATTGTCGCCATGGGCCACGCCCTGGGGCTGAGGGTGCTGGCCGAAGGGGTGGAGACCCCGGAACAGCTGGCCTTCTTGCGCCAGCTGGGCTGTGACCGGCTGCAAGGTTATCTGCTCAGCCCCCCCCTGCCCCCCTGCGCCTTCGAAGAAAAAATGCGAAGCTGGATCCTGACCCCGGATACGGAACAGCTTTTGCGAGTGTAACCACATGCGATCCCCTTCCCTGCTCACCCTGGCCCTGGTGAGCACCCTGGCCCAGGCCGCCCCCGATATGGCCCATTGGCAGACCGCCTTCGGCCTCACCGCGAAACAGATCCAGCAGGGCCAATGGGCCGACCAAGCCAGACAGGCCTATGACGCCGCCCAGACGGCCAGTGGCCAAGCCCGGGGAACCCTGCTGCGCCAAGCCAGCGGCCTGAGCCTGCTGGCCGCCCACCCCAACCGCCGCACCCCGACCGACAATCAGCACTACGCCAATGCCGCGGCCTATTATCTGGCGGCCGCCCAGGCGCTGGGCTGGAAAACCAGCCTGCTGCCGTTGGTGGTGCAAGGTAAACGGGTTGAGGCACTGTTGCATCTGCCACCCCAGGCCCCCACCGCCTGGCTGCTACTGCTGGGCGACGAAGATCTGAGCGGGCTGGAGGCGGAGTCCTGGCGCCAGGCGGCACAGGCGGAAGGCTGGGGTCTGCTGAGTCTGGATCTGCCGGGCAATGGCGCGGCCAAGGAGCTGGATCTGGATGGTCAGCCGGATCTGGTGCTGGCCGCCAGCCAGGCGCTGCGCGAACAGGATAGCAAACTCCCCCAGCTGCTGGTGGCGCGGGGCTGGAGCCAGCCGTTGGCCCTCAATGCCCTGCTGGCCCAGGATGCGTTTGCCGCCACCCTGCTGTTGTGCCCGGCGGACTTTTCGCACCCTTCAGCATTGCTGCGCCTGCGCTTGGGCGCCCGCACCGGCCAGGCGGACGCCCTGAGCCAGCTGCAGCAGGCCATCAGCCTGGGCGAGCCCATCAGTACCCATCCCCTGCTGCTGGTGGCCGCACCCAAGCACCCGGCCATTCATCGGCTGATGCCCCTGAGCGAAGAGGCCGAGCTGCTGCCGCAAGCGCCCTGCCAACGGGATGACCCGCAGCACTGGCTCGACTGGCTGCGTCGGCAGCTGGCGCGCCCCGATCGTCCTTGAGGCGGTTGTGCCAGGAAACGGACTCCACCGACTCAAAAAATCGCTGCCAGCAAGGGAACAGGCCCATTGGCGCAGGGGCGTCTGTGACGAGATCGGTGGGACAAGAGTAATGCAGAAAACAAAAACCCCCGCCATAAGGCAGGGGTTTATAAATGGTCGGTGATAGAGGATTCGAACCTCTGACCCTCTGGTCCCAAACCAGATGCGCTACCGGACTGCGCTAATCACCGGGGGTTTGAGCAAGAGAGTGGTGCGAGAGGAGGGACTTGAACCCTCACGTCCGTGGGACACTAACACCTGAAGCTAGCGCGTCTACCAATTCCGCCACCCTCGCACGGGTGATATCTCTTTGAACTTGTTGACTTCGGCCAGAACGACCGCCGTCTGAATTTGGGGTGGCTGATGGGGCTCGAACCCACGACAACAGGAATCACAATCCTGGACTCTACCAACTGAGCTACAGCCACCATTGCTGTCTGATTGCCCGAAACTCACTGACCATTCATGGTCTCGCCAAAAATGGCGCGCCCGACAGGATTCGAACCTGTGGCCTCTGCCTCCGGAGGGCAGCGCTCTATCCAGCTGAGCTACGGGCGCTCGTCGTCGGACGGGGGCAGATACTAAGGGCCGACCTCTGCCTTGTCTAGTCTTTTTAGCAAAAAAACCACCGACTGGACAAATTTGTCACAGATGGGCGGCAAACTGTTCAAGCCGATGTGAAACCGTCACCAATCTGGGTACAGCTACGCTTGGAACCGCAGAGCAAGATGACTAGAATTGCACCACTATGTAAGGCAAGGTAAAGGCTAATCCTGTGCCACGATTAGGATTTGGTTAGGCTTTTGCTCCCTATGATGCAGCAGGGAAAATGGCCGAAGCCACTCCTGGTTTATCCCACCTCACCTGGTTGGGCAGGGTACCTTGACACAGAGACAGACGTCTCGAGCATGGAATTAGGCACCCCATTACCCTTGAGAACGACAGAGACAGGCTCGGGATACATACGAACACCAGATGCCCTGCCCGCCAGGGCTCTGAACAGTCACCGCGTTCGGCCGGCTTTTTTTCCTGGATGACGCTGATTTGCCGGCACCGGCCGCCAATAAACCGCAGCGGACGCCATGCACACTGGCGCGACACGCTAGCTCAAAACAATCTATATCGGGAGACAGTAATGAAAAAATGGATGGCCATCATGCTGGTGATCGCCCTGCTGATCTTTGGCAGCGTCATCGGCTACAACATCATCAACATCAAGGGCAAGATGGACGAAATGGCCAACCAGCCGGCGCCCACCTTCCCGGTCACCGCCCTGCAGGTCAAGGCATCCGAATGGCACCCCATCATCGATGCCATCGGCTTTATCGAGCCGAATCAGGGGGTGACCCTGAGCAACCAATCCGATGGCAAGGTGGTGGGCATCCGCTTCGAATCCGGCCAACAGGTGAAGGCGGGTCAGAAGCTGATCGAGCTGGATACCGCCGTCGAGAAGGCCAACCTGAAGGCTGCTCAGGGCCGCATGCCGGCCACCAAGGCCAATCTGGAGCGGATGCGCAGCCTCTATGCCAAGGGCTCGGTGGCCAAGGGCAACCTGGATGACGCCGAGGCCGAATACCTGGCACTGGCCGGCCAGATCGAATCGCTGCAAGCCACCATAGACAGACTGACCATCTCGGCCCCCTTCGCCGGTCAGGTAGGGATCCGGAACGTCTATCTGGGGGAATACCTCAAGTCCGGTACCGACATAGTGCGGCTGGAAGATACCAGCCTGATGAAGATCCGTTTCACCATTCCCCAGACCGACATCTCCAAGGTGAGTGTGGGCCAGTCCCTCAACATCTTCGTGGACGCCTACCCCAACCAGCCCTTCAAGGGCCAAATCAGCGCCATCGAGCCGGCGGTCAACGCCCAGTCCGGTGTGGTGGAGGTACAGGCCGCCATCCCCAATACCCACAACCTGCTGCGCTCCGGCATGTTCGCCAAGGTACAGGTGCTGCTGCCGGTGCTGACGGATCAGGTGGTGCTGCCGCAAAACGCCATCAACTTCACCCTGTACGGTGAAACCGTGTTTGTGCTGGAAGACGGCAAGACAGCCCAAGGCGAGCCGGTGAAGATCGCCAAGCAGGTGGTGGTCAAGGTGGGCGAGCGGGCCGGCAACGACGCCCATGTCATCAGCGGGCTCAAGCCTGGCGATCTGGTGGTCACCAGCGGCCAGATCCGACTGTCCAACGGCAGTCAGGCCAAGTTGGTGGAGGACAAGACCCTGGACGTTCCCGCCACTACCCCCATGCTGTAAGCGGAGCCGGCCATGAAATTTACCGATACCTTCATACGCCGCCCCATCCTGGCCATCTCCATCAGTCTGCTGATCGTACTGCTCGGTCTGCAGGCGCTGAAGGGGATGCAGGTGCGGGAATATCCCAAGATCACCAATACGGTGATCACGGTGACCACCAGCTATTACGGCGCCAGTGCCAACCTGATCCAGGGCTTCATCACCCAGCCCCTGGAGCAGGCCATCGCCCAGGCGGACAACATCGACTACATGACCTCCAGCAGCCAGTTGGGCCGCTCCACCATCACGGTGAACATGAAGCTCAACACCGACCCGAACGGCGCCCTGTCCGACATACTGGCCAAGGTGAATTCGGTGCGCTCCCAGCTGCCCCAGGAGGCGGAGGACCCGAGTCTGGACATGTCCACCGGCTCCAGCACCTCCATCATGTATATCTCCTTCTCCAGTGAGGAATTGAACGGCTCCCAGATCACCGACTACCTGGAGCGGGTGGTGAAGCCCCAGCTGTTCACCGTGCCCGGGGTGGCCAAGGTCAACCTGTATGGCGGTACCGAGTTTGCCCTGCGCATCTGGCTGGATCCGGATCGCATGGCGGCCTATAACCTCACCGCCTCCGAGGTGATCTCGGTGCTCAAGGCCAACAACTTCCAGTCTGCCCCAGGTCAGGCCACCGGCTACTTCATGCTGTACAACGCCGACGCCAAGACCCAGGTGGACAACGTGGCCGATCTGGAAAGCCTGGTGGTGGCCAGCCGTGACGGCGCCGTGATCCGCCTGCGGGACATCGCCAAGGTCAGCCTGGAGAAGAACCACGACACTTACCGCGCCATGGCCGACGGCAAGGATGCGGTGGTCATCGGCCTGGATCCCTCCCCCTCCGCCAACCCGCTGGACATCGCAGCCCTGGTGCGGGACATGATGCCGGAGCTGCAGCGCAACCTGCCCTCCACCATCAAGATGGAACTCTTGTATGACTCCACCGATGCCATCAACGAGTCCATCGATGAGGTGGTGAAGACCATAGTCGAAGCCGGCCTCATCGTGCTGGTGGTGATCACCCTGTTCCTCGGCTCCCTGCGGGCCGTGGTGATCCCCGTCATCACCATACCGCTGTCCCTCATCGGGGTGGTGATGTTGATGCAGCTGTTCGGCTTCACCATCAACCTGATGACCCTGCTGGCCATGGTACTGGCCATCGGCCTGGTGGTGGATGACGCCATCGTGGTGGTGGAAAACGTGGATCGACACATCAAGGCCGGGGAGGACCCCTTCCGCGCCGCCATCATAGGCACCCGGGAGATTGCGCTGCCGGTCATCTCCATGACCATCACGCTGGCGGCGGTCTACGCCCCCATCGCCTTGATGGGCGGGGTGACCGGCTCGCTGTTCAAGGAGTTCGCCCTGACCCTGGCGGGGTCGGTGTTCGTCTCCGGGGTGGTGGCCCTGACCCTGTCGCCCATGATGTGCTCCAAGATGCTCAAGGCCCACAGCAACCCCAACGCCTTCGAGCGTGGGGTGGAGAATACCCTGGGCCGGCTGACCGAGGCCTACCGCAACGCCCTGGACAAGGTGATGACCCGCCGCCCGGTGTTCATCGTGTTCGGCATCATCGTCTTCTTGTCCCTGCCGGTGCTGTTCAAGCTGATCCCCTCCGAGCTGGCGCCGTCTGAAGACAAGGGCGCCTACATGATGATGGCCCGGGCCCCCAACACCGCCAACCTGGACTACATCCAGAACAACATGCGTGAGATTGGGGATAAGCTGAAGCAGGATCCGGCCATGGCCACCAGCCTGGCGTTTGCCGGTGTCCCCAACTCCAACCAGGGCATGGGCATCGCCGTGCTCAAACCCTGGAGCGAGCGGGAAGACATCAAGACGGTGCTCCACCGCACCAATGCCAGCATGCAGGACATGCCGGCGGTGACCGTCAGTACCTTCCAGTTCCCCGAGTTGCCCGGTGCCGGCGGCGGTCTGCCGCTGCAGTTTGTCATCACCACCCCCAACAACTTCGAAAGCCTGTTCCAGGTGGCCATGGATGTGATGGAGAAGGTGAAGGCCCATCCGGCGTTCGTCTATTCGGAGCTGGATCTGACCTTCGACTCCGCCACCATGCGTATCCGGGTCAATCGGGACAAGGCCGGCGCCTACGGCATCACCATGCAGGATATCGGCGTGGCCATGGGCACCATGATGAGTGACGGCTACGTCAACCGGGTGGATCTGGATGGTCGCAGCTACGAGGTGATCCCCCAGGTGGAGCGCAAGTACCGCCTGAACCCAGAATCCATCAAACGCTACTATGTGCGGGCGGCGGACGGTCGCAGCGTGCCGCTGGCCAACCTGGTGGATATCGATCTGGTCACCGAGTTGCGGGCCCTGCCCAAGCTCAACCAGCAGAACGCCGCCACCATCGCCATCATGGCCATCGAGCCCATGGGCTCGGCGGTGAAATTCTTTGAAGACGAGGTGGTGCCCAGTCTGCCGGCGGGTTACCAGCATGACTACCTGGGGGAATCACGGCAGTTCGTCACCGAAGGCAACGCCCTGTTTGCCACCTTCGCCCTGGCGCTGTTCGTCATCTTCCTGGTGCTGGCTTCCCAATTTGAAAGCATCCGGGATCCCCTGGTGATCCTGGTGTCTGTGCCACTGGCCATCTGTGGCGCCCTGATCGCCATGGCCTGGGGCCTAGCCACCATGAACATCTACACCCAGGTGGGTCTCATCACCCTGGTCGGCTTGATTACCAAGCACGGCATCCTGATCTGTGAGGTGGCCAAGGAGGAGCAGCTCAAGCAGGGCCTGGATCGCATGGAAGCGGTGAAGCTGGCGGCCACCGTCCGTCTGCGCCCCATCCTGATGACCACGGCCGCCATGGTGGCAGGTCTGATCCCCCTGATGGGCGCCCAGGGTGCCGGGGCCATCAGCCGTTTCGGCATCGGTCTCGTCATCGTTGCCGGGCTGTCCATCGGTACCCTGTTCACCCTGTTCGTGCTGCCGGTGATCTACACCTATCTGGCGGAGCGCCACCAGCCCCTGGAGGTATTCGACGAAACCATACCGCCCAAGGCCGGCGGCCACCATTGATGACACACCGGCCAGCTCGTCTGGCCGGTTTCTTTTCTGTCATCATGCAATGCTCGCTATGTGACCGCGCTCTCATGCATAATTCGGCTGGCATACCTATCTACCCAACTGGAACCAGCCATGTCCGACATCCTCAATAGCGTCATCCTCGGCATCGTCGAGGGCATCACGGAATTCCTGCCCGTCTCCAGTACAGGGCACCTGATCGTCACCCAGGAACTGCTGCAGTTTAAGGGCAGTGACACCTTCGAGATCGTCATCCAGCTGGGTGGCGTGCTGGCGGTGCTCTGGTTCTACTTCCAGACCCTGTGGCAACAGGCGCGCCAGGTAAAAGACGATGCCGAGGTGCGTCGCTTCTGGATGGGGGTCATCCTCGCCTTCCTGCCCGCCGCCTTCGTCGGTCTGGCGCTGCACAGCTACATCACCCACTACCTGTTCAATGCCGTGACGGTGGCGGTGAGCCTGATCGTCGGCGGCATGGTGATGTGGTGGATCGAAGGCCGTCCCCAGCCGGCGGTGGCCACCACCAAGCTGGAGCACGTCACCCCCAAGCAGGCTCTGACCATAGGCCTGGCCCAGCTGTTCGCCCTGATCCCCGGCGTCAGCCGCAGCGCCTCCACCATCATGGGCGGCATGCTCACCGGCCTGGATCGACCCACGGCCACCGGCTTCAGCTTCTTCCTCTCCATCCCCACCCTGGGGGCGGCCAGCCTCTACTCCCTGATGAAGGATCTGGATGGGGTCAGTGACCATGGCCTGCTGAATATCAGCATCGGCCTGTTCACCTCCTTCATCGTCAGCCTGCTGGCCATCGGCTGGCTGCTGCGCTACGTCAGCAAGCACAGCTTCCGCGGCTTTGCCGTCTACCGCATCCTGGTGGGCATCGCCATCCTGGCGCTGAGCACCACCGGCATGCTGCAACTGGGCGCAGCCTAAGCGCCTGCGGCCCGGCAACGCCGGGCCCTCCTGACGAGGTGGCCGCACCAAGCGGCAACCTCGGGTGTATCTCCGACATCAGGTCGGCTTGCGATGGCCGCTATGCCTTGGCAGAAGCGGCTACACTAGAGGCAAGACACCCGAAGGAAGGTTCCATGGTTGCCACATCCTGGCTGTCCCCCGCCAACCAACATGCCTTCGGGCAATTGATCCGTCAGCTGCAGCAGGCACCCCTGCCGGATTTGGCGCACCCTGACCGGTTGGACGCCCTGCGTGACGCCATGGCACAGCTGTGTGATCTGCAGCGCTTCGGCATCCTCTACGGTGAGGGCAGCCACCTGCAGCTGTTCTCCCCCCTGGGCTGGCCTCCCCCCTGGCAGGATGGCGAGGTGGCCGACGAGCTGGGTCTGACCCGGCATCTGGCCCAGATGAGCCACACCTCCGGCTGGTGCCAGGTGGAAGTGGGTCAGGGCGAGATACGCCGCATCCTGGCCCTCACCCAACCCCAGCAACAACCCCTGCTGCAGCTGCTGCTGGAGAGCCTGGCCCTCAACTTCTCCCACCAGCAGGCCAGCCGTCGGCTGGAGCTGTGCCGCTCCCCCTTGCTGCACCGGGTGCCCCAGTGGCAAGAGAAGATGGAGAGCTTCATCCGCCTGATGCGCCTGGCCCAGAGCCTGCCGCCGACCCAACTGTGCGCACAATTCGAGTCCAGCCTGCGTTACTGGATGGGCACCCAGAGCCTGCAGGTGCTGCAGCGGGACAATCACCAGTTTCGGCTGCTCTATCCCAGCCAACCGGCCTTGCCCCTGGAGCAGCTGCAGACCTGGGCCAGCAAGTCGGGCTTCGCCGAATACGAGTTGGGCCTGCACCATTGGTATGGGCTGCCGCTGTTTGTCCACCGCAGCCATGCCGCCACCCTGTTGCTGTGCAACCAGCGCCCCCTGACCCAGGAAGACAAGCTACTGCTCACCCTGGTGACCGAGCAGCTGGGCGGCCTGCTGGAGCTGATGCAGCTGCGCCAGCGGCTGGATCGCAGCCGCCGCCTGATGGAGGGCCAGGATCCCCAGCAACAGCTGCGCCGGCACAACCATCTGCTGCTCAAGCAGCTGCGCCAGCGGGATGAGCTGGAGCGCCAGCTGCTGGAGGATGCCCAGCGGGATCCCCTCACCGGCCTGGGCAACCGCAGCCTGTTCCTGCATCACCTGCAGCAGGCGTTGCACCACTACCATCGCTACCCGGATGACGGCTTTGCCGTGCTGCTGCTGGATCTGGTCTCCCTGCGCCAGGTGAATCAGGAGTACGGCGAGGGCATGGGGGATCTTCTGCTCAAGACCATGGCCCGCCTGCTGCAAGAGTCGGTGCGGCAGAACGATCTGGTGGCGCGGCTCAGTGGCGACGAGTTCGTGCTGCTGCTGGATTACGCCTTCCACACCGAGACCATCACCCCGGTGATCAGCCGCATCCTGGACCGGTTGCAGGATCCGCTGCTGCTCAACGAGACCCCGCTGCAGATCCGCGCCAACATGGGAGTGGCCACCGTCTCGCCGGAGATCAAGGATGCTGGCCAGATGCTGCACCAGGCGGACATGGCGCTGTTTCAGGCCAAGCGCAGCAATCAGGGCCATGCGGTCTTCTATTCGGAGTTGTGTGACGTCACCGAGCGCCCCTCGCCGGAACAGGCCCTGGTGCAGGCACTGCAGGATCAGCGCATCCTGCCCTACTTTCAGCCCATCCATTACCTGGCCGACGGCGAGGTCCACAGCGTGGAGGTGCTGGCCCGCTGGTTGACCCAGGAGGGGGAGCTCAAGGACGCGGTGGAGTTTGTGCCCCTGGCGGAGCAGAGCGGCCTGATCCTGGAGATCGACCGCTTGATACTGCGCCATGTCTGCGGCCTGCTGCACGGCTGGCTGGCCCGCCTGCCCGAGCGTCACGGCCTGCGGCTGGCGGTGAACCTCTCCGGCAAGCACCT
Organism: Pseudaeromonas paramecii; assembly: GCF_039540575.1. Classification (NCBI taxonomy): domain Bacteria; kingdom Pseudomonadati; phylum Pseudomonadota; class Gammaproteobacteria; order Aeromonadales; family Aeromonadaceae; genus Pseudaeromonas; species Pseudaeromonas paramecii. The sequence goes on from NZ_BAABFC010000003.1 coordinate 84,546, forward strand.
GCTGGCGCGGGAACGCATCGAGGCCCTGCTGGCCATCATCAACGACCAGCAGGTGTCGGCGCGGCGGCTGATCTTCGAATTCCGCGAACGGGATCTGGTGCGGCTAGACAGCCGCACCCTGGGGCTGCTGCACGAGCTGCGGGCCAAGGGCATCGAGATCGCGGTGGATGACTTCGGCACCGGCTACAGCTCCCTCAACGCCCTGTTTCATTACCCGGTGGACTACATCAAGGTGGATGACAGCTTCACCCACCGGCTCGACAAGTCGCCGCGGGATCGCACCCTGATCCGCACCATACGGGATCTGGGCCGCGACCTGGGCATGGGGGTGATCATCGAAGGGGTGGAGACCCCCCAGCAGCAGGCGATGCTGCTGGAGCTGGGCTGCGAGCTGGGTCAGGGCTACAAGCTCTCTCTGCCCATGCCCGCCGATGCCGTGCTGGCCCTGCTGATGCCGGGCCCCCGCGGCCTCTAGTTACTTGTCCTTGTTGAACATGGCGCGCAGGTTGGCGATGCCCTGCTGGCCCTTGTGCTGGCGCTCCTCGGCGGTCACCTTGCGCTCCGTGCCCTCCCAGTGCAGATCATGCTGCGGCAGCTCCAGCAGGAAGCGGCTGGGCTCGGGCCGCACCGACTCGCCGAACTGACGGCGCTCCTTGCACAGGATGAAGGTCAGCTCGGTCTGGGCCCGGGTGATGCCCACATAGGCCAGCCGCCGTTCCTCGTCCACATTGTCCTCGTCGATGCTGCTCTGGTGGGGCAGCAGCCCCTCCTCCATGCCGATGAGAAACACATAGGGAAACTCCAGCCCCTTGGAGGCGTGCAGCGTCATCAGCTGCACCTGATCCAGCTCGCCCTCTTCCTCGTTGCGCTCCAGCATGTCCCGCAGGGTCAGGCGACCCACCACCTCCGGCAGCGTCATGGGGGGCTCGTCGGCCTTGGCGTCCCCCTCCAGCATGTCGCCGATCCAGCGGTACAGGGTAGAGACGTTCTGCATGCGCATCTCCGCCGCCCGCGGGCTGGGCGAAGTCTCGTACAGCCACTCCTCGTAGTGGATGTCGCGGATCAGATCCCGCACCGCCTCTAGGGCATTGCCCCGGCTGGCATTGTCCCCCAGCCGCACCAGCCAGTCACAGAAGTGGCGCAGTGCCGTCAGGCCGCGGCCGGACAGGTGCTGCTCCAGCCCCAGCTCGAAGCTGGCGGCAAACAGGCTCTTGGCCCGCTCGTTGGCGTAGTGGCCCAGCTTCTCCAGGGTGGTGGGGCCTATCTCCCGCTTGGGCAGGTTCACCACCCGCAGGAAGGCGTTGTCGTCGTCCGGATTCACCAAGAGCCGCAGGTAGGCCATGATGTCCTTGATCTCGCTGCGGGCGAAGAAGGAGGTGCCGCCGCTGATGCGGTACGGGATGCGGTTTTGCATCAGCACCTTTTCCAGCAGCCGCGACTGGTGATTGCCGCGATAGAGGATGGCGTAATCCCCCCAGCGGGTGCGGTTCATAAAGCGGTGGCCCATGATCTCCGCCGCCACCCGTTCCGCCTCGTGCTCCTCGTTCTTGGCATACAGCACCCGCACCGGCTCGCCGTAGTCCAGCTCGGAGAACAGCTGCTTGTCGAACACATGGGGGTTGTTGGCGATGAGGATGTTGGCGCACTTCAGGATGCGGCCCTTGGAACGGTAGTTCTGCTCCAGCTTGATCACCCGCAGGCTGGGGAAGTCCTGCTGCAGCAGCACCAGGTTCTGCGGCCGGGCCCCGCGCCAGGAGTAGATGGACTGGTCGTCATCCCCCACCACGGTGAAGCGTGAACGCTCCCCCACCAGCAGCTTCACCAGCTCGTACTGACTGGTGTTGGTGTCCTGATACTCGTCCACCAGCAGGTAGCGGATCTTGCTCTGCCAGCGCAGCCGCACCGCCTCGTTGGTGCGCAGCAGCAGGGTGGGCATCAGGATGAGGTCGTCAAAGTCCAGGGCGTTGTAGGCGGTCATCTGCCGCTGGTAGCGCTCGTAGAGCAGCGCCAGCTTCTGTTCCTCGGCATCCCGGGCGCGTGCCAGGGCCGCCCCCGGCAGCACCAGATCGTTCTTCCAGTTGGAGATGGCACCGAGCAGCTGGTTCAGCTGCTCCTTGTCCCCCTGCAGCTCCGTCTCGGTCAGCTCCTTGAGCAGGGCCATCTGATCCTGATCGTCGAACAGGGTGAAGTTGGCCTTGAGCTTGAGGGTCTGATGCTCCTTGCGGATGATATCCAGCCCCAGGGAGTGAAAGGTGGAGACCATGAGGCCGCGCAGCAGCTTGCGATCCAGGGTCTGGCCCACCCGCTCCTTCATCTCCTTGGCCGCCTTGTTGGTGAAGGTCACGGCGCAGATGTGGCGGGCCTGGTAGCCGCATTGCTTGATCAAGTAGGCAATCTTGGTGGTGATGACCCGGGTCTTGCCCGACCCGGCCCCCGCCAGCACCAGACAGGGCCCGGAGACATATTCCACCGCCTCCATCTGCCGAGGATTTAATTTCATCCGACGTCGCTCCACACCAAAGATTCAGGCGGGGGATTGTAGCAAAAAACCGGCGTCGCACCGCCGCGTTAGCCGGCGTAAAGCCGGGAAAAGCTGGGTAAAACGACTCCGCGCTGGATAAAAAACTACCCATGATGGTGCCATGCCAGCCTCGGGAGTCCATCCATGTTGCGCCTCGACACCGCCAGTCTCTATGCCAACAGCGCCACCGCCAGCAGCACGGCCAGCGTGCCGACATCGGCCAACGATGACAGCCTGATCACGCCGACTGCCGACGACAGCCTGCCGCCACCGCCCCCCGGGGCCGATACCGTCACCCTCTCCGAGGAGGGACTGGCGCGGCTGCGGGATGATCCGCCGCCACCGCCGCCGCCCCGCCACGACAAGGAGGAGCTGCAGCAGACCGTCTCCTCCCTGGAGGCAGAACTGGACGAGGTACAGCAGCAGCTCAACGCCCTGGAGCAGGACGAAGATCCCCAGGCCCAGCAGGAGCAAGCCAGCCTGCAGCAGAAATTGGGTGAGCTGAACAGTGCCCTGGACGATGCCCAGCAGAAGCTGGATCAGCCACCGGAGGAGCCGCCGGGACGCAAGCCCCGTCACGGCCCCATCGCCGCCTATCTGGCCCACCAACCGGCACCTCACTCCTTCCAGGCCGTCCCGGCCTGACCGATCTGGCGCGGATTTGCCTTCCTGTGTCCTTTTGCCGATCATAACGGCCTGCACAGGAGAGACCCATGTCCGCCCATTTCGATGTACCGGCCCTGCGGGCGCAGTTCCCCGCCCTGCACCAGAGCGTTAATGGCCGCCCCCTGATCTACCTGGACAATGCCGCCACCAGTCATAAGCCGCTGGCGGTGCTGACGGCCATGGACGCCTTCTACCGCCGGGACAACGCCAACGTCCACCGCGCCGCCCATACCCTGAGCGCCCGGGCCACCGAAGCCTTCGAGGCGGCCCGCGGCACGGTGGCGCGTTTTGTGAATGCCGCCCGGCCCGAGGAGATCATCTGGACCCGGGGCACCACTGAGGCCATCAACCTGGTGGCCAACAGCTGGGGCGCCAGCCTGGGGCCCGGCGACGAAATCCTGCTCTCCACCCTGGAGCACCACGCCAACATAGTGCCCTGGCAGCTGCTGGCCCAGCGGCAGGGAGTGCAGATCAAGGTCATCCCCCTCACAACGACCGGCGAGCTGGACCTGGCGGCCGCCCTGGCCCTGCTGAGCCCACGCACCCGATTGCTGGCCGTCAGCCAGGTCTCCAACGTGCTGGGCACCGTCACCCCCTTGGCCCGGCTGATCGCCGCCGCCAAATCGGAGGGCGCCCTGACCCTGGTGGACGGCGCCCAGGCGGCGGGCCACCTGCCGGTGGATGTGCAGGCCCTGGGCTGCGACTTCTATGCTTTTTCGGGCCACAAGCTCTACGGCCCCACCGGCATCGGCGTGCTCTATGGCCGTCATGATCTACTGGAGCAGATGCCGCCCTGGCAGGGCGGCGGCGAGATGATCCGCAAGGTGAGCTTTGCCGGCACCCGCTTCAACGCGCCGCCATTTCGCTTCGAGGCCGGCACCCCGCCCATCGCCGAGGCCATCGGCCTGGCGGCGGCGCTGGACTTTCTGACCAATCTGCCCGACGGCTGGCGCCAACACGAGGCGGATCTGCTCGCCCAGCTGTGTGATGGCCTGGATGCCCTGCCCTTCGTGCGCCGGATCGGCCGCCCAAGTGAGCAGGTGGGGGTGGTGTCGGTCACCTTCGACGACTGGCATCCCCAGGATGCCGGCGAGCTGCTGGATCAGATGGGCATCGCCTGCCGGGTGGGGCACCACTGTGCCATGCCGCTGATGGAGGCCCTGGGGCTGGACGGCACCCTGCGCTTCGCCCCCGCCCTGTACAACACCCGCGAGGAGATCGCCGCCACCCTGGCGGCCCTGGCCCGCTTACCGGAGTTTTTCTGATGGATGCTGCGCAGATTAGTTTTCTCACCCGGCATCCCCTGGGGGACGGCGGCCTGGATGCAGCGACGGTGATCGCCGCCCTGGGGCAAGGGGCCTGGGAGGAGCGCTACCGCGCCCTGATCCAGCTGGGCAAACAGTTGCCGGCTGTGCCGCCGGAATGGCGCGGTGAGGAGCAGGAACTGCCCGGCTGCGAGAGCCAGGTCTGGCTGCTGAGCCATCAGGATGAGGCTGGGGTCTGGCACTTCGCCGCCGACAGCCAGGCCCGCATCGTGCGCGGCCTGCTGGCGGTGGTGCTGGCGGCCCTCAATCACCAGCGCACCGAGGCCATTCTGGCCACCGACATGGCCGGCTACTTCGAGACGCTGCAGCTGGCCAAGCACCTGAGCCCCTCCCGGGGCAATGGCCTGCGGGCCATGGTGGAGGCCATCCGCAACCAGGTGGCCTAAACCGGAAAGTGGGGCAAACCTAGGCAGGCTGCCGCAGGGCCCGGGCACCGCGCTCGGCGATCTTGGTGAGCACCCGGGAGGCGGCCACCAGGCCGAAGGTGCCGGTGACCACGGAGACGGCGCCAAAGCCCGAGGCACAGTCCATCTTGAGGTTGCCGTCGCTGGCGGCCTTGGCATGGCAGACACCGCCGGCGCCGTCGGGGTAGCGCAGCTGCTCGGTGGAGTAGACGCACTCCACGCCGAACTTGCGGTTGGGCTCCCGGGTGAAGCCGTGCAGCCGGCGCAGATCCGCCCGCACCTTGGATGCCAGGGGATCCATGGTGGTGCGGGCCAGGTCCGCCACCTGCACCAGGGTGGGATCCAGCTGACCGCCGGCCCCGCCGGCCACTATGATGGGCAGCTTGCGCCGCTTGCAGTAGGCGACGAGCGCCACCTTGGCCTTGAGGCTGTCGATGGCGTCCACCACATAGTCAAAGCCGTCGTGAATGTACTCGGCCAGGTTATCGGCGGTGACGAAGTCATCCACAATCGTCACCCGGCAGTCCGGGTTGATCTCGCGCACCCGCGCCGCCATCACCTCCACCTTCAGCTCGCCCACCGTGGACTGCAGGGCATGCAGCTGACGGTTGCTGTTGGTGATGCAGACATCATCCAGATCGATGAGGGTGAGGGCCCCGATGCCGGAACGGGCCAGGGCTTCCACCGCCCAGGAGCCCACGCCGCCGATGCCCACCACACAGACGTGGGCGGCAGCGAACTGGCTGAGGGCCGGCTGGCCATAGAGGCGGGCGATGCCGCCGAAGCGTTGCAGGTAGTCGGGGGTCATGATGGCTTGATGAGAACGCAAAAGGGGTCACATTATAGCAGCCGTCCCCAGGCCGCCAAGCCGATCCCGCTCCCGGCCATTTTTGCCTTGGTGCATTACACTCAACTCAGATAGGTGAGAAGGAACCATCTGGTAACCATGATGCATCTCGGGCTGCCTGCCATCCTCAACAAAACGGAGCTGCGCTTCATCGCCCAGCCCATCCTCGACCAACAGGGCGGCCTGTTCGGTCACGAGATCTTGCTGCGCTTCAAGCACTTCGAATCCCCCGCCGCCCTGCTGAAAATCGTCCGCCACCTGGACTTGCGTCCCGACCTGGATCTGGATGTCTGTCAGCAGGCCGCCGAGCTCATCCCCTTCCACAACCTGGAGGGGTGCTGGAATCTCAACCTGTTTGCCAACTCCCTGCTGCTGGACGAGGTGCGTCACCAGCTCATCGCCATGGCGGATCAGCTGGGCCCCCACCAGCTGCTGCTGGATCTGCTGGAGCTGGACAAGACCACCGACATGCCGCACCTGCGCAAGGCCATGGCCCTGCTGCACGATGCCGGCATCCAGTTCGCCCTGGATGTGGAGGACATGGAAAACCCCTGCAGCCAGCTGTTGCCCTTCCAGCTGCTGCGCATGGATGTGAGACGCACACCGCGCGCCCTATGGGAACACTGGCTGGAGGAGGCCCACACCCGGGATCTGCCGCTGCTGGCCTATCGGGTGGAGAGTGAACAGCAGCTGCTGACCCTCACCGAGCTGGGGGCCGACTACCTGCAAGGCTATGCGGTGCGCGAGTCAGTGCCGCTGGAGCCCGAGCTCTCCCGTTTTTAGGTCCGCTGACCGAATCATGCCCCAGAATTTACAGCGACCGCCGCCATCAGGCACAATAAGCGCCTGTTTTGCCTCAGGCACCTCTAGGAATCCCATCATGCACCCTACGGCCCAGGCTACTGCCCCCACCGTGTCCATCGTCATACCCGCCAAGAACGAAGTCGATAACCTCAGACCCCTGATCGAGGAGATCCGCGCCGCCATGACGGAGCGCTACGACTACGAGCTCATCTACGTGGACGATGGCAGCACGGACGACACCTTCACCACCCTGCAGGCCATCCATGCCGAAGGGCAGGTGCCCCTCAAGGTGATCCGCCACGCCCAGAGCGTGGGCCAGAGCCTGGCCATCCTGAGCGGGGCCTGGCAGGCCAGCGGTCAATGGCTGGTGGTGCTGGACGCCGATGGCCAGAACGATCCCGCCGACATCCCCGGCATGCTGGCCGCCGTGATGCAGGCCCATGACCAGGACGCCAAGGTATGGGGCGTCATCGGCCATCGGGTCAACCGGCGGGATGACTGGGTCAAGCGCCTCTCTTCCAAGCTGGCCAACGGTTTTCGTGATTTCATGCTCAAGGACGGCATCCCGGATACCGGTTGCGGCCTGAAGGCGGTGTTGCTGGCCCGCTACCTGCGGCTGCCGGCCTTCAATCACATGCACAGATACATCCCCACCCTGCTGCAAGCTCAGGGCGGCATCATGCTGGTGCACCCGGTCAATCACAGACCCCGTCTGGCGGGCAAGTCCAACTACGGGGTGTGGAACCGCCTCTGGGTGGGCCTGGTGGATGTGCTGGGGGTCTGGTGGCTCAAGCGCCGGGCCAAGGTGATCCTGGTGCAGGAGCAACTCTAAATGGAGTGGCTCAACGCCCCCATCGCGGCCCTGGATTGGACCGGCATCCACATCACCGGCTGGAAACTCATCGGCTACACCGGCGCCATCATGTTCGGCGGCCGCTGGCTGGTGCAGTTTGTCGCCGCCAAGCGCGCCGGCAAGCCCGTGATCCCGCGGGTCTTCTGGTACATGAGCGTCTGCGGCAGCCTGATGACCCTCAGCTACTTCGTCTTCTCCCCCAAGCAGGACTCGGTGGGCGTGCTGCAGAACCTGTTCCCCGCCTTCACCGCCCTGTACAACCTCTATCTGGATATCCGCCACCGCGGCTGGCGGCGCGACAAGGCCAGCCACTGACCTCGAGGTAAGCATGCTCACCGACACCCTGCTGCTGCACGGTTCCCGTTCCGCCCGCCAGGATCTGTTCTGGCTGCTGTTGCTGGCCCTGGTGGTGCTGGGTGCCGGCCTGGGGCTGCGGGATCCCTGGCCCGCCGATGAACCCCGCTTCGCCCTGGTGGCCAAGCAGATGGTGGAGTCGGGCCAATGGCTGTTCCCCATGCGCGGCGGCGAGCTCTACCCCGACAAGCCGCCCATGCTAATGTGGCTCATCGCCTTCTTCTACAGCCTGACCGGCAGCCTCAAGCTGAGCTTCCTGCTGCCCTCCCTGCTGGCCGGGCTGGGGTGCGTGGCGCTGGTGTATGACGCCGCCCGCCGCCTGTGGGATAACGCCACCGGCCTGCGGGCCGGCCTGCTGCTGCTGTTCACCGTGCAGTTCACCGTGCAGGCACACCTGGCGCAGATCGACGCCCTGCTCACCTTCTTCGTCACACTGGGGCTCTACGGCTTCCTGCGCTTCTTAGTCTGTCAGGACGGCTGGCGCTGGTACTACCTGGGCTGGTTTGCCGCTGGGCTGGGCATCATCACCAAGGGGGTGGGCATCATAGCCGCCCTGGTGCTGCTGCCGGCGCTGTGGACCCACTGGCAAGCCATCCGTCAGGCCAGCCTGCGCCAATGGCTCAAGGCCATGGCCGGCCCCCTGGTGATGCTGCTGGCCATCAGCCTCTGGCTGGTACCCATGGTGCTGGCCGTGGCCCACAGCGGTGATCCCCTGCACCTGGCCTATCGGGACAATATCCTGTTCCGCCAGACGGTGACTCGCTACGCCAACGCCTGGCATCACGTCAAACCCTTCTGGTACTACCTGACCAACGTGATCCCGCCCTTCTGGCTGCCCCTCTCCCTCCTGCTGCCCTGGCTCATCTGGCAGGGCGCCAAGGCGGTAAAGACCGGCAACCGGGCCGCCCTGCTGCTGATGGGCTACCTGCTGGCCGCCCTGCTGTTCTTCTCCTGCTCGCCGGGCAAGCGCGGCGTCTACATGACGCCCCTGACCCCGGCCCTGGCCCTGCTGGCCGCCCCCTGGCTGTCGCTGCTGCTGGCCCGCCGCTGGCCCGCCCGTCTGTTCACCGGCCTGGCCTGGCTGCTGCCTAGCCTGTTCCTGCTGCTGGTGCCCGCCCTGCTGCTGAGCCACCAGCTGGACAAGCTCACCGCCGAACTCTCCGGACCGGCCTGGCCCCTGGCCCTGAGCCTGGGTGTCACCGGCCTGCTGGCCAAGCTCTGGCTGCGCCGCCAACCCCTCACCGGCCTGCTGGCGGTGCTGACCCTGCTCTGGTTGCACTATGGGCTGTGGGCCTATCCGCTGCTTAACCCGGTACGCACCCCGGCGGACATCATGGCCCAGGTGGATGCGCGGGTGCCGGCCCAGGACGAGGTGCTGATCGTGGATTTTCGTGAGCAGCTGTTGCTGTTTGCCGGCCACCCGGTGCTGCATTACCCCTATGCCATGAACGACAAGCAGCAGGCGCCCAATGCCGCCGTCTGGCTCAAGGCCGCCCCCGGCCGCTGGGTGCTGGGGCAACAAGCCCGTCTGGCCGGCTGTTTCGATCCGGCCAAGGGTGAAGCCCTGGGTAACCGGCATGGCGATGAATGGCTACTGGTGCGCAGCGATGCCATCCTGGCCGACTGCCCGGCGCCGGAGGAGCAGGTCGCCCCCTATCGCTATACCCCAACACGCCATTACTAGCAGCGCGGGCCAATCCCCCGGCAAGGAGTCACCATGAAGTACCTGGTCACCGGCGCCGCCGGTTTTATCGGCTTTCATGTCAGCCAGCGGCTGCTGGCCGCCGGCCACCAGGTGGTGGGGCTGGACAACCTCAACGACTACTACGACGTGCGGTTAAAAGAGGCCCGCCTGGCCCTGCTGGCGCCGGAGGCGGGCTTTAGTTTCATCAAGGGGGAGCTGGCTGACCGGCCCGCCATGGCGGATCTGTTCGCCCAACAGCGCTTTGATCGGGTGGTGCATCTGGGCGCCCAGGCCGGGGTGCGCTACTCCCTGGACAACCCCCACGCCTATGCCGACGCCAACCTGGTGGGGCACCTGAACATCTTGGAGGGCTGCCGCCAGACCCAGGTCGGCCACCTGCTCTACGCCTCATCGAGCTCGGTCTACGGCCTCAACCGCAAGACGCCGTTTGCCACCAGCGACAGCGTGGATCACCCCGTCTCCTTGTACGCCGCCACCAAGAAGGCCAACGAGCTGATGAGCCACAGCTATGCCCATCTCTACGGCCTGCCCACCACAGGGCTGCGCTTCTTCACCGTCTATGGCCCCTGGGGCCGGCCGGACATGGCGCTGTTCAAGTTCACCAAGGCGATTCTGGCAGGGCAAGCCATCGACGTGTACAACCAGGGCGACATGCGCCGGGACTTCACCTACATAGACGACATCGCCGAGGCAGTGGTGCGGTTGACCGACGTCATCCCCCAGCCCAACCCGGCCTGGACGGTGGAGACCGGCTCAGCGGCGGACAGCTCGGCGCCCTATCGGGTGTACAACATAGGCAACAGCCAGCCGGTGGCCCTGACCCACTTCATCGGCGAGCTGGAGCGGGCCCTGGGGGTGAAGGCGCAGATGAACCTGCTGCCCATGCAGCCCGGCGACGTACTGGAAACCAGCGCCGACACCTCGGCCCTGGAAGCCGCCATCGGCTTCAAACCCCACACCGCACTGGCCGACGGCCTGGCGCGGTTTGTGGCCTGGTATAAGGATTTTTATCGGGTCTGATGGAATGAGCGTCGTCTCCTACACGGCGACGCTGAACACCTGGCCGGGGCGGGTGGCGGCTTCGCCGTAGCGGCTGGCCAGGGTATGGCGGGGGGTCGGTGCCGGGGTGTCGCCGGTGGCATCATCCAGCCAGTTATTCAGCTGGCGCTGCACCCGCGCCTCGCGATACCAGTCGTACAGATCCGGCCCCTGATTGTCATGCCGAGCCTGATCGCTGCCATCCAGATAGGCGTCGAACACCGCCTGCTGCTGATGGTGTTTGGCCCCGGCCACCAGCCACTGGCGCGTCTGGTCCCGGGTCTGCGGATCCTGGGTCTGCGCCTCTTGGTTGACCCGGGTCACCGGGGCCAGGGTACGGGTGTCGGACACTCCCTTGTCCATGGTGTAGGTGGCCGGCCAATCCTGCCGGGCCACGCTGGCGATACCATGGAACATGTCGATTCTCCTCAGCTTGGAGAACCAGGGTACAAGATTTGAGCAATGCCGGTTGACCTTTAGCCGGGTTGGTTAAGGCCGCATTAACCCTGCAGCGCCGATCCCTCGGCAATGGGACTCACAAGAACCTTTTTTTCCCAGCGCCGGCTCTTCCAACGCCAGTACATGGCCAGGCCCCGGGTCCATTCGTCGGCGGCAAACGCCAGCCAGATCCCAACCAGACCCCAGCCCAGATGCAGCCCCAGGAACCAGGCCAGCGGAATGGCCAGCCCCCACATGGAGAGGATGGCCATCATCAGCGGGAAGCGGGCATCGCCGGTGGCCCGCAGCGAGTTGATCACCACGATATTGAAGGTGCGCCCGGGTTCCAGGATCAGGCTGATGAAGAACAGCTGGGTGGCCATGGCCACGATTTCCTGATCATCCGTAAACAGGCTCATGAAGAAGTGGCCACCGCCGAAGGCCGCCGGCACCACCACGGCGGCGGTCACCAGCAGCCCCAGCTTGAGACTGCGCAGCAGCTGGTGATAGGCCTGCTCGAACTTGCCCGCCCCCACCAGATGGCCGATGAGGATCTCGGTGCCCAGGCCGATGGACAGGCCGAACAGCAGGATGAACAGGCAGATCTGGAAGAAGAACGACTGGGTAGCCAAGGCCTTGTCCCCCAGCAGGGCGACGAAGGAGGTCACCACCATGAACTGCAGCATCCAGGAGAGGTTCTCCCCGGCGGCCGGCAGACCGATATGCATGATCTTGCCCAGCACGGCCCGCGGCCAGTGGAAGAAGCGCAACGGATAGAGGCGGATGCCGGTGCGGGCCTGCAGCAGGTAGACCAGCAGGGCCACCGCCACCAGCCGGCCCACCACGGTACTCCAGGCCACCCCGGCCACCCCCAGCTGGGGCAGGCCGAACCAGCCGAACAGCAGCAGGGCATTGCCGACGAAGGTGATGAGGTTGGCCACCAGGGTCACGTACATGGCCTCCCGGGTGTGGCCATGGGCCCGCAGGGTGGCCGCCAGGCAGAGACTGGCCGCCTCCGGTACCAGCAAGAGGCCTATGATGGTCAGGTAGCTATGCCCATCCTGCATCAGGTTGTCCGGCATGTTCATCAGGTGCAGCAGGCCATCGGCGCCCAGCAGCACCACCAGCATGGCCACCAGGCCCACCAGCAGGTTGAAGCCGATGGCGGTGTGCACCACCTGGCGGGCCATGCGCCGGTTGCCGGATCCCAAATACTGGGCGATCACCACGCTGCAGCCGATGCCGATGAAGTTGAACAGGGTGATGCACAGATCCAGGATCTGGTTGCCCACCGCCAGGGCGGCCACCGCCTGGTAGGAGACGTGGCCCACCATGAAGGTGTTGAGGGCGCCGGTGAGAAAGTGAAACGCCAGATCGATGAACAGCGGCCAGGTCAGCTGAAACAGCGACCCGGGATTGTGTGAGGTAGAGGCCATGGATAAAAAACCTGAGCAGGCGGATAGAAAACGGCAGCAGGGATTAGACGCCAGAGTGTGATCCAGCGCAATCCCTACCTTGGGTGGAGACGGGGGGTGGAAGGCGCCATTTAGGCGCCACTTGGGTCGCTCACGAAGGCCAGCTTGGTGAGGCCGTGGCGGGAGGCCTGGGCCATCAGCTTGGCCACCTGCTCGTAGGGCACCTGCTTGTCCACCTTGAGCTGCAGCTCGGGTTGCGGCTGCTTGTCCGCCAGCTGGCCCATCTTGTCGTCCAGACAGGCACTGTCGCAGGGCTCGCCGTTCCAGAAGCTCTGCCCCTGGGCATCCAGCGCCAGGCTGATGTCATCCGGCTTGGGCTGATTCTCGGCACTGCTGGCCTCCGGCAGCTCCAGCTTCACCGCGTTGGTCAGCAGGGGCGCGGTGATCATGAAGACAATCAGCAGCACCAGCATCACATCGATCATGGGGATCATGTTGATGTCCGCCATCGGCTGCTCCTCCCCCTCCTCTCCCCCCAGGCGTCCGAAGGCCATCAGCGCACCTCCTGGCTCTGCCGGCCGCCCGTGGTGAGCAGGGCGTGCAAGTCATGGGCGAAGCCTTCCAGCGAGGCCATCTTCAGGCGGTTGAGCCGCACGAACAGGTTGTAGATCAGCACCGCCGGCAGGGCCACCGCCAGGCCGAAGCCCGTCATCACCAGGGCCTCGCCCACCGGGCCCGCCACCTTGTCCAGGCTGCTCTGGCCGCTGGCACCTATGGCCAGCAGGGCGTGATAGATGCCCCAGACGGTGCCGAACAGGCCGACAAAGGGGGCTGCCGAGCCCACCGAGGCCAGGAAGGTCAGCCCCGCCTCCAGCCGCAACCGCTCCCGGCTGATGGCGTGGCGCAGGGCCCGCAGCACAAACTCCTCGCCCGAGCCCAACAGCAGGCGCCCCTCCGCCTGCTGGGCCTGGCGGGCAGCCCCCAGGGCGGCGGCACACAGGCGGCCATAGGCTTCGTTGGCGCCGCTGGCCAGCTGGCCGGCCACCGCCTCCAGATCCGGGCACTGCCAGAAGCCCTTGAGGTAGGCGCGGCTGCGGCGCTTCTCCTGCCAGGCCACCCAGCACTTGAACAGCAGGTAATAGAGGGTACCCATGGACATCAGGATCAAGAGCACCAGGGGCACCAGCCCCAGGCCCGAGTTCTGGGTCAACAGCTGGGCCATGCCCATGGCGCCAGGCTCGACGTTTGGATTCATCCGATTAACTCCTCAATTGAAAAACGATGGGGACGCGCACCCAGGCTGCCACCTTCTGTTCGCCACGCCGCGCCGGCACGAAGCGCCAGCTCAGCACCGTCTTGCGGGCCGCCTCGTCCAGCCGCGGATGACCGCTGCCCTGGGCCAGCTCCACCGCCAGGGGCTGACCGTCGGCGGAGACTCTGACCCGTAGCATCACCTTGCCCTCCTCGCGAAACCGCCGGGACAGGGGCGGATAGGCGGGGGCCGGGTTGTTCAGGTAGGCGGCGTTGAATTGGGGGGACGACTGGCTGGGCCCAGGCTGCCCCTGCTTCTGTGTCTGCTGGGCCGGCGCACTGGCCACCGGCGCCGGCGCGGCCGCCTGAGGGGCGGCAGGCGACGCCTGGGGTGCCGGCGGCACCGGCTTGGCCCGTGCCACGGGCTTGGGTTTAGCCGTCGGCTTGGGCTTCGCCACAGGTGTTGGCTTGGGCTCAGGCTTGGGTTCCGGCTTGGGCGGTGGCGGCTGGACTGCCTGGGGGGCCGGCGGCGTCTGCGGAGCCGCCACCACAGGCGCCGGTGCCGCGACCCAGCGCACCGCCACCACGCCGGGCGGCGTAACCGGCACCTCAATGGCGGGCTGATGCCACAGGGCCCAGGCGGCGCCCAGGTGGGTCAGCAGCACCAGCAGGCCGCACACCAGCCGGCTACGCTGACCACCCAGAGGGCAGCTGCGCGGTGCCGCCACCTGGGGCAGCGGCCGGGCCGACGCCGGCCGCACTGGCCTGGGCCCTTGCCTGGCCCGGCGACTGTCTTGCCAAGCCAGTTGGCGATCTTGGCAAGCCAGCTGGCGCTCATTCCACGCCAGTTGGCTATGCAGGGCGGCAGTGGTCATAGAACTCCTCCTCTACGCGGCTTGCCGGCGTCATCAGGTGCGACGCCACAGACAACACAGGAAATAGAGACCGCCCAACAGGGAGGCCATCAGGCCGGCGGGCACCTGATCCGGAAACAGCCACAGCCGCCCCAACCAGTCCGCCAGCAGCATCACCAAGGCCCCCAGCAGGCTGGCACCCAGCAGCTGCTCCCGGGCACGGCACAGGCCCAACTGGCGGGCCAGATGGGGCGCCAGCAGACCGACGAAGCTGATGGGGCCCACCAGCAGGGTGGCGGCCGTGGTCAGCAGCGCCGCCAGGGCCAGCAATCCCAGGCGGCTGCGCTGCGGGCCGACGCCAAAGGCGCTGGCACTGGCGGTTCCCAGGGGCAGCAGCTCCAGCCAGCGACACAGGGGCCACAGCAGCAGGCCAGCGACCAGCGCCAGGGCCAGCAGCCCCAGGGCCAGGGGGCCGGTGACGTAGTAGGTGGAGCCCGACATCCAGCTCAGCAGCTGCAGGCCGCGGGGATCGCCGCTGCCCAGCACCAGGCTCTGGGCCGCCCCGTACAAGGTGGTGAGGGTCATGCCGCACAACAGCAACTTAAGCGGCGAGAAGTGGGAACGCCGGCTCCACCACAGCAGCAGGGCCAACAGGCCGAAGGCACTGCCCGCCCCCACCAGCAGCTGCAGGCCGCGACCGGCTTCCGGCAGCAAGAGCCCCAGCAGGATCAGCCCCAGACCGCAGCTGCTGCTGATCCCCAGCACTTCCGGGCTGGCCAGGGGATTGCCCGCCAGCCGCTGGACTATCACCCCCGCCTGGGCCAGCAACAGGCCGGCGGCCAGGGCCCCCAGCAAGCGCGGCAGACGCCACTCCAGCAGCAGATCCGCCTCGCCGCCCCACTGCCAGCCCGATGGACCCCGGGCCAGCATCAGCCCCAGCAGACCGGCCACCAGGCTCAACCCCAGCAAGCCACCCAGCAGCCGGGCCGGCTTGCCATGGCGGGCCGGACCGGCGGCCGCCGAGGCCGGCGCCTCCGGCAGACTCAGCCTGAGCACCAGGGCCCCCAGCAGGGGCGCCCCCAGCAGGGCAACCAGGCTGCCGGTGGGGGCATCCCCCTGCAGCGGCAGATAGCGCACCAGGGCGTCGGCCAACAGCAGCAGGGCGGCACCGAACAGGCTGGCGGCCAGCAGACGGGGCCCCAGGCGACGGGCGCCGCTGAGGCGGGCCAGCAGGGGGGCGGCCAGGGCCACCAGGCTCACCACCCCCACCTGACTCACCACCTGGGCACTCAGAAAGATGGCCAGTCCCAGGGCCAGCAGCCGCAGGCGACCCGGCGAGGCCCCCAGGCTGCGCACCCCCTGATCCGCCATGGCCAGCAGCCCCAGGGGTCGCACCAGCAAAGCCGCCAGGGCCGCGGCCACCGCCAGGGCCGGTGCCAGCTGCCGCACCGGCTGCCAGCCATCCTGGGCCAGGGAGCCGGCCAGGTGGCTGTGCAGCGCCAGCAGAGCGATGTCGTGTCGCAGCATCAGCAGGGTCAGCAGGGCGCTGCAGATCAGGCTCACCAGCAGACCCGCCAGCAGCAGGGCCAGGGGTGAATAGTGGCGGCGCGCCGCCAGTCCCAGCACCAGGGCCGCCGCCAGGGCGCCGCCCCCCATGGCCAGCCACTGGCCGCCCTGTTGCAGCCAGTGGGGCTGATAGAGGGTGCCCAGGGCCAGAGCCAGCAAAGCGCCACCCTGGATCCCCAGGGTCTCCGGCGCCGCCAGCGGGTTGCCCAGCCCCTGTTGCAACAAGGCGCCGGACAGGCCCAGGGCGCCACCGGCCAGCAGGCAGACCACCAGCCGTGGCAGCTGGGCGTAGCGCCACTCTAGGGCCGGCCAGCTCAGCTGGGCCGGGTCGGCGTGCCAGGCGCTGGCCCACTGGGCTAGGGGCCACAGCTGCTGCAACTGCCACAGGGCCAGGGTCAGGGCGGCCAGCAGGGCCAATCCCGCCCAGCCCAGGGCGCGGGAGGCCAGGGGCAGACGGTGGGGTAAGGTCAGGGTCTGGCTGCTCATCCGGCCTCCTGGGGATTGGGCCAGCGCTCGGCCAGCAGCTGGCTGAAGCGCAGCACGCTGGGCAGACCGTTACCCAGCCAGACCGCCGGCAGCCCCAGTACCCGACCGGCCTGCACCGCCGGCAACTGGCGCCACAACTGGTTGTCATCCAGCACCGACAGATCGGCAAACGGCAGGGGGTCGATGTAAAGGATCTGCGCCTCGGGCACCTTGGCCAAGTCGGTCAGGGGCAGGTTGCTGAAGCCCCAGGTGTTGGTGGCCTCCTGCATGGCCAGGGGCACCCCGGCCGCCGCCAGGGCGCCGCCGAACAGGCTCTGACGCCCCAGCACCCAGGCATGCCGCCGGTCGGCGAAGCGCAAAAGGTAAAGGGGCGGCGCACCGTGCAACTGCCGGCCCAGGCTGGCCAGGGCCGCGTCGCTTTGGGCAATTAGCGCCTCGGCCGCCGCGCTGCGACCCAGCCGGACCGCCAGCTCCCGGGTGGCCAGCTTGGCCTGCAGATAGCCATCGGGCTGCTGGGCGTCGTTGAAGGTCACCACCTGCACCGGGGCGATGCGGGCCAGTTGGGGCCTCAGGGTGGCCTGCAACGGAGCGATCAGGATGAGGTCCGGTCGCAGGGCGCGGATCAGCTCCAGATTGGGCTCCATGCGCAGGCCCACATCCACCACGGCGGCCGGCATGGGCATGTCGCCGCTCCAGATGCGGTAATCGGGGATCTGGGCAAAGCCCACCGGCACCACCCCCAGGGCCAGCGCCGTCTCGCCGGATGCCCAGTCCAGGGCCACCACCCTGGGGGTAGCGAACGCGGGGACGGCGATCAGGGCCAGCAGCAGACAGAGCCAGCGCATCAGAGCACCACGCTCACCGGCTGACCGGATACCGGGTGCGGCAGCACCGTCATGGGCAGGCCATAGATGTCCGCCAGGGCGGCGCCATTCATCAGCTGAGCCGGGGTGCCGCGGCACAATAGGCGACCCTCGCGCAGGGCCACCAGATGGTCGCAGTAGCGGGCGGCCATGTTGATGTCGTGCAGCACCATGATGACCCCCAGGTTCAGCTGATGGCTGAGCCGCCGGATCAGATCCAGCACCTCCACCTGATGGGCCACATCCAGCGCCGAGGTGGGTTCATCCAGCAGCAAAAATCGGGTCTGCTGAGCGATCAGGGTGGCGAGCCAGGCCCGCTGCCGCTCACCACCGGAGAGGGTGTCCACCAGGCGATGCCGGTAGGGCTGCATGCCGGTCAGGCTCAGGGCCTCCTCCACCGCCTGGCGGTCAGCCTCGCCAAAGCGGCCCAGCAAGCCATGCCAGGGCTGACGGCCAAAGCGCACCAGCTCCCCCACGGTCAACTGATCCGTGGCCGGCGGATGTTGCGGCAGGTAGGCCACCTGACGGGCGAACTCCCGGGTGGCGAAATCGGCCAAGGGAAGACCGTCCAGGGTCAACCGCCCCTGGCTGCAGGCCTGCTGGCGAGCCAGCAGCTTGAGCAGGGTGGACTTGCCAGAGCCGTTATGGCCGATGAGCCCCACCACTTCCCCCTGCACCAGGGTCAGATCCAGGGGGGCCAGCAAAAACCGTTCGCCGAGGGTGAACGCGGCCCCTTGCAGTTCAAACATGGCTCTCCTCCAAACCAGGCAGGGCCTGGGGGCAGCTGGGGCAGAGCCCCAGACCCGGCAGGCGATGGCGCTGACAGCAGATGCGACGCATGGGCTCGCTCACCCCGCCCCGGCAGCGCAGGCGCACCGGCTGGTAGAGGGGGTTGCGGCCGATAAGCCGGCTCACGGGATCGGCGGCGGCCACCGCGGGCCACTCCCGGGCCAGCACATAGGCCTGGGCGGCCTGGCGACGACACTCGGCCGGCTCCCGCTGGGCGGGAGTCAGCTCCGCCAGCGCCTGCGCCAGGGGCTCGGCCGACAGATACCAGTGCCAGTAGCAGGCGGCGTTGGACCAGAGCACCCGGGGCCGGCAGGCCGCCACCCGGCTCAGGGCGGCAAACCAGGGCCAGAGCCCGCAGGCCAGCAGGGGCCAGGGATCCGCACTCTGGCCAGTGGGCCCGCGGGTCTGAACGAGGGTGGCCCGCAAGGTCTCATCCAGTGCCAGATGCCAGTCACCCTGGTGGTGACCAGTCAGGATCCAGCCGTTGAGCTGACCCAGCAGCACCTGGAAACACAGGCCCCGAGACCACTCGGAGGCCAGGGCCTCCTGTTGCTCCTCCGGCCAGGCCGCAAGATCCGTCACCGCCGGCAGATCGGCAAAGTGGTGCCGACCATAGGCCAGCAGCACAGCCGCCAGGCGTGTATCCGCCTCGGATGCCAACCAGGGGTTGGCCGCCACTCCCATCAGGGGAGCGGCGGTCCGGGTCGGGCTAGGGGTGAAGCTCAGCCGCGCCACCTGGCTCACCTTAGAAGGTCAGGCCGGCGGTCAGGGCCAGGCTGCGGGGTGCCCCGTAGTAGCCCTGTTCCCAATACAGGCTGTTGATGTACTTCTCGTCGGTGACGTTGTTGATGTTCAGCGCCAGGTAGGCGTTGGGGGTGAACTGGTAACGGGCCATCAGATCCAGCAGGGCATACTGCTTCTGCCGGATTTCGGTGTTGATGCTGCTGGTGCGATAGATGTCACCCTGCCACTTGAGGGCCGCCCCCAGCTTGAGGTCGCGGATCTGGTAGCTGGTGGCCAGCTTGACCAGCTGACGGGGCACATAGGTCAGGGCCTTGTTGCCATCGGCATCTTCGATGGACAGCTGGGTGAAGCCGCCGGCCAGCTGCCAGTTGGGCAGCAGTTCGCCGCTAGCCTCCAGTTCGTAGCCCTGACTGGTCACGCCATCCACACCGCGGTAGTAGGTGTCGGAGGTGCCCGGCCGGGTACCGGCGGCCTCGGCCACGTTATCTTGCTGGGAGCGGAATACGGAGACTGTGGTGTTCAGGCGCCCCTGGTAGAACTCACCCTTGACGCCCCCCTCGTAGCTGGCGCCTTCCATGGGATCCAGGGGGTCACCGTTCTGGTCGGCATCGGTCTGCGGGGTGAAGATGGTGGCATAGCTGGCATAGAGTGACAGCTGCTCGGTCAGGTCATACACCAGGCCGGTGTAGGGCAGGAACTTGCCGCTGGTCTTGCTGGCGCGCGCCGCACCGTAGCTGACGCCTGTGCTCTCGTAACGAGCCAGGCGGCCACCCAGGGTCCAGTACAGGGCATCGGTCAGGCTGAAGCGACCGGCCAGGTAGGCGCTCATCTGCTCCCGATCCCAGTCGCTGGAGAGGGAGTAGGCATCGAAGTCCGGCTTGCTGTAGCTGCCGTCCCAGCTGTCGAGATCGGCGATCTCGGTGCCGATGTCACTGCCGTACCAGGAGAGCTCCTGCACCCGATCCCGGGCGTATTGCAGGCCCGCCACCAGCTGGTGCTCGCGACCGGCCAGTTGCAGCGGGCCGCTGGCATAGAGATCCACCACGTGCTGCTGGTAGTCCTGGCCGTACTGGCTGGGGTAGCTGTAGAGGCCGCTGCCGTTGCTGCTGTCCTGGTTGGGGGTGCCGTAGACGTAGAACAACTGGCTGTCTTGCTGGGTGGAGAAGAAGTTGTAGGCCAGCTTGCCCTGCCAGCCGTGGGCCAGGGCCTGGGTCAGCTCGATGAAGTAGTTCTGCTTCTCCACGTCCCAGTAGGCCCAGTCGGTGCTGGTGCTGGTGCTGCGGTCATAGTTAGTGGCGGAGCCGTCGCTGTAGTAGAGCGGCAGGGCCCCCCACAGCGGGCTGTCGGCATTGTTCTGCTGATAGTGGGCCCCCAGGGTCAGCAGGGTGCCGTCCGCCAGATCCGCCTCGACGATGCCATACAGGGTGGCCTTGTCCTTGGCGTAGCGATCCAGGTAGGACTCGCTGTCTTCCTTCACCAGCACCACGCGGCCACGCACCGTCTCGGAGGCGACCAGGGAGCCGGAGAGATCGGTCTCCACCCGACGCTGGTCCCAGGAGCCGCCGGTGAAGCTCATGGCCGCCTGGGTGTCGTGGGTCGGGCGCTTGCGCACCAGGTTGACGGTGGCGGAGGGGTTGCCGGCGCCGCTCATCAGGCCGTTGGCGCCGCGCAGTACCTCCACCCGATCGTAGATGGCAGTATCCAGATCCCCGTTGAGGTTGCCGTTGATCAGGGGCAGGCCCACCCCGTCCACCTGGAAGTTGGTGATGTCGAAGCCGCGGGAGGTGTAATAGGAACGGTCTGTCTCGATGCGCTCCACTGTCACGCCGGGCACGGCGTCCAGCACCCGGTTGATGTCGTGCTGGGCGAAGTCATCCATCTTGTCCCGGGTCACCACGGTCACCGCCTGGGGCGTCTGCCGCTGGGTCAGGGGCAGCTTGGTGGCCGTGCTGCTGGTGCCGCCGCTATAGGAACCGGCGCCCTGGGTCACGCCGTCATCACCCTGGCCGCTCACCACCACGGCGGGCAGCTGGGCCGCCTCTTCGGCCTGCAGGGGCGCCGCCAGCAGCAGACTCGGGGTCCACCAGAGGGCGCGCAGAATTCGGGTCAGGGGGGCAATGCGCAGGCGGTTGGCCGCCACAGCAAACTCAGACATACACCTTTCCTTGTCAATTTTTTGAGGGTTGGGCTCGCGGCCCTTTTATTGGAAGGCGTAGTATAGAAACAAATGGGAATTGTTATCAATGAAGATGATAACGATTATTAACAAGATTATCGTGCCTGTGCTGTGAGCTGGCGCCAACTGTCTCCGTTTGTGCCGCCCAGGCAGAAAAAAACCGCCTGGATAAGGCGGTTAATGGGACCCTTTTGGGGTGCTTTACGGGGCCCGCAGGCCCCTGAGGGAAAAATCGGTTGGCTTAGCCGCCGACGGCGATGCGCTTCATGTCCTTCATGTAGCCACGCAGTACCTTGCCCACCTGCTCGATGGGGTGGTTGCGGATGGTATCGTTGACCTGTACCAGCACCACGTTGTCCACGCCGTTGTCCTTGGTGGCCAGGCCCTTGCCGATCACATCCAGACCCACCTTGGGCATGATGTGCTCGCGCAGCAGGGGCACGGCAGCGTTGGCGAACAGGTAGTTACCGTATTCGGCGGTGTCGGAGATGACCACGTTCATCTCGTACAGGCGCTTACGGGCGATGGTGTTGGCGATCAGCGGCAGCTCGTGCAGCGACTCGTAGTAGGCAGACTCTTCGATGATGCCGGCGGCTACCATGGTTTCGAAGGCCAGTTCCACACCCGCCTTGACCATGGCCACCATCAGGATGCCGTGGTCGAAGTATTCCTGCTCGGCGATCTGGCCGGAGAAAGCCGGGGCGTTCTCGAAGGCACTCTTGCCGGTCTCTTCACGCCAGCCCAGCAGCTTGGCATCGTCGTTGGCCCAGTCGGCCATCATGCCGGAGGAGAAGGCGCCGCCGATGATGTCGTCCATGTGCTTCTCGAACAGCGGACGCAGCAGATCCTTCATGGCCTCGGCCAGTTCGAAGGCCTTCAGCTTGGCGGGGTTGGACAGGCGATCCATCATGGTGGTGATGCCGCCCTGCTTCAGGGCCTCGGTGACGGTTTCCCAGCCGAACTGCAGCAGCTTGCCGGCATAGCCCGGCTCGATGCCTTCGGCCACCATCTTCTCGTAGCAGACGATGGAACCGGCTTGCAGCATGCCGCACAGGATGGTCTGTTCGCCCATCAGGTCAGACTTCACTTCGGCGACGAAGGAGGACTCCAGCACGCCGGCGCGGTGACCACCGGTGGCGGCGGCCCAGGCCTTGGCGATGGCCATGCCTTCGCCCTTGGGATCGTTCTCCGGGTGCACGGCGATCAGGGTCGGTACGCCGAAGCCACGCTTGTACTCTTCACGCACCTCGGTGCCGGGGCACTTGGGCGCTACCATGACCACGGTCAGGTCCTTACGCACCTGGGTGCCTTCTTCCACGATGTTGAAACCGTGGGAGTAGCCCAGGGCGGCGCCTTCCTTCATCAGGGGCATAACGGCCTTGACCACGCTGGTGTGCTGCTTGTCCGGGGTCAGGTTCACCACCAGGTCGGCGGTGGGGATCAGCTCTTCATAGGTACCCACCTTGAAGCCGTTGGCGGAGGCCTGCTGGAAGGACTTGCGCTTCTCGGCGATGGCTTCGGCGCGCAGGGCGTAGGCGACGTCCAGGCCGGAGTCACGCATGTTCAGGCCCTGGTTCAGACCTTGAGCGCCGCAACCGACGATGACGACCTTCTTGCCCTTGAGGAATTCACACTCGTTGGCGAATTCGTCACGGCTCATGAAACGGCACTTGCCCAGTTGGGCCAGTTGTTGACGCAGGTTCAGGGTATTGAAGTAGTTGGCGCCCATGTCGGCAGCTCCCTCTGGCAATAAGTTGGAATTTTCGTGCCGGGGGTCTCCCGACAACAACCGCTACACTATAGCCCAGGCAAAACATTGCTTGAAATGATATATTCGGAACGGAATGTTGCATTTTAAGGAACGTGAGCCGCCATGGATCTGCGCAACCTCGAACTCTTCATGCACCTGGCCCACAGCCTGCACTTTGCCCGCACCGCCGACGCCATGGCGGTCAGCCCCTCCACCCTGAGCCGCGCCATCCAGCGCCTGGAGCAGGAGACCGGCTGCACCCTGCTGGAGCGGGACAACCGCAGCGTCGCCCTCACCCCGGCGGGCCGCCGTCTGCTGAGCTTCGCCGAACAGCTGAGCCACGACTGGGAGCAGCTGCGCCAGGATCTGCGCCATGGCGACGAACCCCTGCAGGGCCAGCTGCGGGTGTTCTGTTCGGTGACCGCCAGCTACTTCCTGCTGCCGGACATCCTCAGCCGCTTTCGCAGCCGCTATCCCCAGCTGGAAATCCGCCTGGAGACCGGCGACCCGGCGCTGGCCATGGAGAAGGTGCTGAACGAGGAGACGGATCTGGCCATCGCCGCCCGCCCCGACGCCCTGCCGGGCAAGCTGCACTTCACCAGCCTGGCCAAGATCCCATTGGTGTTCATCGCCCCCCGCGGCCCCAGCCCGGTGAGCCGCTTCCTGCCGGAGGGCGAGCCGGACTGGGAGCGGCTGCCGCTGATCCTGTCCAGCCAGGGTCTGGGGCGTAAGCGCTCCGAGCAGTGGTTTCGCAACAAGGGCATCAGCCCCAACCTGTACGCCGAGGTGGCGGGCAACGAGGCCATCGTCAGCATGGTGGCCCTGGGCTGCGGCGTCGGCCTGGTGCCCGAGGCGGTGCTGGATCACAGCCTGCTGGGGGACAAGGTCCGGGTGCTGCCGGTCTCCCCGGCCCTCAAGCCGTTCGACGTGGGGCTGTGTGTGCAGAAGCGCCGGCTGGACGAGCCCCTGATCCGCGCCTTCTGGGAGACGGCCCACCAGCAGGCGGAGAAATAAAGCCGATAAACAAGAAGCCTGACAAAGTTGTTAATCCTTGGTTAATCTTGGCAGTGCAGACTCACTTAGTCATCCCATCCCAAGGAGCCCTCATGAAGAAGACACTGCCCGCCCTGTGTGCCAGCCTGCTGCTGGCCGCCGGTTTGTTCAGCACCCCCGTCCTGGCCGATTCACCGGTGGAGATGGACATGCAAGCCATGGCCAAGGCGTTCAAGGCCGCCAACAACGCCGATGACGCCGCCCAGCTGCAAACCAGCCTGGAGCAGCTCAAGGCCGCCGCCACCCATGCCAAGGGCGAAGTGCCGAAGAAGTTCAAGGACGAGGCCGCCGACGGCCCCAACCGCCAGGCCTACCAGCAGGGGCTGGATGAGCTGATCGGCCAGGTGGACCAGGCCCTGGGCCTGCTCAAGGACGGCAAGCTGGACGAGGCCAAGGCCCTGCTGGAGGAGATCAACAGCACCAAGCGCACCTATCACAAGAAGCTGGACGCCTAAGGGCGTTGGCATAATCCACCGATGAAGACAGGCCCCCATGGGGCCTGTCTTGTTTTTGTCCCTCCCGCCGTCGCGGGGCCCTAGGAATGGCTCGGCACCCCATGCCACTCATCGGCGGCGGGCACCGCCTTGCGACCCAGGCCAGCCAGCAGCACCAGCAGGGCCGATCCCAGCAGCAGACAGTGACCCAGGGCGCTCGGGCTGTTGACCCCCAGGCTGACGAGCCAGGCGGTGCCCAGGGAGGCCACCAGCATCTGGCCGGCGCCGGCCAATGCGGTGGCGGTGCCGGCGGTCTTCTTGAAGGGAGCCAGCAGGCTGGAGAGGGCCGATGGGAAGGCCATGCCGTTGGCAAAGGCAAACAGTGCCTGACACCCCATCAGGCCCCAGGCCGACAGGGGCAGACCCACTAGCCCCAGCCCGGCGATGCCCTGCAGCAGGCAGGCCAGCAGCAGCTGCTGGGACTGGCTTAAGCGGTGGCGGCTCTTGCTGGCCGCCAAGCCCCCGGCAATCAACGCCAGGGCCGGCAGCAGGGTCCAGTGACCGTAGTCCGCCGCATCCATCCCCACGCCACGCTGCATCAAGAACGGCATCACACAGACGCACAGCACGTTGAGGCCGTACTGCACCCAGACGATGCCGGCGAAGCAGAGAAAGTGGCGGTTGTGCAGCAGATCCAGGTACTGCCAGGCCACATCCCGGATCCGCAGGCCCTGGGCCAGCGGCGGGTGACACTCGTCGAAGTAGCAGACGATCACCACCCACAGCAGCAGCAGGTAGCCGGCCATGCTGACAAACACGCTGAGCCAGCCGAACTGCTGGGCCAGCAGGCCGCCGAACAGGGGCGCTATGGTGGGCACGAAGGCCATGGTGGTGGCGAAGTAGGACATGGCCTGACGCAGGAAGGGGCCCTCGAAGCGATCCCGCAGCGACACCCGGGCGATGACGGAGGCACAGCCGGCACCCATGCCCTGCAGCAGGCGGCCCACCAGCAGGGCCGTCAGGCTGCCGTGGCCGGCCAGGGCCAGCAGTATGCCCGCCAGGGCCAGGCTCAGGCCGGCCAGCAGCACGGGGCGCCGACCATAGCGGTCGGACAGGGGGCCGAACAGCAGCTGGCTGGGGCCGAAGCCCAGCAGGTAGCCGGAAACCAGCCACTGGGCCTGCTGGGCCGACAGGCCCAGTTCATCCTGCAGCCCGGGCAGGGCCGGCAGCAGCAGTCCCATCCCGGATTGCCCCACGGCAATCATCAGACAGGCGAAGATCACCGGGAGCCAGCTCACATTGCTGACATTTTGTTCGATCTGGGCAGGCGCAGGCACGCGCCCGCCCTGGCTGGGGGCACCACTCATGGAATAAACACTCTTGCTCGACGATTTATTAGGGAATGACGCTGGATAGGAGGGAAAACACCGACGAAATAAACTGCCTTGTCGCCACTATCCGGTGTGTGTGAACATTATCCGGATGGGGCCGGATGCCTGTCTAACGACTAATTTGCATGGCCCGTGATAGGAAAAAGTATTCACTCGCTGGCCTGAAATTTGCTTGGCCTGCACCGCCCCCGGCCGGGGCTTGGAGCACCGCATGAACATCCGTTTTCTGGAGACCTTCTTATGGGTCGCCCGCCTCAAGAGCTTCCGTCTCACCGCCGAGAAGCTGTTCACCACCCAGGCGTCCATCTCCCACCGCATCGCCGGGCTGGAGGAGGAGCTGGGGGTCAAGCTGTTCGTGCGGGAGAGCCGCGGCGTGGTGCTGACCCCGGACGGCCAGCGGGTGCGGGAGTATGCCGAACGCATCGTCAGTCAGAGCCATGCCCTGCGTCAGGCCATGGGGGCGGCGCGGGACGGCCGCGGCAAGGTGCGGGTGGGGGTGATCGACTCGGTGATCTACACCTGGTTCACCCAGCTCATCGCCCGCATCTCGGAGCAGTTTCCGGATCTGGAGGTGGAGGTCACCGCCGACAGCGGTCGCAACCTGTGCAACCAGCTGCAAAAGGGCTACCTGGACATCGCCTTTCAGGTGGACCCCATCCGGCTGGAGTCGGTGAACAACCTGGAGCTGGTGCGCTATCCCCTGCAGTGGATCGTGGCCAGCGGCTCGCCGCTGCACCGCCACTACGACAATCTGGCCAGCCTGGCCCAGCACCGCATCATCACCTTCGTCGCCCACTCCCGGCCCCATCAGGACATCGTCAGCCTGCTGAACCTGCACGGCATAGACGCTCCGCGCATCAGCTGCGTCAACTCCTTCGCCGCCATGATCCGCATGATCGAGGAGGGCTTCGGCGTCGGCGTCATACCCCCGGCCCTGGTGACCGAGCAGCTGACCGCCGGCAAGCTGACCCTGCTTCAAATCCCGGATCTGACCGACAACTGCCTCTCCATGATCTCCCAGGTGGCCAGCTGGCGAACCGGCCCCGGCCTGGAGTGCTGCGCGACCATAGCCCAGCTGGCCCACCAGGTGGTGCAGGATTTTTGCCGCAAGATGGGGCCCGATTACGCCCAGCCGGCACGGCATTAGGCCACCGCGAGCGTCGTCATCCCGCGCCATTCGCGTTAGCATGAGGCGGTTTATCGTGCCCGGAGTCAGTCATGGAGTTCTTTCGCGCCCTCGGTCCCATCGCCGCCCTCAGTTTCGATCTGGATGACACCCTGTATGACAACGGGCCCGTCATCGAGCAGGCGGAGGCCTGGATGGTGGCCCACATGCGCGATGCCTACCTGCAGACCGCCATGTGCGATCGGGCCTGGTGGCAGGCCCAGAAACAGCAGTTGTGGCGCGAGCAACCGGCCCTCAAACACGACGTCTCCCTGTGCCGGCGACGCCTGCTGGCCCGCGGCCTGGAATGGGGCGGCATGGCTGCCGCCGAAGCGGCCCACGAGGCGGACAAGGTGTTCACCCAATTTCTGGAGATCCGCTCCCGGGTCGAAGTGCCCGACGCCACCCGCCAGGTGCTCGCCGCCCTGGCCGAGCGCTTCCCGCTGGTGGTGATCACCAACGGCAACGTGCTGCTGGAGCGGCTGGGGCTGGACCACCACTTCCAGCATGTGCTCAAGGCTGGCGGCGGCTTTGCCATGAAGCCGGCGCCGGATCTGTTTGCCCAGATGGCCGACCGGCTGGGCCTGCCGCCGGCCCGGATACTCCACGTGGGGGACGACGTCACCACAGACGTACTGGGCGCCCTGCACAACGGCTACCGCAGCGCCTGGCTCAACGACCGCGGCCGCTCCTTGCAGGCGTTGCGCCGCCTGCCGGATCTGATGCTCAACCGGCTGGACGAGCTGCTCAACCTGATCTAACCCAACCCCGTCTGCGCGCCCGAACGACATGGCCCTCCCCCGAGGTCGGTCGTCCCCCGCCCCGCCAATCCGTGTATAATCCCCACCACTGTACAAAATATCAGGAGTGGCGATGGAGATTGAAACCCTGCTGGACGGCCTCAACGACAAGCAGCGGGAGGCGGTGGCCGCCCCGCTGGAGAACCTGCTGGTGCTGGCCGGCGCCGGCTCGGGCAAGACCCGGGTGCTGGTGCACCGCATCGCCTGGCTGCTGGGGGTCGAGCGTGCCTCCCCTTACTCCATCCTGGCGGTGACCTTCACCAACAAGGCGGCGGCCGAGATGCGCGGGCGGATCGAAGCCCTGCTGGGCAGCGACCCAGGCAGCAACCACCGCGGCCTCTGGATGGGCACCTTCCACGGCATCGCCCACCGCCTGCTGCGCGCCCACCACCTGGACGCCAACCTGCCCGCCGATTTTCAGATCCTCGACAGCGACGATCAGCTGCGGCTCATCAAGCGGGTGATCCGCGGCCAGAACCTGGACGAGAAGCAGTGGCTGCCCCGCTCGGTGGCGGGCTTCATCAACGGCAAGAAGGACGACGGCCTGCGCCCCCGGGACATAGACCCATTGGGGGATCCGGTGGCCAAGACCTACCTGCGGCTCTACCAGATCTACCAGGAGACCTGCGATCGCGCCGGCCTCGTCGACTTCGCCGAGCTGCTGCTGCGGGCCCACGAGCTGTGGCTGCACAAGCCGCATATCCTGCAGCACTACCAGCAGCGCTTCGCCCATATCCTGGTGGACGAGTTCCAGGATACCAACGCCATCCAGTACGCCTGGATCCGCCTGCTGGCCGGCGATCGCAACCACGTGATGATCGTCGGCGACGACGACCAGTCCATCTACGGCTGGCGCGGCGCCAAGGTGGAGAACATCAGCCGCTTCCTGAGCGACTTTAAGGGCGCCCGCACCATCCGCCTGGAGCAGAACTACCGCAGCACCGCCACCATCTTGAGCGCCGCCAACCTGCTCATCGCCAACAACGCCGAGCGCCTGGGCAAGGAGCTGTGGACCGACGGCGCCGAGGGCGAGCCCATCTCGGTCTATGCCGCCTTCAACGAGCTGGACGAGGCCCGCTTCGTGGTGGGCCGCCTCAAGGCCTGGAAGGACGAGGGCGGCACCCTGGACGAGTGCGCCATCTTGTATCGCAACAACGCCCAGTCCCGGGTGCTGGAGGAGGCCCTGATGCAGGAGCGGCTGGCCTACCGCATCTACGGCGGCCTGCGCTTCTTCGAGCGCCAGGAGATCAAGGACGCCATGGCCTACCTGCGCCTGCTGGGCAACCGGGGGGACGACGCCTCCTTCGAGCGGGTGGTGAACACCCCGACCCGGGGCATAGGCGAGCGCACCGTCGGCCTCATCCGCGAGGCGGCCCGGGATCAGGGCCTCAACCTCTGGCAGGCCGCCATCGCACTGTGTGAGCGCAAGGTGCTGGCCGGCCGCGCCGCCAGCGCGGTGAGCCAGTTCATCAACCTGATCAACCTGCTGGAGCGGGATACCGACGAGCTGCCGCTGCACGTGCAGATCGACCGGGTGGTACGCCAGTCCGGCCTGTGGGGCCTGTACGAGGCGGAGAAGAGCGAGAAGGGCCAGTCGCGCATCGAGAACCTCGAAGAATTGGTCAACGCCGCCCGCACCTTCAGCCCAGACGAGGCCATGGCGGACTTGCCGCCCCTGACCGCCTTCGTCGCCCATGCCGCCCTGGAGGCGGGGGAATCCCAGGCCGACGAGTTTGAACCGGCGGTGCAGCTGATGACGCTGCACAGCGCCAAGGGGCTGGAGTTCCCCCTGGTGTTCATGGTGGGGGTGGAGGAGGGCATGTTCCCCAGCCAGATCTCCGCCGAAGAGAGCGGCCGGCTGGAGGAGGAGCGGCGCCTGTGTTACGTGGGCATGACCCGCGCCATGCGCAAGCTCTACATGACCCACGCCGAGAGCCGCCGCCTGTACGGCAAGGAGATGTACCACAGACCCAGCCGCTTCTTAAAAGAATTGCCCAGCGAGTGCCTGGAGGAGGTGCGGCTGCGCACCCAGGTGAGCTGGGCCCAGCCGGTGGCGGAGCAGAGCCGCTTCAACCCCCGGCTGACCCAGGAGAGCTTCAACGACACCGGCCTGCGCCTGGGGCAGCGGGTGCGCCATGCCAAGTTCGGCGAAGGGGTGGTGCTCAACTACGAAGGCAGCGGCCCCCAGTGCCGGGTGCAGGTGAATTTCGATGAGGCGGGGAGCAAGTGGTTGGTGGCCAGCTATGCGAGGTTGGAGGCGCTGTAGGCAGCGCGGCACCTGTGATGCCCGGAGCGGGCTGGTCCGCTTGACGGCTTCCCTCCCCTTGGCAAGGGGAGGGTCAGAGTGAGATGGCTTGGTGGCATTAGTGCCTTATTGGCCCGTTGCGCCCTAATCGGCATCCAGCCTTTCCAGCTTCCCGCTTGGCGGGGGCGCGGCAAGGGGGCTGGTGCCGCCCCCTTGGCGAACCCGGCACTCCCCAACTGTCTGGGCCTGCGGCTTTCCTCGTCGTCCTCGCCGGGCTTGGGGCTCGTCATCAACACGCCTCCATGCGTGATGATGACTGGCTCGGCCTCCCTGCCTCGCCGCCCCGCCCACCGCGAACTCCTCGGCCAGACAGAGGGGAGCCGGATCCAATTAGCCAGTCGGTGGGGATTGGTTGTTGAAGTGAGTTGTTTCTAATGCGAGCCATTGCTCCCTGCGGGCGTTTTTAATCATCCAGATAAGAAGACAAGCCATGCTACCTATCACCACATCGCGGTTGGTTATCCGGCCATATCAGGCGGACGACATTGCCGGGCAGGCGGAGGCCGTTGTTGAGTCGGTCGACACGGTCGGTCAGTGGCTGCATTGGTGCACTCCGGACTATTCGCTCACCGATGCGGTTGAATGGTTTGTGCTGTGTGAGAAAAGCCTTACGTTTTCTCGCTCCTACGATCTGGGGGTGTTCGATAAGCACTCGAATGCCCTGATCGGCAGCGTGTCCATCAACGAGGTGGATAAGCAAAACCGGCGGGGCAATATCGGCTATTGGATCCGGCAGTCCCAGCAGAATAAGGGCTATGCCACGGAGGCCGTCAGAGCCATGGTCCCCTTCGGCTTTCAGGTGTTGGATCTGCTCCGGTTGGAGTTGTTCGCCGCGGTCGAGAACGTGGCCAGCAGCACGGTGGCGGCAAAAGCCGGTGCCCGCTTTGAGGGGGTCGCGAAGAACCGGATTGTGCTGCGCGGCGTGGTGCATGACGCCAATGTGTATTCGTTTATTCCCGATATGAGGGTTGCGTAGCGGGCGGGGCAGCTTATGGAATTTTGTTTGTCCGTTGCGCCTTACTCGGCGCCCAGCCTTTACAGCTTCCCGCTTGGCGGAGGCGCGCAAAGGGGGATTGTGCCATCCCCCGTTACGACGTCATCCCTGACTAACGACCCGCTCCGGGCTCCTGCCTCTCTGCCCCGCCCATCGCCTCCTCCTTAGCCAGACAGAGGGGAGCCTGATCCCGTTAGCCGTCTCAATGCCGTCTGCCGCCAGATCGGTTTATCCGGCCTGATTTTGAAGGGCAAATGTGAACAACCTAGGTGCCATACGGGATAAAGGCAGATAGGATAGGACGCAGATCGAGTACAGTAGTTCGGGTTATTTATACGTGCGATTACGCTATCGCTAGTCGCACCTACGCGGGCTGCCTATTTATTCAAGGCGCGTTAATATACGCGCTAGCCGATGTTGCTTGTGTGATCGTTGGCCGGTTAAGTGCAGGGTGAAAACCGTCTTGCGTTTAAGTCAATGTCGGTATTCGCCACCTCTGTGTTCCGATCATGAACAGCACATGTGTCACTGATAAAATAACTAGACACATATTTCAGATAACTCTGGATTAAGGATAGGAAAGAAAATGAAAAAACGCTCATCATGGATATTTGCCTTTATTGCGGCATTTGCACTTTGGTGTCTATTTGGGGCAGTTCCATTCGTGATTGAACTTGTACACGTTGTTAACTCAGATGATGTTCAGAGAGTAGCTCCATTTAGTGGTATATTTGGTGCGGCTGAGGCCTTTTTCTCCGGTTTTGCCCTGATAGCTGTGATTATTAGCATTCAGCAGCAAAGAGAATCTTTACTTATGCAATCAGAGGAATTGAAGTTATCGAGGCAAGAGATGCAGGCTTCAACAGAGGCTCAACAAGATATGGCTGAACAGCAGAAAAAGGCAATCTGCCTTGAGATAATTATGCCGTTCATGTCAGAAATTTCCTCTTCGGAAATGAGGAAAGCACTAATTGTCATCTCAAAGTTTGGCAGGGAATTTGATTTTCAAGAAAAATATGCAGCACTAATTACAAAGAGAGACAATGATTTATTGTCAGATCAAGAATCGGAACAGTTTGAGTTGATAGATAACTCTAGGAGACAATTTGTCGGAATCTTTCACAAAATGTTC
The DNA here is from genome assembly GCF_039540575.1 of Pseudaeromonas paramecii. Lineage (NCBI taxonomy): Bacteria > Pseudomonadati > Pseudomonadota > Gammaproteobacteria > Aeromonadales > Aeromonadaceae > Pseudaeromonas > Pseudaeromonas paramecii. The sequence continues at coordinate 116,669 of NZ_BAABFC010000003.1, forward strand.
CGTCTCTATAAGACGGGGGTTGTGGACGATGACATCGTAAGAGTGGTTATCGGTCCTGATCATTGCCATATGCTGCTTAAAACAGTGGAGCCTCTTGAAGCCAAAATAAGGACTAACTATTCTAGAGATATTTTTGATTTCGCTAGGAAACTCTATTCTGATGCCACACTTGAAGAGCAAGGCTCACATAAGAGAGCTAGTTTAAATAAACAGATATAGGTGAAACCTCCTTGCCTGCTAAAAATCGCGCATCGTACGGAGTAATGGATAGTTGTCATTGTTGTACGTACGAGCGCGATATCTGTCACTTTTATTTCGAATGATCATCTTGATTAATTTAACTCCGTGATATGGGGGGTGTGATAATCAAGAATTAGCTCGCGTTGGTGTGATTAGCGTTGGCGTAATCGCACGAATAGCAAACAACTCTCCCAGCGACACAAACCTGCGAACTGGCTAATTGGCTCCGTCTCCCCTCCGTCTCCCCTCTGTCTGGCCGAGGAGGAGTCGGGGAACAGGCGACGAGGCAGGAGGCCGAGTCAGGCATCGCCGCGTCGGGAACGCGTCGATGGCGGGCCGTTGTGATCCGAGGACGACGAGGGTAGCCGCAGGCCCAGACAGCGGGGAGTGCCGGGGATTGCAAAGGGGGATGGCACAATCCCCCTTTGCGCGCCTCCGCCAAGCGGCAGGCTGGAAAGGAGCGATGCTGGTCAGGGCGCAACGGACCAGCAAACCCCGATACTTAACTCCACGGTTACCGCCCCGAGCGGAACGATCCAACCGTAACGAACAAAACCAGGCTAACCGCATCGCCAACGCCGGATGGGACAGCGGCTGATAATGCGCCTCCGCCAAGCGGCCGGGTTCCCCCAGGGGCGGCAAGCCCCTGTCCCCTACTGACGGGTCTGCAGATGGAAGTATTGTCGCCGGATCCCCAGCCCTTGGGGGCCGGCCAGCACCCGTTGCATGGCGAGGGTCAGTCGCTGGGCCCGCTCGGCATCAAAGGTGACCCGCGACCAGGCCATGAAGGAGGGCGAGCCGCGCAGGTGAAAGGGCGACTTGAGCAGCGGCAGTTGCAGCGAGTGGATCAACCAGTCGGCCTGGGCCTCGGGGAGAATCACCACGTCGCTGCGATCCCGCAGCAGGCGCTGCAGGCCTTGCTCATAGGTCTTGAGTTCGTGCTTATCCAGACTGCTGGCCCGGTCGATGTCCGGGTGATAGACGGCACCGGCCAGCACGTCGAGCCGCTTGTGTTGCAGGTCCGCCAGGTTGCGGATCAGATTGCCGGCATGGGCGACCACAAACACCTTGTCCTCGGCCGGAAAGGGCGCCTCCTGCAAAAACACCAGAAACGCCTCCCGCTCTGGCGTCCGGTTGGGACCCAGCAGCAGGTCCGCCTCCCCCAGCGCCAGCATCTGAAAGGCGCGCTTGAGCGGCACGCTGATAAATTCGACCTCCAGCCCGGCCTCGGCCGCCGCCAGTTTCAGCAGATCTATGTAGTAACCGGAAAAGTAAGGCGGCTCGACGATGCGGTAGGGCGGCGCGTGATTGACCACCACCCGCAACGGCGCGGCCTGGCAGACGGCACTCCAGCCCAGTAACAAACAGCACAACAGTATTACCGCGCGTAGCGCTCGCATCGACGCCCCCGAGGATAGGTGTTCCATGAACGGAGCATTTAGGTATCTTGGTAGCATATCACCAGACGGGCAAGGGCTCGCCCTCCCGGCACCAGGAGGCTATCATGCCGACACAAACAGTTCCGAACGAGCCGCAACCTGCCACTGACCGGAGTTCCCCCATGACGATTCAGATAGACCCGCTGCAGGATCAGGCCGTCGTTGACCTGCTTCGAGACCACCTGGCGGACATGCATGCCAACTCGCCGCCGGAGAGTGTCCATGCCCTGGATGTGGCGGCCCTGCGGGCGCCCAACATCACCTTCTGGAGCGCCCGGCAGGGCGGCGAGATCCAAGGCTGCATCGCCCTCAAGCAGCTGGATGCCCACAGCGGCGAGATCAAGTCCATGCGCACTCGGGCCCAGAGCCGGGGCCGCGGCATCGCCTCGGCCCTGCTGCAGACCCTGTTGGCCGAGGCCCGCCGACGCGGCTACCACCGCCTGTACCTGGAAACCGGCAGCCAGGCCTTCTTCGCCCCGGCCCACGGCCTGTACCGCAGGTTCGGCTTCGTGGCCTGCGGCCCGTTTGCCGACTACGGCCCCGATCCCCACAGCTGCTTTATGCGGTTGCCGCTACAGCCCGAACTCGTCCCGACGCAGGAGTCATGATGATCAGAGCCGTTACCCCGGACGATGCCGCCGCCATCATCCACATCTATAACCACTATGTGACCACGACCGCCATCAGCTTCGAGACAGCCCCCGTCAGCGAAGCAGAAATGCGCCAGCGGATCCTGAGTTACAGCGCCCAGTTTCCCTGGCTGGTGTACGAGGAGGCGGGCCAGGTGCTCGGCTATTGCTATGCCACCCCCTGGAAGGCGCGGGCCGCCTACGCCCACTCGGTGGAGTCCTCCGTGTATGTCGACAAGGCGTGCCATGCCAGAGGCATAGGCGCGGCACTCTATCGGGCTCTGCTCGCCGCCCTGGCGAGCCACCCCGTGCATCTGGTGGTCGCCGGCATCACGCTGCCCAACGAGAAGAGCCAGCGGTTGCACGAGAAGCTGGGGTTCCAGCAGGTGGCTCATTTTGCCGAGATAGGACGCAAACAGGATCAATGGCAGGATGTGGGCTACTGGGCATTACGCCTGCCCACGCCATGATCCCTTGCCGGCGGGGTTGTGGTGACCACCAGGTTTAACTTCCCTTTACACACCATGACTTGCCAGCTTACACCCGGATTTTTATAAAGGTCGAAACCGGAATGCCCGACGGGCATCCCTCCTGAGTTTCAGCCGTCTTGGGTGGTAAATGGGGTTATCTCGCCTGCTGGGCATCCGCTTGTGCCTGCTCTTGAGCCTGGTGGCGTCGGCCGTCCACGCGGATGAGACCGACTGCAAGACCAGTTTTATCCGCTGGATGCTGGTACAGCATGTACGCTTTGCCGACCGCAGCGCCAGCGTCCAGTCCCGCCGCCAGGCCGAGCGCAGCATAGACAAGGTCCGCGCCGCCTACGCCCAGGAGAACAGCTTCTGCGGCGCCATGGCGGTGGCCGCCCGCCAGCCCCCCGGCACGGGGGATCTCAGCGCCCGGCAAGGCGAGATTCAGGCCTTCAGCCAGGCCTTTCGTCGTTAGCTCCCTCGCCAAAAGCGTCGTGCCGCAGGGCCTGCCAACTATTTTTCATTGCCGGCCAGTGGTTTGACCACGACTAACAATTCGTCACTTGCACCACCTCCGCTGCTGCCGTATAACCGCGGCCGGCGCCGGTACCCGCTGTTCCAGTCGCCCTCACTTTTGCCTGCATTGCGATCCCGGACATGACTACCAGAGCCTTGTTATTGCTACTCCTCCTCGGCACCCAGCCCGGCCCTCTACTGGCGGCACATCAGCAGGACGAAGGAGGCTGCCGGCAGCAGTTTGTACAGTGGATGCTAGCCCAGCAGGCCAGCTTCTCCGATACCAGTGCCAATGCCCTGATTCGCCGAGAAGCCGAGCGACGCATCGATCAGGCCCGTCTGGCCTACGCGCGCCATGCCAGCTTCTGTGCCGCCATGGCCGTCGCCAGCCAGGCCGACGGCCAAACCACCACCCTGGCTGCCCGCTTTGGCGAGGTGCAATCCTTCGACCGGCCGCGCAAGGCGCATCACACCAGCAACGCCAGCCCCAGGGCGCGCCGCACCCGGGCCACCAGCTCTCCCGTCACGACCCGCGCCCTGTCGGTGCCCTGTTGCAGCACCCGGACCAGCTCGCCCTTGTCCGCCAGATAGGCCGCACGCCGCGCCCGGATCGGTGCCAATAACGTCTGCAGCTCGTCATTGAGCAGGCGTTTGAGCACCACATCCCCCAGGCCGCCGCGCTGGTAGTGGGCCTTGAGTTCGCTCACCCGCGCCTCGTCGGCACAGAAGGCATCCAGGTAGCTGAACACCACGTTGCCCGCCACCTGCCCCGGGTCCTTGACCCGCAAATGGTTGGGATCCGTGTACATCTTCATCACCGCCGCCTGCACCTCGTCCGCCGAGGCCCCCAGCGTGATGCCGTTGCCCAGTGACTTGGACATCTTGGCCTGGCCGTCGATGCCCGGCAGCCGGCTCACCTTGCCCAGCAGGGCCTGGCATTCGGTCAGTACCGGTGCGCCGACGATGCGGTTGAAGGCCCGCACTATCTCGTTGGTCTGCTCTATCATGGGCAGCTGGTCATCCCCCACCGGCACCAGGGTGGCGCTGAAGGCGGTGATGTCCGCCGCCTGGCTCACCGGGTAGGTGAGAAAGCCCGCCGGCAGCGAACGCTCGAAGCCCTTCTGGGCGATCTCGTTCTTCACCGTGGGGTTGCGCTCCAGGCGGGAGACGGTCACCAGGTTGAGGTAGTACAGGGTCAGCTCGGAGAGGGCCGGCAGGGCCGACTGCAGGCAGAGGGTGGTCTTGGCCGGATCGATACCCACCGCCAGGTAGTCCGCCACCACGTTGAGTATGTTCTCGCTGATCTTGGCCGGGTTGTGGCCGTTGTCGGTGAGGCCCTGCAGATCCGCCACCAGCACCGTCTGGTCGTGCAGCTCCTGCAGTTCGACCCGCTGGCGCAATGAGCCGACGTAGTGACCCAGATGCAGGGGGCCGGTGGGGCGATCCCCGGTGAGAATGGTCTGACGCATGACTGTCTCCTTGACAGTAACGGCGCCAATCCGAGCCCAAAAAAATGCCGCCCGGATTGGCGGCATGTGAGGAAAATCGGATGTGGTTTCTCCTGGCCGCCGCTAGAAGCGGCGCCACCACGCACAGGATGAGGAGAAACCCGGTTGCATTTGCATGGGCCCACGCTACACCCGCAACCTGCGCGGGATCAAGAAAGAATCCCGCCGAGGGTGAGCGGGGCCGCAGCATTGCGGATCCGGCGATAAAAACGTGTAAACTATCGCCGGTTTTCGCCCCGGGCGGGCCCGTGCCCGGGACAGCAGGTTTTAACCCTCGACTCTTAGGAACTTAAACCGATGAAAAACATCAATCCGACCCAGACCAAGGCCTGGAAAGCGCTGGAAGCGCACTTCGCCGCCAACCAGGATCGCCAGCTCAAGGATCTGTTCGCAGCCGATCCGGCCCGTTTCGACAAGTTCTCCACCACCTTCGGCTCCGACATCCTGGTGGACTACTCCAAGAACCTGATCAGCGAAGAGACCCTGGGTCTGCTCATCGATCTGGCCAAGGAAACCGATCTGGCCGCCGCCATCGACGCCATGTTCAACGGCGAGAAGATCAACAAAACCGAAGATCGTGCCGTGCTGCACGTGGCCCTGCGTAACCGCGCCGACCGGGAAATCCTGGTCGATGGCAAGGACGTGATGCCGGAAGTGAAGGCCGTGCTGGAAAAGATGAAGGGCTTCTGCGCCAAGATCATCTCCGGCGAGTGGAAGGGTTACACCGGCAAGACCATTCAGCACGTGGTCAACATCGGCATCGGCGGTTCCGACCTGGGCCCCGTGATGATCACCGAGGCCCTGCGCCCCTACAAGAACCACCTGGAGATGCACTTCGTCTCCAACGTGGACGGCACCCACATCGCCGAAACCCTGAAGAAGATCGATCCAGAAACCACCCTGTTCCTGGTGGCCTCCAAGACCTTCACCACCCAGGAGACCATGACCAACGCCCTGACCGCCCGGGATTGGTTCATCAAGACCGCCGGTGACAAGGCTCACGTGGCCAAGCACTTCGCCGCCCTGTCCACCAACGGCAAGGCCGTGGCCGAGTTCGGCATCGACACCGACAACATGTTCGAATTCTGGGACTGGGTGGGCGGTCGCTACTCCTCCTGGTCTGCCATCGGCATGCCCATCGCCCTGTCCGTCGGGTTCGACAACTTCGAAGCCCTGCTGCAAGGCGCCTTCGAGATGGACATGCACTTCGCCACCGCCGACTTCGCCCAGAACGTGCCGGTGCTGCTGGCCCTGATCGGCCTGTGGTACAACAACTTCTACGGCGCCGAGTCCGAAGCCATCCTGCCCTACGACCAGTACATGCACCGGTTCCCCGCCTACTTCCAGCAGGGCAACATGGAGTCCAACGGCAAGTACGTGGATCGCAACGGCAATCCGGTGGACTACCAGACCGGCCCCATCATCTGGGGTGAGCCGGGCACCAACGGCCAACACGCCTTCTACCAGCTGATCCACCAGGGCACCAAGCTGATCCCCTGTGACTTCCTGGCCCCGGCCGTGAGCCACAACCCGATTGGCGATCACCATCCCAAGCTGCTGGCCAACTTCTTCGCCCAGACCGAGGCCCTGGCCTTCGGCAAGAGCAAGGAACAGGTGGAAGCCGAGTTCATCGCCGCCGGCAAGACGCTCGAGCAGGTCAAGGATCTGGTGCCCTTCAAGGTGTTTGAGGGCAACCGTCCGACCAACTCAATCCTCTTCAAGAGCCTGACCCCCAAGGTGCTGGGTGCCCTGATCGCCATGTACGAACACAAGATCTTCGTACAAGGCGCCATCTGGAACATCTTCTCCTTCGACCAGTGGGGCGTGGAGCTGGGCAAGCAACTGGCCAACAAGATACTGCCGGAGCTGAACACCAGCGAGGCCGTCAGCAGCCACGACAGCTCCACCAACGGCCTGATCAACACCTGGAAGGCCTGGAAGTAAGCCGGACGACGCGCGGCCCGCGCCGCGCCCACAGTCCAACAACGGAGCCCTCGGGCTCCGTTTTTTTTCTGCCCGCCGTCGGCCAAACGCGCCGAATTGGATCCCACCCGGCTCTCGTGGTGCACCAAATTAGTTCAAGCTAAAGCTGCCCCAATTGAGTGCAGTTCACGGCCCTGCCTGTGACCATGGGGGTTTGGCGAAGCTGGCACAGCCCTTGTATGGCATCTCTCCTGAACGCCGGATTTCACCGGCCATCACGGAGGATACGCCATGACCCCAGCTCGTTGCCCGTCTGTTGTTCGCCCGTTGTTTACCCTGATCGCCGCCGCCTGCGCCGCCGGCCCCGCCTTCGCCCTGGACATGAGCAAGGGGGAAGGGGTGCTGGATATCATCGCCTGGCCCGGCTACATAGAGCGCGGCGAGACAGACAAGGCCTACGACTGGGTCACCGGCTTCGAACAGGCCACCGGCTGTGAGGTGCGGGTCAAGACCGCCGCCACCTCCGACGAGATGGTCTCCCTGATGGCCAAGGGTGGCTACGATCTGGTCACCGCCTCCGGCGACGCCTCCTTGCGCCTCATCTACGGCAAGCGGGTGCAGCCCATTGACCCTAGCCTGATCCCCAACTGGGACAAGGTGGATCCGCGCCTCAAGGACGCCCCCTGGCACACGGTGGCCGGCCAGCACTACGGCACCCCCTACCAGTGGGGCCCCAACGTGCTGATGTACAGCACAGCCGTGTTCAAGGAGGCCCCCACCAGCTGGGCCGTGCTGTTCGAGCCCCAGACCCTGCCGGACGGCAAGCCCAACCAGGGCCGGGTGCAGGCCTATGACGGCGCCATCTACCTGGCGGACGCCGCCCTCTACCTCAAGCACGCCAAGCCCGAGCTGGGAATCCAGGATCCCTACGAGCTGACCGAGCCCCAATACCAGGCGGTACTGGATCTGGTGCGCAAACAGCATCCGCTCATTCACCGCTACTGGCACGACTACAACGTGCAGATGAGCGACTTCAAGAATGAAGGGGTGGTGGCCTCCGGCTCCTGGCCCTTCCAGGTAAACACCCTGCTGGCCGAGAACCAGGCCATCGCCTCCACCATTCCGGTGGAAGGGGCCACCGGCTGGGCCGACACCACCATGCTGCATGCCGAGGCGGCCCACCCGGTGTGCGCCTACAAGTGGCTGAACTGGTCACTGGAGCCCAAGGTGCAGGGTGACGTGGCCGCCTGGTTCGGCTCTGTGCCCTCGGTGCCCGCCGCCTGCACGGCGTCGAGCCTGCTGGGCGAAGGGGGTTGTCAGACCAACGGTTACGACAACTTCGACAAGATCGCCTTCTGGAAGACGCCCCAGGCCAAGTGTGAACAGGGAACCTGCGTGCCCTACAGCCGCTGGGTGCAGGACTACATCGCCATCATGGGTGGTCGCTAAGCGCGAGGGGGTACCCATGACATGGGCCGTCGAGTTTTCCGCCGTTAGCCGGCACTACGGCAAGGTCAAGGCCGTGGACAAGGTGAGCCTGCAGATCGAGCAGGGAGAGTTCTTCTCCATGCTGGGGCCTTCCGGCTCCGGCAAGACCACCTGCCTGCGGCTGATGGCCGGCTTCGAGCAACCGGATCTGGGGGCGGTTAGGCTGTCCGGCATCAATGCCGTGGGCCTGCCACCCTACCAGCGGGACGTGAATACGGTATTTCAGGACTATGCCCTGTTCCCCCACCTCAAGGTGTGGGAGAACGTGGCCTACGGCCTGAAGATCCGCGGCATGGGCCGGGGGGATCGCATGGCCCGGGCCGAGGAGGCGCTGGCCATGGTGGCGCTGGACGGCTATGGCGATCGCAAGCCTGCCGCCCTGTCCGGCGGTCAGCGGCAACGGGTCGCCCTGGCCCGCGCCCTGGTGAACCGCCCCAAGGTGCTGCTGCTGGATGAGCCCCTGGGGGCCCTGGACCTCAAGCTGCGGGAGCAGATGCAGTCCGAGCTCAAGCGGCTGCATCGCCAGCTGGGCATCACCTTCGTCTACGTCACCCATGATCAGGGGGAGGCCCTCTCCATGTCCGATCGGGTGGCGGTGTTCAACCGCGGGCGTATCGAGCAGCTGGACACCCCCCAGCAGCTCTACACCCAGCCCCAGACCCCCTTCGTGGCCCGCTTCGTCGGCGGCGCCAACGTCATAGCGGCGCCGCTGGCCGAACGGCTGACCGGCGAGGCGCGCCCCTTCGCCCTGCGGCCGGAGCACGTCCACCTGGTGCATGACTGGCAGAGCCAGCCGCTGCAGGTGGAAGGCGTGTTGCGCCAGGTGCACTACCACGGCGCCTACAGCCGGCTGGAGCTGGACCTGGGCAAGGAGCAGACCCTGGCGGTGCAGTTGCCCCACGGCGAGGGCGAGACCGTCACCCTGCCGGAGCCCGGCACCCGCTTGACCTGCGGCTGGTCCCGCCAGGCCATGGTGCCCCTGCGGGAGGACGGGCAGGAGGATGGACAAGGGGGTGCGCCATGAGCGCCGCCCCCCTCGCCCCGGCCCCAACTGGCCTGACGGCCTGGCAGCGGCTGGGCCGCTGGCTCTACCTGCACCCCACCGCCCTGCTCTGGCTCTGCCTCATACTGCCACTGCTGTGGTTTGCCGGCCTCTACCTGGGTTCCCTGTTGAGCCTGCTGTGGCAGAGCGTCTTCACCTTCGACGACTTCACCATGACGGTGCTGCCGGATCTGACCCTGGACAACTACCGCCAGCTGTTCACCCCGGGCAACCTGGACATCGTCATCCGCACCGTCACCATGGCCCTGGTGGTGAGCGTCGCGGACGCCCTGCTGGCCTTCCCCATCGCCCTCTACATGGCGCTGTACGCCAGCCCGCGCATCAAGGCCTGCTTCTACATCGGCGTCATGCTGCCCATGTGGGCCAGCTACATCGTCAAGGCCTACGCCTGGACCGCCATCCTGGCCAAGGACGGTCTGCTGCAGTGGATCCTGAGCCACCTGGGGCTCGAACCTGCCCTGCTGTGGCTGCTGCAGACCCCCATCGGCGGCAACACGCTAGCCACCTCGCACCTGGGCCGCTTCCTGGTGTTCAGCTACATCTGGCTGCCCTTCATGATACTGCCCATCCAGGCGGCGCTGGAGCGCATCCCGCCCAGCCTGCTGCAGGCGGCCAGCGATCTGGGAGCCAAGCCCCGCCAGGTGCTGACCACAGTGCTGCTGCCCCTGGCCCTGCCCGGGGTGATGGCCGGCTCCATCTTCACCTTCTGCCTCACCCTGGGGGATTACATCATCCCCACCCTGGTGGGGCCGTCCGGGCTGTTTATCGGCACCATGGTCTACACCCAGCAGGGCGCGGTGGGCAACATGCCGCTGGCCGCCGCCTTCACCCTGGTGCCCCTGCTGCTGATTGCCATCTACCTGTGGTTTGCCAAACGACTGGGGGCCTTCGATGCACTCTGACCGCACCGCCTCTCCCCTGCTCAAGGTGCTGGCCTGGGGAGGCCTGATACTGCTGCACCTGCCCCTGGTGGTGATCGCCCTGTACGCCTTCAACACCGAGAGCGCCGCCTTCAGCTTCCCGCTGCAGGGCTTCACCCTCCAGTGGTTCGGCAAGGCCCTCTCCCGGCCGGATGTACTGGAGGCGGTCTGGCTGTCGGTGAAGCTGGCGGCCATGGCCACCGTGCTGGCCCTGGTGCTGGGCACGCTAGCGGCCCTGGCCATGTGGCGGCACCAGTTTGTCGGCAAGGATGCCTTCAACATGCTGCTGGTGCTGCCCATCGCCCTGCCCGGCATCATCACGGGTCTGGCGCTGCTCAGCAGCTTCAAGGCATTGGGCATCAGCCCCGGCATGCTGACCCTGGTGGTGAGCCACGCCACCTTCTGCGTGGTCATCGTCTTCAACAACGTGCTGGCACGCTTTCGCCGTACCAGCCAGAGCCTGATCGAGGCCTCCATGGACCTGGGGGCCGACGGCTGGCAGACCTTCCGCTACGTGGTGCTGCCCAACCTGGCCACCGCCCTGCTGGCGGGCGGCCTGTTGGCCTTTGCACTATCGTTTGACGAGATCATCGTCACCACCTTCACCGCCGGGCACGAGAAGACACTGCCCATCTGGCTGCTGGGGCAACTGACCCGGCCGCGGGACGTGCCGGTGACCAATGTGGTGGCGCTCCTGGTGATGTTGGCCACGGTCGTGCCCATCCTCGCCGCTTACTATCTAACCAAAGACACAGAGACGGTGGCCGGCAGCAGCAAGTAGCCGCCACCCCCCATTCATGTTCAGGGAGAACCTTTATGCAGATCCAACTGCTCATCAACGGTCAAGTCGTCGCCGGTCAAGGCCCGGCCCTGCCGGTGTTCAACCCCTCCACCGGGGAGGCCATCGTCTCCATCCCCGAAGCGGAGCCGGCACAGGTGCTGGCCGCGGTGGCCGCCGCTGACGCCGCCTTCCCCGCCTGGGCCGCCCTGCCGCCCCGGGAGCGTTCCACCCGCCTGCTGGCCATCGCCGACGCCATCGAGCGCAACGGCGCCGAACTGGCGCGCCTGGAATCCCTCAACTGCGGCAAGCCCTACCACGCCATGCTCAACGACGAGATCCCGGCGGTGGTGGACTGCTTCCGCTTCTTCGCCGGCGCCGCCCGCTGCCTGAACGGCTCCTCCGCCGGGGAGTACATCCCGGGTTTCACCTCCATGATCCGCCGCGACCCCATCGGCGTGGTGGCCAGTATCGCCCCCTGGAACTACCCGCTGCAGATGGCCGCCTGGAAGCTGGCCCCGGCCCTGGCCGCCGGTAACACCGTCATCATCAAGCCCTCCGAGGTGACCCCGCTGACCACGCTGGCCCTGGTGCCCATCCTGGCCGAATGCCTGCCGGCCGGCGTGGTGAACGTGGTACACGGCCGCGGTGCCGAGGTCGGTGCGCCCCTGGTGAGCCATCCCAAGGTGCGCATGGTCTCCCTGACCGGTTCCATCCCCACCGGCAAGCGACTGGTAGAAAGCGCCGCACAGACCCTCAAACGCACCCATATGGAGCTGGGTGGCAAGGCGCCGGTGATAGTGCTGGATGACGCCAACCTGGCCGAGGTGGTGGACGGCATCCGCGCCTTCGGTTTCTACAACGCCGGCCAGGACTGCACCGCCGCCTGCCGCATCTATGCCCAGAAGGGCATCTACGACAAGCTGGTCGCGGATCTGGGCAGTGCCATCGGCTCCCTGAAGATGGGCCTGCAGGATGACCCCAGCACAGAGCTGGGCCCGCTCATCTACGCCGCCCACCGTGACCGTGTGGTGGGCTTCGTGGATCGCGCCCGCGAACAGAAGCACATCGAGATCGTCACCGGCGGCGCCAAGGGCGAGGGCCCGGGCTACTTCTACCAGCCGACTCTGGTGGCCGGCGCCCTGCAGACCGACGAAATCGTGCAGAAGGAGGTGTTCGGTCCCGTGGTCTCCGTCACCGCCATCGACGATCTGGATCAGGGGATCGCCTTCGCCAACGACTCCGAGTACGGCCTGGCCTCCTCGGTGTGGACCCAGGACGTGGGCAAGGCCATGTCCGCCGCCGCCGTGCTGCAGTACGGCTGCACCTGGATCAACACCCACTTCATGATCACCAACGAGATGCCCCACGGCGGTCTCAAGCAATCCGGCTACGGCAAGGACATGTCCATGTACGCCCTGGAGGAGTACACCTGTGCCCGCCATGTGATGGTGAAGTGGTAACCCTGCCCCTGAGCGGCTCTTGGTATGAGAGGCCAGACGCAACGACGCCCCGGCTCTTGTAACCTCCCTTCCGTCTGGCCGAGCCGCAAACAAAGGCCGGGGGGCGAGGCTAGGACGCCGAGCCAGTTATCGTCGTGCCGGGAGCACGTCGATAACGCCCCCAGTGCCCGAGTGAGTGGCGAGGGAACCCGCAGGGCCTGACGGCAGGGAGTGCCAGGGATTGCCAAGGGGGACGGCATGGTCCCCCTTGGCTCGCCCCCGCCCAGCGGCTGGCGGATCTGAAACGGCTGCCGACAAAGGGCGAAACGGGCGAGTCGTTACCGAACGACACCCCCATCAGTTACTCAGGCGAGGTGACGGCAAGGCCGTCGCCTCGCTTCGCCGCATCCGCGGAAACGTTTTTATCCCATTGATTTAAAACATATTTATTCTTGACTGCCGCCTACCAACTACCGTAATGTCATCTGGCTTTTGCTGATTTTTAGTCACTTGGCAGCCCGGCCCCGGCCAAGCTGCTGCCAAGGGGAACACCCCGCCTGACGATGACGCCCCTCCCGCCTGCGCCATCAAAAATCAGACGTTGATACGTCATAACGCTGATTTAGGAATTTCACCGATGAAAAGGATGTTTCTTGTTCTGCTGAGCCTGCTCAGCCTGGGAGCCTGCATGTCTGTAACCGCCCAACCCCACGCCTATCGCGGCAGCCTGCTGCACTTCACCGACGACCCGACCCGGGATCCGGCCGCCCAGCACTATCTGGACGATGGCCTGCTGATCATCGCGGACGGCAAAGTCGTCGGTGCCAAGCCGTTTGCCGAGGCCAGCGCCGCCGAGCTGGCGCTGCCCCGCACCGACTACCGCGGCAAGCTGCTGCTGCCGGGCTTTATCGACACCCATATCCACTTCCCGCAGACCGAGATGGTGGCCGCCTACGGCGAGCAGCTGCTGGAGTGGCTCAACACCTACACCTTCCCCACCGAACGCAAGTTTGCCGATCCGGACTATGCCGCCCGGCGCGCCAGCTTCTTCATCGACGAGCTGCTGCGCAACGGCACCACCACGGCCCTGGTGTTCGCCACCGTGCATCCGGCCTCGGTGGATGCCTTGTTCGCCGCGGCGGATGCCAAGCGGATGCGGCTCATCGCCGGCAAGGTGCTGATGGATCGCAACGCGCCGGACTACCTCACCGACACCGCCGAGTCCGGCTACCGCCAGAGCCAGGCCCTGATCGCCAAGTGGCATCACCACAACCGCCTGCTGTACGCAGTGACGCCGCGCTTCGCCCCCACCTCCAGCCCGGACCAGCTGGCGGCCGCCGGCAAGCTGTTCCACGAGACGCCGGAACTCTACCTGCACACCCACCTGAGCGAGAACCAGAACGAGATCGCCTGGGTCAAGTCGCTGTTTCCCGAGCGGGAGGGCTACCTGGATGTGTATGACCATTACGGCCTGACCGGCCCGCGGGCGGTGTTTGCCCACGGCATCCACCTGGAAGCCAAGGAGCAGCAGACCCTGGCCGACAGCGGCTCTGCGGTGGCCTTCTGTCCCACCTCCAACCTGTTTCTGGGCAGTGGCCTGTTCCGCCTGCACCCGCTCAAGACCGCCGGTGTGCGGGTGGGGCTGGGCACCGATATCGGCGCCGGCACCAGCTTCTCCCTGCTGCAGACGCTGAACGAGGGCTACAAGGTGCAGCAGCTGCAGGGCGAGAAGCTCTCCGCCGCCGAAGGCCTCTATCAGGCCACCCTGGGCGGCGCCCGGGCCCTCTACCTGGAGGACAAGCTGGGCAACTTCCTGCCGGGCAAGGAGGCGGACTTCGTGGTGCTTGACTGGGCCGCCACCCCATTGCAGCAGCTGCGGCAGGAGAACAGCCGGGATCTGGCGGATCGCCTGTTCGCCCTCATGATGCTGGGGGATGAGCGCAACGTGGCCGCCACCTATGTGGATGGCCGTCAGGTGTTCGGCCCGGCCCCGCGCTGATCCCACGGCCGCCGGGGCGGCACACCACCAGACGAGGGCGCGGCGGGCGCCCTTTTTTATTGTCAGAAAAGTGCCTGGCCCTCTGCCCTTGGCCGGCGCCGGGGGCTATAACTAGTTTTTGGGCCAATCGAGACCAACAGGAGCACGCCATGGGCAAGAAACACAAAAACGCCGCCGCCGAGCCGCCGGCCGACATCCCGAACAAGAAGCTCAGCGAGAAGGCATATCAGAAGGAGCTGCGCAAGCTGCACGAGGAGCTGGTGACCCTGCAACGCTGGGTGGTGGCCAAGGGCCTCAAGGTCTGCATCCTGTTCGAGGGCCGCGACGGCGCCGGCAAGGGCGGCACCATCAAGGCCATCACGGAGCGGGTCAGCCCGCGGGTATTTAGGGTCATCGCCCTGCCCACCCCCAACGAGCGGGAGAAGACCCAGCTCTATTTTCAGCGCTACATCAAGCACCTGCCCGCCGCCGGCGAGATCGTCATCTTCGACCGCAGCTGGTACAACCGGGCCGGGGTGGAGAAGGTGATGGGCTTTTGCACCCCGGAGCAGACCGAGCGGTTTCTCGAGGGGGTGCCCATGGTGGAGCGAGCCCTGGTGGAGTCCGGCATCATACTGCTCAAGTACTGGCTGGAGGTGAGCCCGGAGGAGCAGGAGCGCCGGCTACTGGATCGCATCGACGATGGGCGCAAGATCTGGAAGCTCTCCCCCATGGACATTCAATCCTTCGACCGCTGGGATGACTACACGGTGGCGCGGGATGCCATGTTTGCCGCCAGCGACACCGCCTGGGCGCCCTGGTTCGTGGCCCGCTCGGAAGACAAGAAACGGGTACGCCTGAACGTCATCCATCACCTGCTCTCCAAGATCCCCTACGAGGCCCTACCGGTGGACAACGTCAAGCTGCCCAAGCGCAAGATCAAGATACGGCACGACGACACCAGCAGCTTCCGCTACATCCCCGAGCTGTTCTGACTCGGTGCCGGGCAAATTTCCGCAAAACGGGATTTGCCCGGCGAACGTTTTGGCCTAGAGTAAGAGCCGTCGTATCAACTCTCCTGCTTCCTCACATCATGCAACTGCAAGGCACACTCTCTTTGTGGAATGACAAGCGCGGCTTCGGCTTCGTGGATCCCGACGGCGGCGGCGTGCGCGCCTTCGTCCATATCACCGCCTTCGACTCGCCAGGGCTGCGCCCGGAGCAGGGGGATCGCATCAGCTACCGCCTGGGCCGCGACGAGCTGGGACGGGCGGTGGCGCGCCATGTGCGCCTCACCGAGGCCCAGGCCCAAGAGCGCGCCCCCCGTGGCCGCCCCAACGCCTGGGCTCAGGCCCTGCTGCTGGGGCTGGCCGGCCTGCTGAGTACCGGCCTGCTGCTGGGTCGCTTCCCCCTCTGGCTGCCCATGGCCTACCTGCTGGTCAGCCTCATCACCTACCTGTGCTACGCCCGGGACAAGTGGGCGGCCCGCACCGGCCACTGGCGCACCCGGGAGCGCACCCTGCACCTGCTGAGCCTGTTGGGCGGCTGGCCCGGCGCCCTGCTGGCCCAGCAGCGGCTGCGCCACAAGACCCGCAAGCGCAGCTTCCTGCTGCCCTTCTCCCTGAGCGTCGCCACCCATCTGGGCGGCCTGTTCTATTTGCTGGTCAACCCCCAGAGCCAATATTGGTTGCGCCGCCTGCTGGCCGGCTGATCCCGCCGCGGCACCTGTGCCTCGTTGCACCGGTGCCGCGCACCACGTCAGGAGTCTGCCATGTCCCTCAGCCTGCGTCCCGCTACCCCGGCCGATCTGCCCTTCCTGCTGGCGCTGCGCCGCCAGACCATGACCCCCTATCTGCAGGCGGCCGGCATGCCCTGTGACGAGGCCAGTCATCTGGCGCGGATCCAGTACCACTTCGAGGCGGCGCGCATCGTCCACTGGCAGGGCCAGCCGGTGGGGCTGTTCAAGGCCGTCTGGCTGGCCGAGCCGCAATACTGGTACCTCATCCAGATCCAGCTAGCGCCCCAGGCTCAGGGCCAGGGGCTGGGGGCCCGGCTGATCGGCGATCTGCTGCACCAGGCCGCCGGTCAGCGGGTGGTGCTGAGCGTCATTCACAGCAACCCGGCCCGCCACCTGTATCAGCGGCTGGGCTTTGTCCCCTTCGCCGAGGATGATAAGGAGCTCTGGCTGGAAAACCGCCCAGCCGGTTGAGAGACCGGCCAGATTAGCGACCGGCCGGCCTCAGCCTTGGTGGGTGAGGGAAAGCAGGGTGTTGGCCACCCCCTTGGTGCGCTCGGCATTCTCGGCCGTCAGGGTACTCACCTGCTCCAGGGAGCCCAGCATGGAGGTCAACTCGCTCACCGCGGTGGATTGCCCCTCGATCTCCTGGGCCACCCGGCGGATCTCCTCGGCCAGCGTGAAGATGTCGCTGCCGATTTCCCCGGCGCTCTGGCGTGACTTCTCCGCCAGGTTGCGCACCTCGTCGGCCACCACCGCAAAGCCCCGCCCCAGCTCGCCGGCCCGCGCCGCCTCGATGGCGGCATTCAAGGCCAACAGATTGGTCTGATCCGACAGCTGCTGGATCACCTGCACCACGCTCTGGATGCGCTCGCTGGATTGGGCCAGCTGCCGGGCGCTGCCGGCCACCGACTGCGCCTGCTGAGCCATGCTGTTGATGGTCACGCCGGCCTGCTCCACCGCCGCCACCTGGGTCTGAACATGGTCGGTCAGCTCATCCACCGACTGGTGCAGATGGGTGGCGCACTGGGACAGCTCGGCGGCGATGTTCTCCCGCTCCGCTTCGGCATGGTGCAACAGGTTGCCCAGCTGGCTCAGCCCGGCAAAGATGGGCCGCAAGGCGGCATCCAGCTGGCCGGCATCAAACAGGGCGTTGTAGTCGTGCTGCTTGAAGCGATCGATCTGCTGGACCACCACCTGGTTGAGCCCCACCAGCTTCTTCAGCTGCCGCTGCAGGAAGAAGGCCTTGAACTCGCCATAGCGACAGGCAAAGCGATCGATGAAGTCGTCATGAAACGCCTCCTTGGCCCCCCGGGTGTCGAACCAGAACAGGGCGGTGAGGGTCTGGTTGAGGTTGAGGCCGAGGATCTCGCCGAAGGTGGAGAAGCCCACTAGGGGGGTGGTGCCGAACACCCCTGTCATGCTGGCCAGCTCGGGGCCGTTGTTCAGCCGCCGCAGGATGCAGTCGTTGAGCAGCCCCGCCACCGGCCTGGGCTTGTGCTCCAGGAATCGTGCGAAGTCCCGCCGGGTCGCCTCCACCAGGGGGGTGCGGCGCACCAGCACCAGCTCCTCACCGGGTGCCACATCGCAGTACAGATAGGTGAGACCACTGGCCAGATCGATGCGCTGCACCGAGCGCACGAACAGCTCCTCCCCCACCCGGATGGCGAAGGAGTAGTCCGCCAGCTTGGCCTCCAGCTGCGCCGGGGCACAGGTGAAGTGCCGGCACAGCAGATCCACCATGCTGAGGATGTTGCCCTGCCGATCGATCACCTCGCTGATGGCCCGCTGCTCCAGGGAGGCGGTGAGCACGTTGAAGGCAAAGTCGGAGGGCTGGAAGTTCTGGCTCTTGAACACGCCAAAGCGAATATGGGGCGGCATCTTCATGAAGACGATCAGGGCGTGATGCTCCAGGGCCTGCTGACCGTCATGCAGGTAGGTGTGCTGGAAATCCAGCTTGCCGCCGGCTGAGCCGCCGACAAACAGGCAGGGGAAACGGCCAGACTCGTACAGGGCCTCCATGAAGAAGGACTCGGAGCGCGACAGACCATCGAACAGCACATAGGCCAGGGTGTCCTTGGCATCGATGTCCATCTTGACCTTGAGACCGGCGATGGACTGGGTCAGACGCGCCAGACGCCGGGCCAGGGGTTCCTGGCTCTGCCCCTGGCTCAGATCCGCCGAGCCCAGCGGCACCTTGACCACCTCCACCCCGGCCAGCAGATCCGGGCCGAAGCATTCCAGCACAGTATCCTGCCAATGGCCCTCGGTGCCGCAATAGAGCCGCTGGGCCTCGCCGCCACACAAGGCGCCGGCGCTGGTGGAGAGCACCAGGGCCGTCCCCGGGAAACGGGCCTTGATGGCCGAGGCAATGGGCTCCATAGGCACATGGGGTGACACGAACCCCATGATCAAGACGGGGGTGAAGGGCACGGTCGCCAGATCACCGGCCAATGACGCCCCCTGGATATGCAAGGTGTGCACCCCAGATGTCTTGCGCCCCATCCAACCGCCGAATCGCTGCCACCATGTCGTCATATTCTGCTCCTGTTACTTGCCAGTGGGCTGGCTTACCATCCCTGTAGTGTAGGTAAGGATACCCGAATGTTGTCGCGCCCTTGAAAACAGTTTCAACGATGAGCCCGTCTCGCGGCAGGGCACCCGTCGCGGCAGCAAGCCAGGTGGCGCCAATCACAACCAAAACATAACATCTTGATTTATAACGCCTGTCATAAGAGTGACGGCAAACTGGCGTGCCGCAGGTGAGGCCGAATGCCGTAGCCTGGGCGCAGCACAACTTCAGGAGGAACGAAGCATGGTGCGCACACTGAGACTGCAACGGGGCTGGTCCCAGGAACAGCTGGCCCAGATCGCTGGCCTCAGCATCCGGACCATACAGCGGATCGAAGGCGGGCAGAATCCCGGCCTCGACAGCCTCAAGGCCCTGGCAGCCGTCTTTGAATTACCCATTTCTGCACTACAGGGGGAAACCAAGATGTCCGCCACCACCCACACCGTCTCCGACGAGGAGCAGCAGCTACTGGATCAGATCCGCGCCCAAAAGGGCTTCTACCAGCACGCCGTGCGCTACACCTTGGTGATCGGCCTGCTATTTGCCATCAACCTGCTCAGCGGTTCAGCTTACCTCTGGGCTGTCTGGCCCATGCTGGGCTGGGGCATAGGTCTGCTGTGCCACGGGCTGAATGTCTTTGTCCGCACGCCGGCCCTGTTCGGCGAGGCCTGGGAGCGCCGCCAGCTGGCCAAACGCCTGGGCCGGCCAGACCAACCGAAGGATTGACTCGATTGGAGCTCAGTACTAGGCTGGACGGGACCATCCATTCATGGGAGAACACCATGTCCAAGCGATCCTGGCTGCTGATGCTGCCCCTGGCCCTGCTGCTGGGCTGCCAATCCGACACTCAGCCCACCGAGACCAAGGTGGGCGCCGATCGGGATGCCCATGGCTGCATCCCCTCGGCCGGCTACCTCTGGTGTGAGCTGCAGCAGCAATGCGTCCGCCCCTGGGAGCTGACCAAGACCGATGATGACCTCACTCCGGAGCAAAACTTTGAGGCCCAGTGTCAGCCACACTAAGCCGCGCGCCTAAACGCAACAGGGCCAGCATCATCGCTGGCCCTGGGTTTTTCTGGCGCGACCTTAGCCGGCGTAGGCGTAGCAGCGCTTGAGCTCGGTGAAGTCGTAGAAGAAGCTGCCGGCGCTGACCGGCTCGCAGCCTTCTTTGAAGGCCACCTCCTTCTCGTTGTAGAGCATCTTCACCAGCACCTGCTTATCGGCGTTCTCGTAGACGTCCCACTGGATGTTGGCCGCGTAGGGGGAGACCCAGCCACCGCGCCACTCGTTGTTCTCCTGGGTCATCAGGGTGCCCACCTCGGCGCCCTGGCGGCTGCCTTCCAGCTGCATCAGGGCCACCAGGGGGATGATGGTCTCGGCGTGGGCGAAGCGCAGCTTGGCCACCCGGGCCCCTTCGCCCTCCACCACCTGGGTCTGCACCTCGTTGAACAGGCCATCCAGCAGCGCCTGGGCGATGTCGTAGGTGACAGTGCTGCCGGCGAAGCTCGGGCCCTTCTCGTAGAAGTCTTCGGCATCGGACAGATAGGAGAACCAGGCGGACTCCTCGGGAGTCAGGTACTGCTCCAGGTTCCAGGCCTCGCCTTCGGCCTCGGCCTCCCGCACCATGCCGGGGCCTATGATGAAGAGGTTGTAGAGCATCAGGGCCGCATCCACCTCGTCGTGGACATAGGTCTTGCCGCCGTCCTCCGGGTTCACCGCCACGAACTCCACACCATTGGCCAGATAGTCGACAAACGCCTTGGAGTAGATGCGCTCAAGCATCTGCCGCGCCATTACCTTGGTCTGGGGCAGGGCCTTCAGGGCCTCCAGAGCCTCGGTCAGCTCGGGCGCCGGATCCACGCCGTTGTCCTCGTCGCCGATGAAGGTCTGATAGGCCTCGAAGGCCGGCAGATACTGGGCGTAGTCGCCCTTGGGCTCGGTCTTGTGGAAGTAGAGTTCGTACTTGTTGGCCAGGGCCTTGGTGATCTCGGAGGGGTCGTCCTGGGTCACGTAGCAGCTGTCGCTGTCGCTCACGTAATCCACCTTGGCGGCCAGGCTCTGCATGAAGTAGTAGGCGCTCTCGTTGGCGCGGTCCTTGCCGGAGGTCTCCACCTTGATGCAGTGGCTGCCGCTGTTCTCCAGCAGGCCGGGCAGGCGATCCGCCAGGCGGGTGGCCAGGTTGGCGTGTTCTTCCTTGCCCAGCTGGCTCAGCAGGCCATAGCCCAGAGCCTCGTTGGCGGCGGTCACCAGATCCACCTTGTGACCCAGGGTCTGGCCCAGTTCGGTGAGGGCACCCTGGGCGGCGGCGGCTTCCCACACCAGCTTGGTCAGCACGTCATACTTGGGGCTGGAGAGGGCGCGGGAGCCGTGCCGGGCCACCAGCTCGGTATAGACAGGTTCAAACCCCGCCGGCGCCGCCTGGTAGGTGGCCGCCTCCTGCTGCGGGCTGTAGACGGCCTTGGTGCTGTACTGGTACTCGGTGATGGTGCTGTCGCTGCTGGTGCTGTCGTCGGAAGAGTTGCAGCCAGCCAGCAGGGCCAGAGTCACGGCGGCGGACAGGGTGGTGATGCGGTTCATGGTCATCCTTGCACTCGTGTTCAATGAAAGTCGGGCGCAGGTTAAGCCAGCTAAATGACAGGCAAGTGTCAGCCAGATGACATCTTGCACAGCCGTGCAAGGGGCGACACGCTCAGGGGGTGGCGGCCGCCTCCTCCCCCAGCCAGGCCAGGAAGGCCCGCACCCGCGGCAGCTCGCCGAACTCCTTGCGGGTCACCAGGTGATAGCCCAACCCCTGGTCATAGGCGGTGTCGAACGGGAAGACCAGCTCCCCCCGCGCCACCAGCTCCCGGGCCAGCTGGTAGCGGCCCATGGCCACCCCCAGACCGCTGCGGGCGCCTATGATGGCGGCATCATAGTGGGTGAAGCTGTAGTGCTGGCGGGCCAGATCCGCCGGCAGGCCGGCGGCGGCCAGCCAGCCGCGCCACTCGCTGCGGGGGTCGCTCTGACGGATGGACTCCACGTCGTGCAGCAGCAGGCAGTCCGCCAGACGAGTGGGATCCGTCAGCAACCCCATATGCCGGGCATAGGCCGGGCTGCACACCGGCATCAGCACCTCGTCCAGCAGCCGCTGGCTGTCCAGCCCCGGATAGTGGCCGTCACCGTAATCGATCCACAGATCCGCTGGATGCAGGGCGAAGTCCACCCGGCTGCCCTTGGATCTCAGGTGCAGGCTCAGCTCGGGATGGCGCTGGTAGAAGCGGCGCAGGCGGGGCACCAGCCAGTGCTGGGCGAAGGTGGGGGTGCTGCCCACCTCCAGGCTGCCCCGTAGGGCCTGATGGCGGATGTCGTCAATCTCGTGGCAGACGGCGGCGAAGTGGCGGCTGACCTGGCGATAGAGTCGCTCCCCCTCCGCCGTCAGGGCGATGCGCCGGGTCTGCCGCACGAACAGCTGAAAGCCCAGCTCCTGCTCCAGCTTGCGGATGCGGTGGGACAAGGCGCTCTGGGTCAGGTGCAGCGCCTCCGCCGCCTCCTTGAAGCTCAGGCAGCCGGCGATCTGGGCGAACACCTGCAGGCTGGTAAAGTTGGCGAAGGTCATGCCGGGCCTCATGGTTGAATTTTTCTCAAGCATGAGGCCGGAAAGGTCATTTGTTAAGCCAAATCTGGCGCTTCATGCTGTGGATGTCGCAAACAAATTCATCCATCGCAGGAGCACCTCATGCAACGCTATCACCTGACCATCGCCGGCGGCGGCGCCACCTACACCCCGGGCATCGTCAACTCCATCCTCAACGCCAGCGACGTGCTGCCCCTGCGCAAGCTGGTGCTGCTGGATACCGACGCCGAGCGGGTCGCCACCATGGGCGGCTTCATCCGCCTGCTGCTGAAAGAGAAGGCCCCGACGGTGGAGCTGCTGGTAACCACGGATCGCCGACAAGCCTTCACCGGCATGGACTTCCTGTTCGCCCAGATCCGCTCCGGCGGCCTGCCGATGCGGGCGCTGGACGAGCAGATCCCCCTGCGCCACGGCGTGGTGGGCCAAGAGACCTGCGGCCCCGGCGGCTTCGCCTTCGCCCTGCGCTCCATCCCCGACATGCTGGCCATCGGTGAGGACGTGCGCCGCTACGCCCCCAACGCCTGGATCCTCAACTACTCCAATCCCGCCGCCATCCTGGCCGACGCCTGGCATAAGCGCTTCCCCGAGCTCAAAAGCCTGTTCATCTGCGACATGCCCATCGTCATCGAGCTGCTGGTGGCCGCCACCCTGGGCCAGCGCCACGGCGAGCTGGCCTTCGAGTATGTAGGGCTCAACCACTTCGGCTGGTGGCGCCATATCTGGGATCCCCAGGGCCAGGATCTGCTGCCCCAGCTGCGGGCGCACCTGCTCTCCGATAAGCCCCTGACCCTGTTTGAAGACGAGCACGTCAACGCCGACTGGATCCCCACCTTCGAGCGGTTGCGCAAGAGCATGGGCCTGTTCCCCGAGTTCCTGTCCAACACCTACCTGCAGTACTACCTGTTCGGCGAGGAGATGGTGGGCCACGAAGACCCCCACTACACCCGGGCCAACCGGGTGATGGACACCCGGGAGAAGGAGGTATTTGCCGAGTGCCGCCGCTGCATCGCCGCCGGCAGCGTCGCCGACAGCTTCCTCAGCGCCGGGGTGCATGGCGACTTCATCGTCGATCACGCCCGGGCCATCCTCACCAACCGGCCCTTCCGCACCACGGTCAACGTGCCCAACCGCGGCCTGGTGGCGGGCCTGCCGGAGGATGCCATCGTCGAGGTACACGGTCAGGTGACGGCCCACGGCGTGGAAGCCTTCGGCGTCGGCCCCCTGCCCCACTTCCAGCGGGCCCTGATGGTGCAGCAGAACGCCTATGAACAGCTCACCGTGGAGGCGGCGCTGGAAGGCTCCTACGCCAAGGCCCTGCAGGCCCTGACCCTCAACCGCACCGTGCCCTCCGCCGATGTGGCCAAGGCACTGCTGGACGATCTGCTGGAGGCCAACCGGGACTACTGGCCGCCGCTGCGCTGAGGTGGGCGCGGCGCTAAGGCGGGCTCGGCGCAGTGGCGGCCGGCCAGATCGGCTTGGCTTCCACTAATGCCCGATGGCCTGGGCCGTTCCGCCCTTTGTCAGCAATGGCTCCTTTAGCAACACCCGCTGCACGGGGGCGTGCCAAGGGGGCTAGTGCCGCCCCCTTGGCGAACCCGGCACTCCCCGCTGTCCGGGCCTGCGGCTTCCCTCGTCGTTCACGCCGGGCTTGGGGAACGTCATCAACACGCATCCATGCGTGATGATGACTGGCTCGGCATCCCAGCCTCGCCTCCCCGCCCGCCGCTTCCTCCTCGGCCAGACAGAGGGGAGACGGATCCCGTTAGCCAGCGCCAAAGATGCCGCCAATCAATCGGATTGCTCAAGTCCAGGAACAAGCGGGTTTATACCTCAGGTCTGATGACGCCGTGTCCAGATAAGGGCGTCTACTCGCCACCTCCGCACCCCTTGGCCGCTCCGGCAGTGGCGGCTAGTATGGTGACTCACTCATAGCCACTCGGAGCCGCCATGACCCACGCCGATACCTTCCGCCGTTACCTCCAGCTGTATGCCGCCCGGGATCTGGACGCCATCGCCGACCTGTTTGCCGACCAGATACGGCTGCGGGACTGGAAGATTTCCGTGGCGGGCAAGGCCGCGGCGCTGGCCGAGACCCGCCACAACTTCGAGCGCGTCGACAGCCTGCAGATCGAGGTGCTGAGCCTGTTCGAAGCGGCCGATGGCGTGGCCGGCGAGCTGCGCATCCTGATCGATGGCCGGGATGAACTCCATGTGCTGGATGTGCTGCGCTTCGATGCCGACGGCAAGATAGCTGAGATCCACGCCTACGTCGGTCGCGGTGACTGAGGCCAGCTAGCGGTAGAAGAGGCTGGGGGGCACCCCCAGCTCGCGCTTGAACATGGCGCTGAAGGCGCTGGGGCTGGCGTAGCCCAGGGCCAGGGCCACCTCCAGCACCGACTGGCCGAGGGCCAGCCGTTCACAGGCCTGCCGCAACCGCGCCTGGCGGCGCCACTGGCCCACCGACAGGCCGGTCTCGGCGGCGAAACGCCGCTGCAGGGTGCGCACGTCCATGGCCAGCAGGCGGGCCCACTCCTTGAGCGGGCGGGGATCATCCGGCTGCTGGCGCAAGGCCTGACACAGGCGCTGCAAGGGCGGCGAGCTGGCATCGGGCAGGGAGAGGGCCAGGCTGGGCATACGCTGGATTTCGTCCAGCAGCAGCTGCACCAGGCGGCCATCGCGACCGGCCTCGTCGTAATCCAGCGGCAAACTGATGGCGGCCAGGATCAGCTCCCGCAACAGGGGCGACACCCCCACCACGCAGCACTCCTCCGGCAGGCCGGCCAGCAACTCAGGCCGGATATAGACGGTGCGCATCTGCACCTCCCCCAGCATGCGGGTGCTGTGCCAGACCCCGATGGGCACCCAGATGGCCCGGGTGGGCGGCACTATCCAGTGGCCCTGATCGCTCTCCACCAGCATGACCCCCTTCACCGCGTAGAGCAGCTGAGCGGTGGGATGCCGGTGCCAGGGCGATTCGGTGCCCGGCGCTCGGTCGAAGGCGCGGGCCACCAGGGGGGCCAGACCGGCGTCCTGGCGATGCTCTATGCCAGAGGGCAGCATAAGTTGTCCTTTTCGCGACGATACTTGACACATGGTAGCACGAAGGTCAGCGACAACACTGATAACATGAGCCTGGTCACCGTTTATCCCGAGGTATCCATGTCATCCACCCTTGCCGCCACCGCGGCGTCCCAAGGCGACACCCGCTACAAGGTGCTCGGCGCCATCAGCGTCTCCCACTTCCTCAACGATCTGCTGCAGTCGCTGATCATCGCCCTCTATCCGCTGTTCAAGAGCAACTACGAGCTCAGCTTCACCCAGATCGGCCTGCTGAGCCTGACCTACCAGATCACCGCCTCCTTGCTGCAGCCTGTGGTGGGCTTCTACACCGACAAGCGGCCCCAGCCCTACTCCCTGGTGCTGGGCATGGGCTGTACCCTGAGCGGCCTGCTGCTGCTGGCCAATGCCGCCAGCTTCCCCCTGCTGCTGCTGGGGGCCATGGTGGTGGGGCTGGGTTCCTCCATCTTCCACCCTGAGTCCTCCCGGGTGGCGCGCATGGCCTCCGGCGGTCGCCACGGCCTGGCCCAGTCCATCTTCCAGGTGGGCGGTAACGGCGGCACCGCCCTGGGACCCCTGCTGGCGGCCCTCATCATCATCCCCCACGGTCAGGGCAGCCTGGCCTGGTTCGCCGTGCTGGCCCTGCTGGCCATGGCGGTGCTGCTCAAGGTGGGTCAGTGGTACCGCCTGCAACAGCGCCGGCAGGCGGGCCGCCCCAAGCCCCAGGGCCCGGCCCTCTCCCGCCGCCGCATCGCCGTCACCCTGGGGGTGCTGCTGCTGCTCATCACCTCCAAGTACTTCTACCTGGCGAGCCTGACCAACTACTACACCTTCTACCTGATGGATCACTTCGGTCTGGGGATGCAGGCGGCCCAGTACCACCTGTTCATCTTCCTGTTCGCCGTGGCCGCCGGCACAGTGCTGGGCGGGCCCATCGGCGACCGCATCGGCCGCAAGCAGGTGATCTGGTTCTCCATCCTGGGGGTGGCGCCCTTCACCCTGATACTGCCCCACGTGGGGCTGACCGCCACCACGGCGCTGTCGTTCGTCATCGGCTTCATCCTGGCGTCGGCCTTCTCGGCCATCATAGTCTACGCCCAGGAGCTGCTGCCGGGCCGGGTGGGCACCATCGCCGGCCTGTTCTTCGGCTTTGCCTTCGGCATGGCCGGGGTGGGCGCCGCCGTGCTGGGGCACCTGGCCGACAGCCACGGCATCGAGTATGTCTACCGCTTGTGTGCCTACCTGCCGCTGATGGGGGTGATTACCGTCTTGCTGCCGAACCTGCACACGCCGCGCCAGCGCTAATCGAGCCGCGTTGACTCCCTCCCCTGCCAAGGGGAGGGTTGGGGTGGGGTCGCTTTGGAGTGGCTCAACGCCGTTAAT
This sequence comes from Pseudaeromonas paramecii, assembly GCF_039540575.1. Lineage (NCBI taxonomy): Bacteria > Pseudomonadati > Pseudomonadota > Gammaproteobacteria > Aeromonadales > Aeromonadaceae > Pseudaeromonas > Pseudaeromonas paramecii. The sequence continues at coordinate 143,419 of NZ_BAABFC010000003.1, forward strand.
GTGATTCATCCAGCACTGTTTTGCCCGTTACGCCCTGATCGCGCATCGAGCCTTTCTTTAACTCCGCTGGCGCGGGGGCGCCAAGGGGCGGTCATGCCACCGCCCCTTAACCCCGGGCACTCCCCGCTGTCTGGGCCTGCGGCTTCCCTCGTCGTTCACGCCGGGCTTGGGGAACGTCATCAACGTCCGCTGCGCCCTCCCTGGCTGCGCATTCCACTCGGGCTATCCCTGCCCTCGCGCCAAACCGGGCCGGGATACTCAATCCCGTCCCTTTCCGGTTTGGCCCCAGCGTGATGATGACTGGCTCGGCATCCCAGCCTCGCCTCCCCGCCCGCCGCGTCCTCCTCGGCCAGACAGAGGGGAGCCCGCTCCCGTTAGCCAGCCCGTGCCAGATGGCAGGTTTCAGGGCCTCACCGGCAACCCAGCGGTTAGAAAAATGCACCCGGGTGTCGAACAAGACGCCGAGATGGCAAAAGCGGAACGGACTAACCCATTCCAAACAGTCTGTTTGACAGATGCCCAAATGTGACCTACGCGAATGTCAAAGCACGCAAAGGACGGTTAGGATAGGACTCAAAATAGGTAGGGACACCGGCAGCAGGTTGGGGGCTGAAGACCCAGGGGCGGTAGCCTGGGTGTTAGGCCAAAGACCAAGCCCAATCCAAGCGCTGATCCACAGTGCAAATGATCAAGAACAACACGATCAGGTCCCACCGCGGGATAGGTGGCCAATTTGCCGCCTAGCCACACAGGGCAAGCAAGGGGCATGTTTTTTGCTGCCCGGACAATGGGTTGCAAGGCACACCCGCGTTGCATCACGGAACTAGGCGGCATGTGCCCCGTGGATAGGTGGCAAAATGCCGCTTAATAAACTGTTCGGCCTATTCCAGCAAAGGAGCACTTAATTGATCGAGAAGGTTAGTCACGTAAAGAATCCTCTTACGGTCATAGCCATATTTGCCGGTCTCGCTGAGGTTAGTGGCACCGTGGTTCTGCCGTTTCTGGAAAAGGATACTCAGCAGACCTACGTCTGGTTTCTCATGGCATTTCCGTGCCTCTTGGTACTGCTGTTCTTCATAACGCTCCTCGTAAAACATTACGTGCTCTATGCGCCGTCTGACTTCAGAGACGACAAGCTCTTTGCTGATCTATTCGTTCGAGGTTCTGGCGCTGTCCGTGTCCAAAAACTGGAAGAGGAAATTGCGGCCGAAGCCGTATCCGAAGCATCACCTCAGCAAGACACACCCGAAACTATCTTGGCCAAGGATGTCCTTAAACGTGATGTCCGTGCTACAGCTCTGCTAGCCGAAGAATTGGTATTGGCAAAATTGAGCAAAGATCTTGGTGTGCAGTTTGATCGAAACGTAACGCCTCGTGGTCAGCCCAATATCATGTTCGATGCTGTCGCAATAGCTCCCGGTAGAACCTTGGCAATTGAAGTCAAATTCACTCGTCAAGGCATGTACCCACGCGAGTTTCTGGCCCGGACTTTTGATCGTGTGCAGTCTTTCATCGCAACACTCCCGGAGGAGCTTCGTCGCAACTTTCAGTTTGTATTCGCAGTTGCTGCCGATACGGAGGTTCCTGAACGCCTAGACATGCTCAAGTCGCGCATCACGCGAGTTGCAGCCGATTACCCATTCAACACTCGAGTAGAGATATATAACTTCTCCGAGCTAGAGAAAGAGTTCAATGTCAAATAGGCCGAATCCATCATTCCACCGGACCTGCGCGAAAAGCCGCGCAGGCCGGTGAATTCAGACGTTACAAGCCACGAGTAAAAAATGAAATATTGCATTCAAATACTTGCTCTGGGAAAGCATCCTGAGATAGAACTATCAGAGAATGATTTTCAAGAATTAAAGAGCGCAAGAGAAAAGCTATCTGCGAGCTTAGGGATCACTGAGAAATTTGAGCTAATGCTGCAGAATTTTATCGAACTAGAAAAAGAATTACTTATTAACTCAGCCGATTTAATTGTGTCTCCATTTAGTCATTATTCACAAGCCTTTGATTCAAAGCTTACTCTAAATAGACGGATCGTAAACCTATTAACGTCAACAAAGATTTACGTCGATCAAGCAACTAAGCACATTCGACCTTTCTTTGAAGACAAAGGTGAAGTAAAAAAAGAAGTAAAGTCATATTTCTGTGAAGAACACGATAATTCCGAACATTACCGTTTTATGGAAGCTCTACGCAACCATGTTCAGCATGATGGTTTAGCCGTCCATAATTTATCTTATCCATATAGATGGATAGGTGAAGAACCAAACAAACTAATGGAGTGCAGAACTGAAATATTCTCCAGAAAAGATCTCCTTGAGGAAGATAAGGATTTCAAACGAGCAGTTCTTTCTGAAATGGATGAAAAAGTAGATATTAATGTCTCTGCAAGAGAATATGTAGGGTGTTTAAAGCGCATTCATTTAAAACTACAAGACCTCATAGGTAATCAGACAACTCAAGCCCGAGAGCTGTTTGAGAAATATATAAGCGAGTATGAGCATATTAATAATGGGCAAGTTATTGGCTTGTATGCCCTATCAAAAGAAGAAGGTGAGCCAATCGATAAGATTGTTGATAAATTCAGCATATTACTTGATTGGGATGATATTCGCGTAAAGCTTAATAACAAACATAAATCTCTGGGTAAAATAGAAAAGATGTTTGTCTCAGGTGCGCTTATAACAAGTAAATCCAGGTGATGCCTGCGGCGCACCTGATTTAGGCGTTAGCCAGCAATCTGGAAAATAGGAAGAATTAATGCAAACTACGTATGAGCAAGCGGAAATTAAAGTTCTTGAATATGTCGAAGGCGAAACTGTTAACGCTTTTGAATTGGGTTATTTCCTGTATTTTTTTAGGTCTGCATATGTTGCATGCGTAAACGCCACACGAGATAAAGAGATTGACCTAAACGAGTTAGGTAATATCACCAAGGAAGAATTAAAAGTAATATTGGACGATAAAGCATCAAATTTATGGATGGTAGATTTAGAGCAAGAGTTGGATTTAGAGTTCATTGAAATATCTAAAAACAGTCCTTTAAAATTTGTAGCGAAAACAGCAGGTGGCTGTCTCGTAGCTTTAACCCTTGCAGTTATTCTCTCCGGTGGAAAGGCAAATGTTTACGCTGGGGAATTCGAGGGCCGTAGGGGCGATTAGCGCAGCGTAATCGCCCAAACCAATAAGATCCCAGGCCAAACCGGATAAAATAAAACCCAAAGCTCACCCACTGAGATGTCAATCTGCTGGGCTTATTGCCATCGCCGACTTAATGATTGCTTTGCACATTATTAAATATGGGGCAGGCCTGCGGTAAACGTTGGGCTTCGCAGGCTCAGCCCAACCTACGCACTCGTTAGGAACAATTCATCAACCAACACCCAAACCACATCTAAAGGAGCACTTTGTGGTAGACGAAAATCAATCATCAAATGACAAAACAAACGAAGAGAAAGATTCCGTGAAAACAAATAAAAGGGGTGGTTTCTTCTCCTCTTTTATGACATTTTCAATATGGCTTGTAATTGGCTCAACCTTGTTATGGAATTGGGATGGATTCTGGCAAACAGATATAAAATTTCTGAACGAAACTCAGAAAGGCTTTTTTCCTTCTAAATATAGTGAAGAACAGTTGAAGGTTTCCAGGATTTCCAGGAACAACAAACTAATTGATGATATTAATGACCGTTTGGAAAGGGCAGAGAAGCGCTCTGAAAGTGAGGTTGTTAAAGCGTTACAAGAAAGAGACATTGCACTTTCTGAACTTGATAAAGCAAAGACAGAGCTCAACAGTTACCTTGAAAGAGAAAATACAAAATGCAGGTATTACGACTCTGCGCTTAGAATGATCGATCATCTTACCAAAAAATATTCTGAGGATGAGCTTGGACGGGTTTTGAGCTGCACTAGCTTTGAGTGTGAAAAAATTCTTTACTATCGAAAAGAAGCAACAGCAATCTGCAATTGATCGCCAAACAAGCGCATTGTGGTGGGACTGATAAAGGACCGTAGGGGCGATTAGCGCAGCGTAATCGCCCACATAGAAAACAAACCAAGCACCTGAGAATCATGGACAATAAGTTAATCAACCATTTAAGATCATTTAACTCAAAAGAGCGGTTTTATCTGATTGGCGAAATATTAGGAAACCCCTCGTTCAAATTGTCTGCCACTTTTTGCAATAAGTTATCATAACAAATAGGGGTAACTGTTCCACAAAATTCATTTGCCGCGCTTGATTACCATCTGGACTGGTTGTATGCGAGCTTGATTCTAGCTCAAGAAGAAGATGTCAGCACTGTTCATTTGAATAATAATGATATTATCAAGGGTCACCAAGAAGATATGGACTTCATTATCGCCTTTGAAAAGGACGGTGTGACACATATTGTTCTTATAGAGGCGAAAGGAGTTACAAGTTGGGGAAATAAACAGATGAACTCAAAAGTCAGCCGCCTAAAGCTAATATTTGAAGATAACCACTGCCACAACGTCAAACCACACTTGGTTTTTCTCTCACCAAGCAAACCCCAAAAACTAGAAATGCAGACTTGGTCGGCCTGGATGAAGAAAGACGGCTCAGATAATGACTTTAAATTTATCCCGCTATCGCTACCTTGCGGACTAATGTTTGTCACTCGACATAAAGAACCGGATTCGAATGGGAAAGAGATAACCAAATGGACAACAAAAGCCCGACGGTACGTATGCAAAAACAGCTAAATTCAGTCTTGCACTTAGATTAAGGATGCATCGTGACGCCAATTGAATTGTTAAGCCTGCTTGATAAAGACAATGTAATCATCCAACTCGTATTACCTGCCATAGTAATAATCTGGTTGATGATACAAGCGTTCAGCTGGCTTAAAATTGGCGAGATGCTCAGCCTCTATGAGCGAGTAAAGCGCTGGCGGCTACAACAGATCGAATCATATCTTGCTAATCCATCAAGCGATAAGACGTTACACGCCACCCTTTCAGATGTTCGCGATGCCATCTATTTTAAGACGGCCACCGAAATCTATGCTGAGGGTGAGCGTCGAGCCGCGCTATTGCGGCTTTTTCAAAACTTGGGTGGTTGTATCGCATGGGAACATATTCGTCGTTCACTTTATTATGCCGAGTTTGAGAGAAATGAATACATTTACAAACCCTTCACCAAGGTTAACTGGGCTGGATACGTCTTTCATTACTCTATGGCCTTCGTTTCAATAGGCTTCTCATTCTTCATAATGATATTTATCGCGATACTATTCGCCACAGGGTATCGCGACTATGGCGAACTATTGCAACTTGCTGCCCAGATGCTACTGGCATTTCTATCTGGCCTGAGTTACCTCGCCAATAACTGGGGTTTTAATGCAGCTAAGCGCATAAAGAAAGAACTAGAACTCCGAGGCATAAATGCATCAGGCATAAAAAATGACTCCCCATCCCAAAGCCCGTAGAGCAGTTAACGGGATCCACCGTCCCCCTGTTTGACCAAATAGGCGAGGCAGGATGCCGAGCCAGTTATAGTCACACTGGGGCCAAACCGGAAAAGGACGGACAAATATTCCGGCCGCAGCGCCAAGATCGGCGCCATTCGACCCTTATTTGTCAGGCGACCGCGCTGCTCTGAGCGCCTGCCGGCTGGCGAGGCGAGCGACTCGCTGGATAAATGCTGGCCAGCGCTCATCACCACCTTGCCGACGGCTGGGTCGTGCCGCTTAGAGTATGATTAAGCATGGCTCATCGCTCCTGCGGCTCTGGGGCATCACCTTATCGCTGAGGATGAAAGATTGGATAAATCAGGCACATCATGTCGGCAATGCCTCGAATCGGTGGATCTTGGCTTTGATTTCACCATGGCATTTCAGCCAATCATTCAATGCTCGTCTAGAACCATTTTTGGCTATGAAGCCCTGGTGCGCGGCCTGCACAACGAATCGGCCCATTCCATCATCTCTCGGGTTAACGAGGACAATCGCTACAGATTCGATCAGTTGTGCCGAATCAAGGCCATTGCCTTGGCGGCAAAATTGAACATCAAGACCATGGTCAGCATTAATTTTCTGCCCAATGCCGTCTATCGACCAGAACGCTGCATCCGCACCACATTAGAGGCCGCCAAAGAATATGACTTCCCCATCGAGCAGATCATGTTCGAATTTACGGAAGTCGAGCAGGTCAAAGATCATCAACACATCAAAGGCATAGTCGACTACTACAGGCGCCTTGGATTCAAGACGGCGATTGATGATTTTGGCTCAGGCTATTCCGGCCTCAACCTGCTGGCCGATTTTCAGACCGACATCGCCAAACTGGATATGGAACTGATCCGCAACATAGATCAGGATCCCGTCCGGCAGATCATTGTCAGAAACCTGGTCGCCATGTTCCAGGAGCTGCAAATCACCCCGCTGGCGGAGGGCATAGAGACAACCGCTGAGCTGGGTTTTTTACGCGCGGTGGGGATAGATCTAGTGCAGGGCTATCTCTTCGCCAAGCCGGGGTTTGAATCCTTACCCGAGGTGGACTTTTCGATTCTGTGATATGGCCAACCCCCCAGCAGATACCATAGACGCGCGCCATCAGGCCGCAGCCCGTCGCCATACACCCCGAGGACGCCCCATGCCCCCCTACCCCAGGCTCAATAAGATCTATGCCGGCTTTATCTTAGGTGCCGGGCTGACGGCCGCGGCCGTGGCGGGTTACAGCGCCCTGTTCAATGCCGAAGATGAGCAGACCGCCTGGCTGGTCGGCGGGATGGCGGGGCTGATATTGCTGGGTGCCTGTCTGCTGGTGCGTTCGGCGGCCCGCCTGCGCCTCACGGCCGAGGGGGTAAGCCGCGGTAACCGCACACTGCGCTGGGACGCCATCACAGGCGTGGCGCTGATCGGTGCCGGCATCCAGCTGACCGATGGCCGACACAAGCTCACCCTGGCCCCCTGGGCCTATCAGGAGCCGGAGGCCGTGCGGGCCTTCATTCAGGCTCACCTGCCCCGCCCTCAGAGATAACCCTATGCTGCCCAGCCTGGAAACCCCCCGCCTGCAGATCCGGCCCTTCACCCTGACGGATGCCGACTTTATCCTGACCCTGCTGAACGAGCCGTCGTTTCTGCGCTACATAGGTGACAAGCAGGTGCGCAACCTGGCCCAGGCGCGGGACTATCTGGCGCAGGGGCCGCTGACCAGCTATCAACGCCACGGCTTGGGCCTGTGCCTGGTGAGCCTGCGGGCGGGCCTGACGCCCATCGGCATGTGCGGTCTCATCCGCCGGGTCGAGCTGGACGCGCCGGATCTGGGCTATGCCTTCCTGCCCGCCTACTGGCAGGCCGGTTACGCCGCCGAGGCGGCAGGCGCCGTGCTGGCCCAGGGCGTGGCGGAGCTGGGGTTGACCCGGGTGCTGGGCGTGACCCTGCCGGACAATGCGGCCTCCCAGAAGCTGCTGCAACGGCTGGGCTTTGCCCTCATCGGCACCCAGCCGCTGTACGGCCAGCAGAACCAGCTCTACGAATACCGGCCGTGAGACGGTAAGCCCAGGACAGACAGAAACAACAACGCCCTGCCATGCAGGGCGTTGTGCTTGGTACTCGTCACCAGGGCGAGCCGTGAGGCCAGACTTAGTCGCGATCGATGGCGAAGGCCGACCAGGCCTGACGGGTGGGCATGACTTCCACCCGGTTGATGCAGATATGATCCGGCAGGGTGGCGATGTAGAACATCTGCTCGGCGATGTCTTCGGCGGAGAGCGCCGTGGTGCCGCGATAGAGGCGGTCGGAGGCGGCCTGATCGCCCTTGGTGCGCACCAGGGTGAACTCGGTCTCGGCGATGCCGGGGGCCAGGTCGGTCACCCGCACACCTGTGCCCAGCAGGTCACAGCGCAGGTTGTAGCTGAACTGTTTGACGAAGGCCTTGGTGCCGCCGTAGACGTGGCTGCCCGGGTAGGGCCACTGGCCGGCGATGGAGCCGACGTTGATGATGCTGGCACCGGCGCCCACCTCAATCAGGGTGTGCAGCAGGGCGTGGGTGACGTTCACCAGCCCCTTGACGTTGGTGTCGATCATGGTGTGCCAGTCTTCCAGCTCCACGCTCTGGGCGGGGTTGGGCGACAGGGCCAGACCGGCGTTGTTCAGCAGGCATTTGACCTGCTTGAAGCCTTCCGGCAGGGCGGCCACCACCGCCTTCACCTCATCGGCATTGCGCACGTCCAGGGTGGCGTAGTGCACCGGCACCTTGGCGGAGAGCTCGTCGGCCAGCGCCTTGAGGCGATCGGCCCGGCGACCGGTGATCACCAGGCTCCAGCCGGCGTCAGCAAAACGGCGGGCGGCGGCCCGGCCAAAGCCGGAGGTAGCCCCGGTAATGAAAACAACATCTGCCATTGTTCGACTCCTTATCCTTGTCACGCAAAAAGGGTGCTGCGGGGCTTATTTGAGTATCACCCACAGCGACATCAAGATCAGTAGCGGGGCGACCCCGCGGCGATAGTCCAGCCCAGGGTAGCGCCGAAACAGGCTCTGGCCCAGCTGATTCCCCAGCAACGAGGGGATCAGCATCCAGGCACCCAGGGTCAGCACCTGGCGATCCAGCAGCCCGGAGAGGGCCAGCCCCACCAGGGTGGCGGCACTGCACAGGGCGAAGAACAGGATGGCGGTGGCCCGCTGGGCGCTGGCCTCGATGGGCTGATTGAGCAGGTAGACCATCAGGGGCGGCCCGCCGGCGGAGGCCGTGGTCATGGCCAGCCCGGAGGCGATCCCGGCGCCCACCGCGAAGCGCTGGGCCAGGGGACGCAGGGGCACCTGAAACAGCAGCAGCAGGCCACCCGCCAAGGAGAGGCCCCCCACCAGCAGGCTCATGCTACCGGCCGGCAACCAGTTCACCGCCCAGATCCCCAGGGGCAGGGCCAACAACATGCCCAGCAGCAGGCGCCCCAGCAGGGGCCGGTGACAGTGCACCAGCGCCTGAGGCAGCAGGCCGACGCAGCAGGCCAGATCCAGCAGTATGGCGGTGGCCAGCGCCTGCTGGGCCGGCAGCAACAGGTTGAGCCCCAGCACCACCATGACCGCATAGCCGAAACCGGCAAACCCCCGCACCAGGCCGGCCAGGCCGGCGATACACAATGCCGTCACCATGACGCCTCCCGGCCGCTTGTTATCCTGGCCTCACAATACGAACAAAGCGCGCCGGCCAATAGGGCCAGATGCCGCCGGCGGCCGGGACACCCGCCCGCCGCTGGCCCAACTGACTCAAGCATCGCCGGAAACTGGCTCTACCCCCCGGGCCAGCAGCTTCATAGTCTGGCTGCAAGGACGTCGGCCAGGGGGCCGCCCCATTTTCAGTGAAGAATACGAGAGGTACAGCATGAATCAGGTACTGAGTTGCGAACTGGCCGTCACCAACGGCGATGTCTACGATCTGGACCGGGCCTATGTGTTTCACTCCTGGTCGGTGCAATCCGCCCTCAAGCCATTGGTGATCGCCGGCGGCGAAGGCTGCCGCCTGTGGGATTACGATGGCAAGGAGTACCTGGACTTCAGCAGCCAGCTGGTAAACACCAACATCGGCCACCAGCATCCCAAGGTGATTGCCGCCATCGTCGAGCAGGCCAATCAGCTGGCCACAATCGCCCCCGCCACCGCCAACCTGGCCCGTGGCGAGGCGGCCAAGCGCATCGTCAACCTGGCACCGGAAGGCTTCAACAAGGTGTTCTTCACCAATGCCGGCGCCGATGCCAACGAGAACGCCATCCGCATGGCCCGCCTGGTGACCGGCCGTGACAAGATCCTCTCCGGCTACCGCTCCTATCACGGCAACACGGGCGCCGCCATCGTCGCCACCGGCGATGCCCGTCGCGTGCCGAACGAATATGCCCGTGGTCATGTGCACTTCTTCAACCCCTATCTGTACCGCAGCGAGTTCGCGGCCACCACGGAGGCCGAAGAGAGCGAACGCGCCCTGACCCACCTGCGCCGCATCATCGAATGCGAAGGCCCCACCTCCATCGCCGCCATCCTGATGGAGAGCATCCCCGGCACCGCCGGTGTGCTGGTGCAACCCGCCGGCTACATGCAGGGGGTGCGCGCCCTGTGCGACGAGTTCGGCATACTGCTGATCCTGGATGAGGTGATGGCGGGCTTTGGCCGCACCGGTCGCTGGTTCGCCTTCGAACACTTCGGCATCCAGCCGGATCTCATCACCTTCGCCAAGGGGGTCAACTCCGGCTATGTGCCCGCCGGTGGCGTCATCCTGTCCGACCAGGTGGCCGACTTCTTCCAGGATCGTTACTTTCCGGGCGGCCTGACCTACTCGGGTCACCCCCTGGCCATGGCGGCCATCGTTGCGACCCTGGATGCCATGGCCGAGGAGCAGGTGGTGGAGAACGCCGAAATGATAGGCAACGAGGTGCTGGGCCCGGGCCTGGCCGCCCTGGCCGCCAAGTACCCGTTGATCGGCGAGGTGCGCGGTCTGGGGGTCTTCTGGGCGGTGGAGCTGGTGAGCGATGCCGCCAAGCGCACCCCCCTGGCCGCCGAGGTGATGGGCAAGATCAAGACGGCGCTGATCGCCGCCGGTCTGCTGCCCTTCGTGGTGGACAACCGCATCCACGTGGTGCCGCCCTGCACCGTCACCGTCGACGAAGCCAAGGCCGGTCTGGCCATCATCGACCAGGTGCTGGCCCAGTTCGCCTGAGCCCTGGCTCAACCAAGAAAAAACCGGCCAATGGCCGGTTTTTTTGTGCCCTCAACGGCCCTGCTGTAGCGCCACCTCTACATTCACCCCCAGCACCAGCACGCCGCGCAACCGCCCGGCCTGCCAGAGGGGATAACTGATGTGGCTGATAAACTGGTGGCTGGAGTCGTCATACAGGATCACCGGAGCCGCCTGCTGCCCCCGCTCCAGCCAGGGCTCGCCCCCCGGCCCCTGCGCCCGTGCCTGACTCACCAGGGCGGACACCTTCTCCTCATCTCCCTGCCAGTAGTCCGATGTGGGCAGGGCACTGGCAATCAGCCGACCGCGCACGTCCGTGACAAACAGCTCTGCCAACCGCCCCTGTTGCGCCTGCTGCCAATCGGCCAGCTGACGAGAGAGCGGTGAAGCCAACAGGCGGGTAACCCAGTCCGGCGGGGACCCACCGTCCCGCTGCCAGGCCAGCCACTGGTCATCCAGGCGGCTGGTCGCCAGGGCATCCCAGGGCGTCACCTTGGCCAGAGCCTGCCACAGCGCGAGTTGCGCCAGCCAATGGTCCCGATCCCGGGCCGTCTGCTGGCGGAGTATCTGCTGCTCCGCGTCATTGAGCTGGCCACCGGGCACGCTGCAATCGGGCAGCTGGGCGTTGAAGCGGGACAGGAAACCGGGATGCTGATCGAGGAAGTGGTGCGCCCAGTTGACGCCGAGGGCGGTGTAGCGCTCGAAGCGGCGGGCCAGTTGGCGACGGACGGGTGCCGTCGCAGCGGCCAGGGTGCGCTCATCCGCCAACACCAGATCGATGCGGCCAATCTGCAACAGCCGCAACAGGCTCTCCTGCTGGTTGACCAGTACGAAGGGGGGCCAGCCCTGCTCCTGCAACCAGTTGGCCTGGTTGCTGCCCCGCAGGGCGCCGATGCGCAGCCCCACCGGAAAGTCCGCCGTCTGCAACACGGCGGGGGTCAGGGCATACCAGTACCACTTCTCCAGCACCAGGGGGGCAGACAGGGTGGCGAAGGCGCTTTGGGCCGGATCGGCCATCACGCTGAAATAGCCGTCGGATCGCTGCTGCTGGACATTGACCTGGGCCCGCTTCCAGGGCACCAGATCCACCTGATAGGCCAGCTGCAGCCGGGACAGGGCGCAATCGAGCACCTGCACCGCCTCGCCGCTGAGCCGACCGTCCACCACCACCTGGTAGGGTGGCGCCGGATGTGAGTCCAGCTGCAGGGTGGCGCCCGCCAGGCAACCACTCCACCACAGCCCCATCCACCATACCTTGCGCACCTTGCTCTCCTGGCCATGATTCTGGGGCAAGTATGGCTCAACCGGCGCGCTGCGCCGCTGACGATGGCTCGCCTGCCCAGATAAAAGGTGCAAAAAGTCCACAGGTTAGGCAGTGCCGCGAGGAACCATGGCCCAGCGCCCAACATCCGGGAATGACAACAAAAAGGGCTCCTCCTGAAGCGGTATCCGTGTTAATCAAACCACCACGCGACGGTGTCATCATGGTCTGCTGGCCGGGGCCCTCGCCCACCGAGACGTCGGACGCCAGCACCTCGCCATGCACGAACCGCCAACCACCGACAATAACGAGAGAAGATGATGAAGCTTGCTGTTGTGTTGCGCCGCCACCCGCGCCTGGCGCTGGCGGCCGCCCTGCTGTTGGGGCTGGCCGCCACGGGCGCCGCCCTGACCCGGAGCCCGACTCCCGCCCCCGCCCCTGCCGCCACGCCACCGGCCGCCGCCCTGACCGTCAGCGTGACCAGACCGCGTACTCAGCACTGGCCCATGACCATCAGTGCCAACGGCAGCATCACCGCCTGGCAGGAGGCGGTGGTGGGCGCCGAGATCGGTGGCCTGCGGCTGACCGAGCTGCGGGTGGAGATCGGCGATCGGGTCAGCAAGGGCGAGATCCTGGCTCGCCTGCAGGATGATACGGTGCGTGCCGAACTGGCCCAGACGGCCGCCAGCCTGGAGGAGGCACAAGCCGCCTTGCAGGAAGCCACCGCCAATGCCGACCGGGCACGCCGGGTACAGGGCAAAGGCACCCTGAGCGAGCAGCAGGCCACCGCCTACCTGGTGGCGGAGAAGGCCGCCAAGGCCCGGGTGGCCGGCCTGCAGGCGGCGGTACAAAACGCCCGGTTGCGCCCGGCACAGACCCGCATCGCGGCCCCGGATGACGGCACCATCACCCACCGGCTGGCCACCCTGGGCGCCGTGGTGCAGACCGGTGACGAACTGTTTCGCCTCAATCGCGGCGATCGCCTGGAATGGCGCGCCGAGCTGCCCGCCGCCGAGCTGGCGCAGATCCGCCCCGGCATGCCGGTCCGCCTCACCACCAACGCCGAGCAGATCCTCGACGGCACGGTGCGCCGCATCGCCCCGACGCTGGATGCGGCCAGCCGCACCGGCCTGGTCTATGTGGATCTGGCGGCCCACCCGGATATCCGCGCCGGCATGTTCGCCCATGGTGACATAGCGCTGGGCCAGGCGGCGGTGGTGACTGTGCCCCAGCGCGCCCTGCTGCTGCGGGACGGCTTCCACTATCTGTTTCTGCTGGCGGACGACCAGAGCCTGACCCAGCTCAAGGTGACCACGGGGGCGCGGCGCGGTGACGAGATCGCCATCCTGAGCCCGCTGCCCAGCGATGCCCGGGTGGTGGACAGCGGCGTGGGCTTCCTCAACGACGGGGATCGGGTACGGGTCAGTACCCTGGGCACCTCCGCCGCCGTCGGCACGGGGGCTTAGTCATGGCACACCTTAACGTATCGGCCTGGTCCATCCGCAATCCCATCCCCAGCGTGCTGGGCTTCCTGCTGCTGACCCTGATCGGCCTGCTGGGTTTTCATCGGATGGGCATCCAGAACATGCCGGACATCGATCTGCCCATGGTGGTGGTCAGCGTCGCCCTGCCCGGCGCCGCGCCGTCCCAGATGGAGACGGAGATCGCCCGCAAGATCGAGAACTCGGTGGCCTCGGTGCAGGGGGTCAAACACATCTACACCCAGACCACCGATGGCTCGGCCACCATCACCATAGAGTTCCGGCTGGAGAAACCGACCCAGGAGGCCCTGGACGATGTGCGGGATGCCGTCAGCCGCATCCGCTCGGATCTGCCGGGAGACATGCGGGATCCGGTGATCAGCAAGTCCGATCTGGCCGGCACCCCCATCCTCACCTACACGGTGGCCTCCAGCCGCATGGATGACGAGGCCCTCTCCTGGTTTGTGGACAACCAGCTGACCCGCGCCCTGCTGAGCCTGCCGGGGGTCGGCGCCGTGAACCGGGTCGGCGGTGTGTCCCGGCAGATCCGGGTCGAGCTGGATCCGGATCGCATGCAGGCCCTGGGGGTCACCGCCGCCGACCTGTCGCGCCGGGTGCGCCAGATCCAGCAGGAGGCCTCCGGTGGCCGAGCCGATGTGGGGGGCGCCGAACAGTCGGTTCGCACCATAGCGACGGTGCAGACCGCCGAGCAGCTGGCGAGGCTGGAGCTACCGCTGGCCGATGGCCGCGCCATTCGCCTGGATCGCATCGCCTCGGTGCGCGACACCATCGCCGAGCCCCGCTCCCTGGCCCTGCTGGACGGCAAGCCGGTGGTGGCGGTGGAGATAGTGCGCAGCAAGGGCGGCAGCGAGGTGAACATAATGCACGCGGTGCGCCAGGCGCTGGATGAGGTGCGGCAGCAGCACCCGGACATCCGCATCGACGAGGCCTTCAACTTCGTCACCCCTGTGGTGGAGAACTACGACAGCTCGATGCAACTGCTGTATGAAGGTGCCCTGCTGGCCATCCTGGTGGTCTGGCTGTTCCTGCGGGACTGGCGCGCCACCCTGGTGTCCGCCGCCGCCCTGCCGCTGTCCATCATCCCGACCTTCGGTGTCATTCACCTGCTGGGGTTCAGCATCAATGCCGTCACCCTGCTCTCCCTGTCCCTGGTGGTGGGCATACTGGTGGACGATGCCATCGTCGAAATCGAGAACATCATGCGTCACCTGCGGATGGGCAAGCGGCCCTACCAGGCGGCGATGGAGGCCGCCGACGAGATAGGCCTGGCGGTGATCGCCACCACCTTCACCCTGATCGCCGTCTTCCTGCCCACCGCCTTCATGACCGGCATCGTCGGCAAGTTCTTCGTCGAGTTCGGCTGGACCGCCGCCATCTCGGTGTTCTTCTCCCTGGTGGTGGCGCGCCTGCTGACCCCCATGATGGCCGCCTACCTGCTCAAGCCCCAGGCCACGATGGAAGCGGAGCCCCGCTGGCACCGGCACTACATGGCGCTGGCCCACTGGTGCCTGCACCACAAGGGGCGCACCGCCGCCCTCACGACGCTGTTTTTCGGCGGCGTGCTGTTCGGTCTGGCGCCCCGGCTGCCCACCGGCTTCATCCCGCCGGATGATCTCTCGCAAACCCAGATCCAGCTGACCCTGCCACCGGGCAGCACATTGGCGCAAACACGCCACAGCGTGCAGCTGGCCGAGCAGCTGGCCGCCGGCAATCCCCATGTACGGACTATCTACACCACCATAGGCGGGGGCGCCTCCGGCAGTGATCCCTTTGCCGGCGGAGGCAGCAGCGAGGTGCGCGAGGCGACCCTGACCCTGAACCTCACCCCGCGGGAGGAGCGTGCCGGCCTGAGCAAGCAGGCCATAGAGCGGGATCTGCGTGAACGCATGAGTCAGGTGCCCGGGGTGCGGGTCAAGGTGGGCCTCGGCGGCTCCGGCGAGAAATACCAGCTGGTGCTCTCCGGGGACGAGGGGGAAACCCTGGCCCGCTTCGCCCAGCAGGTGGAACGGGAGATGCGCGCCATTCCCGGGGTTGGCAACATCACCTCCAGCGCCAGCCTGGTGCGCCCCGAGCTGGTGATCCGCCCGGACTTTGCCCGCGCCGCCGATCTGGGGGTCACCGCCGAGGCCATCGCCGATACCCTGCGCATCGCCACCATGGGCGACTACGACCAGAACATTCCCAAGCTGAATCTGGCCCAGCGTCAGGTGCCGGTGCTGGTGAAGTTCAAGGATGCCAGCCGCGAGGAACTCAGCCGCTTCGCGCGCATGCTGGTACCTGGCAGCCACGGTCCTGTGATGCTGGCCAATATAGCCGACATCCGCCTGGAGAGCGGGCCGGCGCAGATCGACCGCTTCGATCGCTCCCGCAACATCACCCTGGATGCCGAGCTCAATGGCATTGCCCTGGGGGAGATGGAGGCGGCGGTCAGCGCCCTGCCCAGCCTGCAGCAGCTGCCGGCCGGCATCCACCAGGCAGCGCTGGGGGACGCCGAGGCCATGGCCGAGCTGTTCGAGGGCTTCAGCCTGGCCATGTCCACCGGCATCCTCTGCATCTATGTTGTGCTGGTGCTGCTGTTCAAGGATTTCGTGCAGCCGGTGACCATACTGGCGGCCCTGATCCTGTCGGTTCCCGGCGCCATACTGGCCTTGTTCCTCACCCATACCGCCCTGTCGATGCCGGCGATGATCGGCCTCATCATGCTGATGGGGGTGGCCACCAAGAACGCCATCTTGCTGGTGGAATACGCCATAGTGGCGCGCCAGCAGCGGGGGCTGGATCGGTTGGCCGCCCTGCTGGATGCCTGCAGCAAGCGGGCGCGCCCCATCATCATGACCACGGTGGCCATGGGGGCCGGCATGTTGCCCATCGCCCTGGGCCTGGGCACGGATCCCAGCTTTCGCGCCCCCATGGCCATCGTCATCATCGGCGGTCTCATCACCTCCACCTTTCTGAGCCTGCTGGTGGTGCCCGTGGTGTTCGTCTTCATCGACGATCTGCGGCTGCGCCTGCTGGGACTGTGGGGAAAAGGCACGCCCCGCCAGGCGACGGACGCCTGAGCCGGGCGGGTTTGGCGGGGCCAGACGGCCCCGCCGTGACTCAGAACTGATACTGGTAGGTGAGGGCGGCGGCCACCGCATCGGCGCGGTAGTTGCCCACATTCAGCAGATAGAGGCGCTTGTTGTAACGCTTGTCGATGAGGCCCAGCAGGTTGTAGCCGTTGAGGCTCACCTTGCCGTAGCCCTGGGTGTCGTAGTGCAGCCCCAGATCCAGGAACATGGCCCGACCGACGGAGTCGAAGTTGCCGGGATCCGTCAGGTTGGTGGCGGAGGAGTTGGGATTATTCTCCCGGGCGTCATTGGTGCTCTGGATCTGATCCTCGGCGCCGTCATAGTGCCAGAAGACCCGCAGGTTGCCGGTGAGCTGCCAGGCGGGATCCCACTGCCAGGCGCCGTACAGCTTGGTGATGTGATTGCTCCAGTTGTTCAGATCGTTGCCATAGCCGATGTGGGACGCCGTGATGCGGGTGGAGCCGCCCGGCGCCAGATCGAAGTCGTCCAGCTTGCTCCAGCCATGGGAGAAACCCAGGCTCAGCCCCTCGAAGCGATAGCCCAGCTCCAGCTCGGCGCCGCCGTACTTGAGATCCCCCACCGGCTGGGTGTGCAGGGTGGTGAAGTTAAAGCCCAGCAGCTCGGCCTTACTGTAGAAGCCGGTGAGGGTCAGGTTGGCATGCAGCCCCAGATCCCGGCTGTAGATCAGCTCGGCGCTGTCCAGCCGCTCGGACTGGGGATCATCGCCGGCCAGGTATTGAGCCCGCAGCTCTTCGGCGTTGTTCTTGCGCAATGAGCGGCTCAGGATGGCCTTCAAGGTATCCCGCTCCGACAGGGCCGCCACCCAGGCCAGGCGGGGTGACCACATCCAGCCGGTGTAGCGATCCTTGTCCGCCCGCAGGCCGACAAACTGGGTGAGCCAGGGCTGCAGCTGCCACTGATGTTCGCCAAACAGGCCGATGGCATAGGTGGCCCAGGGATCCATCTCCCCCAGGGCGGACGAATAGGCCTCATCGAAGCTCCAGCCAGACAGGCCCCAGCGGGAATAGATAAACTCGCTGCCCAGGGCGCTGGCGTGGCGGGGGCTGTGGTTCCAGTTGAGGGTGCCCCGCAGCAGGTACTCCTCCTCCCTGTGGTTCTCCGGGCTGTTGCCGTCCCAGAAGCTGTTCCACAGCTCCCGGCTATAGACGGTGGTGTCGTAGCCGCCCTTGAGCTCCAGCCAGAGGCGATCGCTCAGCACATAGAGCTGGCTCATATCCAGCGCCAGCTGACGATACCCCACCCCCTGGGTGCCATAGGCCGACTCCGGTGTGCCCTCGGTACCGTAGCCGTTGGGGGCGCTGTAGACCACCTTGTGCTCCCAGGTGAGCTGCTCACCGCCCTGGGAAAAACGCAACCAGGCGTTGAAATCCTGCCTCTGATAGTGGGCGTGCAGCTTCACCTTGGGCCGGTTGTGGAAGCTGGCATGGTTGCCCGGCACCGAGAAGGGTACCGCCTCGCCGCCGGTGACCTCGTCGCCCCAGACGGTGCTGTCGCTCAGGCCATACACCAGAGGGGCGCTGCCATTGCCGGCCCCCCGGTAGTCGCTGATGCCGCCATACAACCAGAGGCCGTGATCGGCGCCGTCGAACGGCACCGTCTGCCGCCACTCCAGGGCGGTGAAGTCATCCCCTACCCCCCACTTGAGGCTGACCCCATCCGGGGCATGCTGGGCAAAGCTGTCGGTCTGGATGTTGATCACCATGGAGACGGCACCCGGACCGTAGATCACCGAGCCCGGCCCACGCACCACGTCTATCTTGCGGATGTCCCCCAGCAGGGGCAGATCCCGCTCGGCGAGGGCGCCATAGTGGGTCTTCTCGTTGAGCACCCGGCCGTTGAGCACCAGCAGGTACTTGTCGTCTCTATCGCCAATGATGCCCCGCATGCCCATGTGGGAGGCTTCCCAGTGGTGAGGCAGGTAGTGGAAGCTGGGGACATAGATCTCCAGCAGATCGAACAGGCTGCGGGCGCCGGACTGGGCGATCATCTGCCGGTCGATGCTGGTGATGGACGCCGGCATCTGCCGCAGGGCCGTCGGGGTCAGGGTGGCGGAGCCGTCCAGCTGGATCTGCATCAGCTGCTCCAGGCTGAGATCCAGCAGGGCGTCCTCCTGCTCCTGCGCCTGAACCGCTCCCATCAACAGCAGCCCGGTCAGCAGGGCCCCACAGCGTGCTACATCCATACCCACCCAATCCCGTCGACAATCCCTGTCTTTATTGATAGCCAACAGTAACCAGCCTCGGAGGCTTTGGGCATGAGTAACCACTCAGGCTGTGATCCGCATTGAGGTTCCAGGCCTGACCAGGGCGGACGAGTTTGACCTGGCTCGCGCTCTGTTACCATGGCAGCAGCACGGCCCCTGTCTTACGGGTAGAGTGCAACAAGAGGATGTTTTCTTATCGCGGGCATTACATTGTCTCCAGCACTTCGCCTCGTTTGGCCTCGGCCCTCCTGGCTGACCCGCTGCCGCGCCCTGCTCGTCAGGCAGGGTTGGCTGGCGCTGCTGTTGTGCTGCCTTCCCGCCCTGGCCGACAAGCCGCTGACCCTGGAGAGACTCAAAGTGGCCTATGTGTTCAACTTCCTCAAATTTACCCAGTGGCCGCAAGACAGGCGCCCCGACAGCCCGCTGCACCTGTGCCTGGGCAATGCCGATGACGATCTCCACACCGCCTTCACCGCCCTGGAGGGCAAGCAGGTGGACGGCCACCCCATCTACCTGCATCGACTGGGCCCCAAGCAAGCCACCACGGGTTGCCACATCTACTACCTGCGCCAAGGCGGCATCCCGGTCAACCTGAGCCAGCTACGCACCGCCCAACCCGATCTCTTGACCATAGGGGACAGCGACAGCTTCGTGGCGGACGGCGGCCACATCGGCCTCAAGGCGCGAGCCGGTCACCTGCAGTTTGAAGTCAACTTTCCCAGCCTGAAACAGGCACAATTCCAGATCAGTGCCCAGCTGCTGAAGCTGGCCCTTAACGCACGGACGCTTTCATGAGATTTATCCTGTTCTGGCACCATCTCACCCTGGCCAAGAAGACCAGCGCCCTGGTGGTGGGGGTCTGCGCCCTGACCCTGGCCCTGTTCACCGCCGCCTTCCTGACCCAGCAATACGCCATGCTGCGCAACCAGGCCCAAGCCGGGCTGGAGGCCTTGTCCGAGAGCACCGCCTTCAACAGCGCCGCGGCCGTGGCCTTCGAGGATGCCGCCAGCGCCCACCAGACACTGCAATCCCTGCGGGCCGCCCCCGCCGTCACCCGGGCGGTAATCACCCTGCCCTCAGGCCAGGTGCTGGCCAGTTACGAACAGCTCAACTCGGCCCAGGGCAATGACGAGCTCAAGATCAACACCCCCATCAACCTGCAGGGCGAACGACTGGCCACCCTGGAGATCCGGGCCAGCCTGGGTGAGCTGCGTGGCCTCACCCGCCAGAGCCTCATCATGGTGCTGCTGCTGGGGGTGCTGGCGCTGCTGCTGGCCGGCTGGCTGGCACGGCTGGCCGGCCAGATACTCACCCGTCCCCTCACTCGGCTGGCGGAGCTGGCGGATGCGGTGGCCCAGCAACAGAACTACAGCCTGCGGGCCACCGAAGGCATGGGCCAGGACGAGGCCCGCCAGCTGGCGCACCGCTTCAACGAGATGCTGGCCCAGATAGAGCGCCGCAACCGGGCCCTGGCGGCGCACCGGGAGCAGCTGGAGCAGGAGGTTAGCCTGCGCACCCAGGATCTGGTGCAGGCGCGGGATGCCGCCGAGTCGGCCAACCGGGCCAAGAGTGAATTCCTGGCCATGATGAGCCACGAGATCCGCACCCCCCTCAACGGCGTCATCGGCATGACGGATCTGCTGGGGGGCACGGCCCTGGATGACAAGCAGCGCCGCTTCCTGCGGGTGATCCGCCGCTCGGGCGAAGATCTGCTGACCATCATCAACGACATACTGGACTTCTCCAAGATAGAGGCCGGCAAGCTGGAGCTGGAGTGCAGCAGCTTCAACCTCAACCTGCTGCTGGAGGATCTGGTGGAACGCTTCGCCCCGGTGGCCCACGGCAAGGGGCTGGAGATCCTCTGCGCCCCACCGCCCCACACCCTGCACCTGCGGGGCGACAGCAAGCGGCTGAGCCAGGTGCTCACCAACCTGGTGGGCAACGCCATCAAGTTCACCGAACACGGTCAGGTGGTGCTCAAGGTGCAGCTGAACGAGCTGGATGAGGAGCAGGTCAGCTGCCGGTTCAGCGTGACCGACTCCGGCATCGGCATCCCCAAGGATCGGCAGGCCAAGCTGTTCAAGGCCTTCTCCCAGGCCGACAGCTCCACCACCCGACGCTTCGGCGGCACCGGCCTTGGGCTGGTGATCTCCCAACGGCTGGTGCAGCTGATGGGCGGCCAGATCCAGCTGGACAGCGAGCCGGGCCGCGGCAGCGACTTCTACTTCACCCTGACCCTGCCCCAGGAAAAAACCCTGCGCAGCCTCCCCAGCCAACAGCGGCTCAGCAGCCTCAAGGTGTTGCTGGTGGACGACAACCCCACCAACCTGGAGATACTCCAGCACCAGCTCACCGCCTGGCACTGTGACATCGTCAGCACCCAGAGCGTGGCCCAGGCCATGCAGAAGCTGGAACAGGGGCTGCAGCTGGGCAGCCCCATCAACCTGGTGATCACCGACATGATGATGCCGGATGAAGATGGGGTGGATCTGATCCGGCAACTGCAACAACATCCGCAGCTGATGTCACTGCCGGTGATCATCCTCAGCTCCGCCGGCCGCCTGCCGGTGCAACAGGCCTGCCAGGACGCCGTCAATTGCCAGATGCTCAGCAAGCCGGTGCGCCAGTCCGAGCTGTACGATGCCATGACCCACGCCTTGCAACGGCCCCTGCCGGCCCACGCCCCCCAGGCCGCCAGCCAGCCGCTGGCACCCATCCGCCTGCGGGGCCGGGTGCTGCTGGCCGAAGACAATTTGGTCAACCAGGAGGTGGCGCTGGCCATGTTGCAGAACCTGGGGCTGGCCTTCGAGACGGTGACCAATGGCGCCGATGCCCTGGAGCTGCTGGCCCGGGAGCCCGGCACCTTCGATCTTATCCTGATGGACTGCCAGATGCCGGTGATGGACGGCTTCGAGGCCACCGCCCGCCTGCGCCAGCAGGAGTTGTTCCGTGGCAACCACATGCCCATAGTGGCCCTCACCGCCAACGCCGTGTCCGGCGACCGGGAGCGCTGCCTGGCGGCCGGCATGGACGACTACCTCTCCAAGCCCTTCACCCAGGACCAGCTCAGCAACCTGCTAAGCAAGTGGCTGCCCGCCGCCCCCCTGCAGCCGCCCAGCCCACCGGATCGTCCCTCGGCACCCGTGCTGCGGGGCCAGTTGCTGGACAAACGGGCGCTGGACAGCCTGCGCAGCCTGCGGGCCGGTCTGCTGGTGAAGGTGCTAGACTCCTGGCTACAGGAGTCACCTCAGTTGCTCAGTCAACTGGAGCAGGCCCTGGCGGAACAGGATCTGGCCCGCCTGCACCGCGCCGCCCACTCCCTGAAGAACAGCGCCGCCACCTTGGGCGCCAACCAGCTCTCCGCCGTCTGCCTGCAGGTTGAGCAGTTGGCCCGCCAGGAGCAACTGGCCACCATCCCGGCCCTGCTGAAAGAGCTGCAAGATCACTTCGCTGCCGCCCATGCGGAGATCCAATGGTTACGCCAGGAGGAAGAGGCATGAGCCAGGTCAGTCCGCATCAGCCCCCCCTGATACTGGTGGTGGATGACGAAGCCAGTGCCCGGCTCATCATGACCGCCACCCTGGAGGAGGCAGGCTTTGCCGTCATCGAGGCGGACAGCGTGGCCAGCGCCCGCGCCCAGTTTGAGCAGCACGGGCCCGATCTGGTGATCCTGGATGTGATATTGCCGGACGGTAACGGCATCGCCCTGTGCGCCGAGCTGCGCCAGCTGCCCAAGGGCCGCTCCCTGCCCATCGCCATGGCCACCGGCCTGGATGATGTGCCCTCGATTCAGCAGGCCTTTCAGTCTGGCGCCACCGACTTCATCACCAAGCCCATCAGCTGGGGCACATTAGGCCATCGGGTGCGTTATCTGCTGCGCGCCCATCACGCCTTCGAGGAGCTGACCCGCAGCGAACACAAGAACCGCGCCCTGCTCTCCGCCCTGCCGGATCTGCTGTTCAGCCTGGATGGCCAGGGCGTCATCCTGGAGCGGCTGGCCGGCGCCCAGTCACCCCATTGGGGCCAGTGGGATCTCCATGCCGGCGACCTGCTGGCCGATCGCCTGCCCGCGCCCCTGCTGGCGCAGCTGCAACCGGCCCTGCAGCAAACCTTAAGCAGCCAGCATCCCCAGAGCCTGGAGCTGACCCTGCCCCAGAGCGAGGCCGGGGTCTACTGGGAGGTGCGTCTGCTGCCTCGCAATCAGCAGGAGCTGCTGCTGGTGGTGCGGGACATCTCCCGTCGCAAGCGGCTGGAGCATGAGTTGTGGCTTTCGGCCCGGGTGTTCGAGGCCAGCAACGAGGCCATACTGATCACCGACCGGGAGAACCGCATCATCTCGGTCAATCCCATGTTCGAGCAGCTCACCGGCTTCAAGGCCCGGGAGGTGCTGGGCCAGAGCCCGCGGCTGTTGGGCGCGGGCCAGGAACACCGTAGCCTCTATCGCAACCTGTGGGCCCGGCTGCAGGAGCAGGGCGCCTGGCAGGGGGAACTGCAGGACAGGCGCAAGGATGGCCGCGAGTATCCGGTATGGCTCTCCATCAACCTGCTGCGGGACGCGGGCGGCCAGATCGAGTACCACATCGCCAGCTTCGCCGACATCTCGGAACGCAAACGCCAGGAGGCGCAGATCGCCCACCTGGCGTTTCATGATCTGCTCACCGGCCTGCCCAACCGCCGCCTGCTCACCGATCGCATCCAGGTGGCCATGGCCCAGGCGGAACGGGACAGGAACGGCCTGGCGGTGCTGCTCATCGATCTGGATCGCTTCAAGACCATCAACGACTCCCTGGGTCACGACAGTGGCGACCAGCTGCTCAAGCAGGTGGGCGAACGGCTGTTGGCACGGGTACGCCACAGCGATACCGTCAGCCGGATCGGCGGTGACGAATTTGTGGTGCTGAGCCCGGAGTGCAACGAGCCGGCCACCGCCGCCGCCCTGGCCACGGCCCTGTTGCGCGCCCTGGAAGAACCCTTCGATCTGGCCGGCACGCCGCTCATCATCCGCGCCAGCATCGGCATCGCCCTCTATCCGGACAACGGCCAGCGCCCCGACACCCTGCTGGCCAATGCCGATGCCGCCATGTACCAGGCCAAGGCCAACGACGGCAACAACTACCAGTTCTACTCCCCGGAGCTCAACGAGCGCAACCTGGCCCGGTTGCGCATGGAGCTGCGGCTGCGCCAGGCCCTGGAGCGGCAGGAGTTCGTGCTCTACTTCCAGCCCCAGGTGGACGCCGGCAGCGGCCGCCTGGTGGGCGCCGAGGCCCTGATCCGCTGGCAGGATCCCCAGCTAGGCCTGATACCGCCGGGCCATTTCATCCCCCTGGCCGAAGAGACGGGCCTGATCCAACCCATAGGCGACTGGGTCATCCAGGAAGTGTGCCGGCAGCAGCAACGCTGGCGTGCCCAGGGGCTGGAGCTGCCCATCGCCGTGAACCTGTCGGCCCGCCAGTTCCGCCAGAGTGGCTTCATCGACGGCATCAGCCTGGCCCTGGCCCAGACCGGCATCCCCCCCCACCTGGTAGAGCTGGAGCTGACCGAGAGCATGTTGATGCAGGATGTGCAGCAGGCGGCGGCCAAGCTGCACCGCCTCAAGGCCCTGGGCTTTCGCATCGCGGTGGATGACTTCGGCACCGGCTTCTCCAGCCTCAACTACCTGCGCCACTTCCCCATCGATGTGCTGAAGATCGATCAGTCCTTCGTGCGGGAGCTGCTGGAGGATCAGGCCGCCCTGGCCATCATCGACTCCATCATCGCCCTGGCAGGCGCCTTAGGCATGAACACGGTGGCCGAAGGGGTGGAGACCCAGGGGCAAAGAGAGCTGCTGCAACGACACGGCTGCCGCACCATCCAAGGCTACCTCATCGCCAAACCCATGCCGGCGGCCGCCTTCGTGGACTGGCTGGCCAGCTACCAGGCCAACGCCGACCCGGCGTGAGTCGCCCATAAAAAAAGAGCCGTCAGGCTCTTTTTTCTTTTCCCTGTGATGTGCCGGGCTAATCGCCTTCCACCACCCGGGTGGGCCAGCCCATCAGGCTCTGACGTTCGGCCTCGGCCTGCAGCTCGGAGGCCCGCAGGTAGTGCACCGTCTGCCAACCGGCCGGCAGATGCAGCACCAGGGTGTCCCCCTCCAGGCTCATGCGAAAATGCGGCACAGTGCCTTCGGTGCGGCGCATGCACAGGATGATGGCCAGGCGCAGCAGGCGCGCCAGCCGCGTGGCCTGACCGGCAGACACCACACTCTGCCGCTCCAGTGTCTCGGGCTTGAACTCATCCCGCTGGTTGAGCAACAGGGCGGAGAGCAGCTGTTTCTGGGCCGGAGTGAAGCCGGGCATGTCGATGTGGTCGATGATGTAGGCGGCGTGCTGGGGGGCCTTCTTGTACTCGATGCACAGGCCGATCTCGTGCAGCATGGCCGCCCAGCGCAGAATCGGACGACCGTGTTGTTCGCTTAAGTGCCAGCCCGCCTGCAGCTGGGCGAAGCTGTCCAGCACCACATCCCGCACCCGCTCGGCCTGGTTCCGATCCAGCTGATAGCGGGTGATCAGGCTGTCCACGGTGCGCTCCCGGGCATCACACACCTTCTTGCGCCCCATCATGCCGTAGATCAGCCCCTCGCGCAGGGCGCCACCGGCCAGGGTCATGTGGTCAATCTGCAGGGTCTGGAACAGGGCGATGAGGATGGCGAGGCCGGAAGGAAATACGGTGAGCCGCTCCGGCGCCAGCCCTTCCAGCGCCAGGTTGTCCAGGCGGCCGCAGGCGATGGCCTGATCCTTGAGGGTCAAGAGCTTCTCCAGGGTCACCCGCTCGCTGCGCCCCTGGGCAATCATGATCTCCTGCAGCGCCTGTACCGTACCGGAGGCCCCGACACAGGTCTGCCAGCCCAGGGCATGGTAGGCCGCCTGAATGGGGGCCAGCACCTGCTGGGCGCCCTGGATGGCGGCGGCAAAGTTCAGCTCGTTGAGCAGACCATCGGCGAAGAAGCGCTTGAGCCAGGTGACGCAGCCCATGTGCAGGCTGTTGAGCAGGGAGGCCTCGTCCTGTTCGCCGATCACCAGTTCCGTGCTGGCGCCGCCGATGTCGATCACCAACCGCCGCCCCTCACCGCTGGAGGTCCAGGAGACCCCCTGGTAGATGGTGCTGGCCTCTTCCTCGCCGCTGATCACCTCCACCGGCTGGCCCAGAATGCGCTCGGCTTCCACCAGGAACTGATCCACGTTGGCCGCCAGCCGCAGGGTGGCGGTGCCGACGATGCGGGTGTTGGCCTTGGGCACGTCCTGCAGCTGTTCGGCAAACAGCCGCAGACAATCCCAACCCCGGGCCATGGCCTCAGGACTCAGGTTGTAGTCACCGTCCAGACCCGCGGCCAAGCGCACCTTGCGTTTGACCTTGGCCACGGTGCGCACGGCACCGGCCACCTCTCGGACCACCAGCATATGGAAGCTGTTGGAGCCCAGGTCGATGGCCGCATACAGGGGAGATGGATTCACTCTGACATCCTGTCGAAAGCTTACCCTCGGCGGGGCGGACGACGGCGGCTATTTCCGCCGGGCTGGCGTTCGCGCTGATTGCGGTTCACCGCCGGCCGGTAACGGGTGATGCGCTTGGGCGGCGTCACGTCCTCCAGCAGGGCGGTGCGATCGTACTTGCTCACCGGAATGGGGTGATGAATGTACTCTTCGATGGCCGGCAGGTTGAAGGCGTAGTCCTCACAGGCGAAGCTGATGGAGTTGCCGCTCTTGCCCGCCCGACCGGTGCGGCCGATACGGTGCACATAGTCTTCGCAATCATCCGGCAGATCGTAGTTGAACACGTGGGTCACATCCGGGATGTGCAGGCCACGGGCCGCCACGTCGGTGGCCACCAGGATATCCAGCTTACCGGCGGTGAAGTCTTCCAGTATCTTCAACCGCTTCTTCTGCGGTACATCGCCGGTGAGCAGGCCGACGCGATGACCGTCGGCTTCCAGCCAACCGTGGATGTCCTCACAGCAGTGCTTGGTGTTGGCAAAGACGATGGCCTTGTCCGGCCAGTCTTCCTCGATGAGGGAGAGCAGCAGCAGCATCTTGTCGTCGTTGGAGGGGTAGAACAGCTCCTCCTTGATGCGCTGGCCCGTCATCTGCTCCGGCTCCACCTCCACGTGTTCCGGCTCGTTCATGTGCTCGTAGGCCAGCTCCTTGACCCGCAGGGACAAGGTGGCGGAGAACAGCATGTTGATGCGCTGGGTCACGGGCGGCATGCGACGGAACAGGTAACGGATATCCTTGATGAAGCCCAGATCGAACATGCGATCCGCTTCATCCAGCACCACCGCCTGAATGGCCCCCAGGTCGATCACCCCCTGCTTGAGGAAGTCGATGATGCGCCCCGTGGTGCCGATGAGAAAGTCCACCCCCTGCTCCAGGGCCGCCAACTGCTTCTCGTAGGGCTCACCGCCATAGGCCAGCCCCAGGCTCAGGCCTGTGCTCTGGCTCATGCTCTGGGCGTCGTGATAAATCTGCACCGCCAGCTCCCGGGTGGGGGCCATGATGATGACGCGGGGCTGATTGGTCTTGCGCTGTTCAGAGGCGGGGTGAGTCAGCAGGTGGTGAAAGGCCCCTGCCAGAAAGGCGATGGTCTTACCCGTGCCTGTCTGGGCCTGGCCGGCCAAATCCTTGCCGTTGAGCAGCAGGGGCAGGGCCAGCGCTTGAATGGGGGTACAATAATGAAAACCCTTGGCTTCCAGACCTGCCAGCACCCGGGGATCCAGGCCCAGCTGGGCGAACTTTACGTCGGTTAGGTGTGTCTTGCTCATGAGCGGGTAGGTTGTCAGGTTAGGCTTGCAATAATAAACAGGATCCATTCAAATAGGGCAACTATTTGCCTTTTTATTTACATCTTAACCCCCGGCTAAAATTGCGGAGGAAGAGGATGAAAACACAGAACTGGAGTGGGAGATGAGTGACAAGATTGTGCATCTGACCGATGCCGGCTTCGAAGCTGATGTCATCAAGGCCGCCGGCCCCGTGCTGGTCGACTTCTGGGCCGAATGGTGTGGCCCGTGCAAGATGATAGCCCCGATCCTGGACGAGGTGGCCGATGAATACGCCGGCAAGTTGACGGTCGCCAAGCTGAACATCGACCAGAATTCCCAGACGCCGCCCAAGTTCGGCATCCGCGGCATTCCGACCCTGCTGCTGTTCAAGAACGGCACAGTGGCCGCCACCAAGGTGGGCGCCCTGTCCAAGAGCCAGCTCAAAGAGTTCCTGGACGCCAACATCTGATTCGACCCAAGGAGCGCAACGCGCTCCTTTTCTTTGCCCCCTCGCTGGACGCCCCCTTGCATTGGTGCTAACTTACTGTCTGTTTACTGAACGACTTTGCGCTGATCCCACCTGCAGCGGCCTCCGGCACCATCCTAATAACACCCCTGTTGATAGACATTCCTTGCCATGAATCTGACTGAATTAAAGAACACCCCTGTCTCCGAGCTGGTCAAGCTGGGCGAATCCATGGGGATCGAAAACCTCGCCCGCCTGCACAAGAAAGACATCATCTTCGCCATCCTCAAGGCCCACGCCAAGAGCGGTGAAGACATCTTCGGTGACGGCGTGCTGGAAATCCTGCAGGACGGCTTCGGTTTCCTGCGCAGCGCCGACAGCTCCTACCTGGCAGGCCCGGACGACATCTATGTCTCCCCCAGTCAGGTTCGTCGCTTCAACCTGCGCACCGGCGACACCATCTCCGGCAAGATACGGCCGCCGAAGGAAGGGGAACGCTACTTCGCCCTGCTGAAGGTGGATCGGGTCAACTACGACCGTCCGGAAAACGCCCGCAACAAGATACTGTTCGAAAACCTCACCCCTCTGCATCCGACCCAGCGCCTGCGCCTGGAACGGGGTAACGGTTCAACCGAAGACATTACGGCCCGGGTACTGGATCTGGCCTCTCCCATCGGTAAGGGACAACGGGGCCTGATAGTCGCACCGCCCAAGGCCGGTAAGACCATACTGCTGCAGAACATCGCCCAGAGCATCACCAGCAACCATCCCGAATGTGAGCTCATCGTCCTGCTGATCGACGAACGTCCCGAAGAAGTGACCGAGATGCAGCGCATGGTGAAGGGCGAAGTGGTGGCCTCCACCTTCGACGAACCGGCGACCCGTCACGTGCAGGTGGCCGAGATGGTCATCGAGAAGGCCAAGCGTCTCGTCGAGCACAAGAAGGACGTGGTGATCCTGCTGGACTCCATCACCCGTCTGGCCCGTGCCTACAACACCGTCATCCCCTCCTCCGGCAAGGTACTGACCGGTGGTGTGGACGCCAACGCCCTGCACAGACCCAAGCGCTTCTTCGGTGCCGCCCGTAACGTGGAAGAGGGCGGCTCCCTGACCATCATAGCCACCGCCCTCATCGACACCGGCTCCAAGATGGATGAAGTCATCTACGAAGAGTTCAAGGGCACCGGCAACATGGAACTGCACCTGTCGCGCAAGATCGCCGAGAAGCGGGTCTACCCGGCCATCGACATCACCCGTTCCGGCACCCGCCGCGAAGAGCTGCTGGCGCCCCAGGACGAGCTGCAGAAGATGTGGATACTGCGCAAGATAGTCCACCCCATGGGCGAGATCGACGCCATGGAATTCCTCATCGACAAGCTGTCCCTGAGCAAGACCAACGACGAATTCTTCGACGCCATGAAGCGGCAGCAGAAGTAAGTCCGTCTGGGCTAAGAAAAACGCCGGCAATTGCCGGCGTTTTTTATTGGGCGAGTCAGGCTCATTCGGGCAGCAGACTGCGATGCACCTTCACCACTATCTTGCGCAACCCGGCCGGCGCCAGGGGAGTACACAGAGGGGTGTGCAGCTCGCCAGGCGGGAAGATGACAAAGTCCCCCGGCAGCAGGGCCACCAGGCTCTGGGCCGGCGTATCGACGAAGAACAGATCCGGATGCGGATGATCGGCCCGGCTGTGGGGGCCGGTAAAGGGCCCGACGCCCATCCACTCGCGGCCACTGAGCAGCACCTGGATGTCCAGGTGCTCGTCGTGGTACTCGGCCCGGCGTTCCGCCACCGGCTGGCTCAGATCCTCCGACAGGATCAGGAACAGCCGGCCATCGCCCACGAACTCCGGCAGCAGATCGTCATGCTTGCCGGTCTTGGCACTCAGCCAGCGGCTACCATCACCGATCACCTCCTGGAGGATGCGGCGCAGCAGGGCCGGCAGCAAGGGATGTTCCTGAGCCAGATTGCCTTGATACATGTCCGCTCCTTAGGCCACACAGGCCCGGCTGATGATGCCGTCGAGGAAGCGGCCAAAGTCGTGACCATTGTGCTCCAGCAGCTTGGGGAACATGGAGATGGGCGTCATCCCCGGGAAGGTGTTGATCTCGTTGAGCAGTATCTCGTTGTCCTCGGTGAGGAAGAAGTCCACCCGCGACAGGTGCTTGAGCCCCAGCTGGCGGAAGGCCTTGAGGGCATAGGTGCGGATCAGTTCGATCTGCTCGGCGCTGAGGCCGGGAGCCGCCAGATGGGTGGTGGAGTGGCTGCCGGCACTGTACTTCTCCTCGTAGGAGTAGAAGCCATCGCTGGGGGCGCAGATCTCACCGGGGGCCGTGGCCACCAGCTCACCGTCATACTCGTAGACCGCCACCTCCAGCTCCCGCGGCTTGACCGCCTTCTCCACCAGCACCTGCTGGGAGTAGCCGAAGGCCGCATTCACCGCATCGGACAGCGCGGCGGCATCCTTGACCTGGTAGCAGCCCACGGAGGAACCCTGGCTCGCCGCCTTGACGAACACGGTTCCCCAGTTACGCAGGGCCGTGTGAGCCTGGGCGTGGGCCGCCTCGTCGTTCTGGGACAAAAACAGGAAGGGGGTGTTGGGGATGTCCAGGGCACTGAGCCACAACTTGGTGCTCACCTTGTTGAAACACAGCTTGCTGCCTTCGGCCTCGCAGCCCAGAAACGGCAGGCCCATCAGGGTCAGCAGCGACTGGATGTCACCTGTCTCGCCGGGATAGCCGTGAATACAGGGCACCACGAAGTCCACCGGCTGCTGGCCATCGGCAAATTGCAGCTGGCGATCGGCGCCCAGGCGACAGGTGCGGCCATCGGCGGCCACCCAACGATCGGGGAAGATTTCCACCCGGGTCACGCTCAGGTGCGGCAGGCTGCGCAGTTGCAGCTCGAGAAAATTGGCACTGAGCAGGGAGATGTCGTGTTCGCTGCCGCCACCGCCGCACAGCAACAACACATGGAGCTTGTTCATGTCTGAATTCCTTCGGTTCCTTCGGCCCCACGGGAGGCGCGACCTGGCGTGCCAGTCTAGCAAGCCGGATCCGACGATGAAAGGCGCCAGCCCACATCTGTGGCCAAGCCGCCCCCGGCGGGGACAGTAAGGGAGCCAGAAGCGTCGCAAGCTGATAAGCTTAGCCTTCCCATCACCACCCCCGGAGGAAGAGGATGCGACTGCTGATGCTGTGCCTTAGCCTGTTGCTGGCGGGCTGCGTTACCGAGATCGATGGCAAGCCTGTGCCCCCCCCCATGGAGCCCAAGGGTGAGTTCGCCCAGCTGCCTTTCGCCGCCACCCAACAGATGATGGAGCGCCTGCTGGCCGCAGAGGACAAGGCCAAGCAAGAGGTGCTGGCCGCGCCCAATCAACAGACGCCCCCCGTGCTGTTCGCCCTGGCCCTGCTGCTGGAACAGCAAGGGGATCATCAGGGCGCCCTGTTCTGGTACTACACGGCTCAGCTGCGCGCCCGCTCCGATGCCAACAAGTCGCTGGATCCCACCGTCACCGCCGGCGTAACCCAGTTGGGTAGCCAGTTTGGCGGCCTGATCGAGCAATATGCCGCCGGTCACCCGGATCTGGTGCGCTATGTCGTCCCCAAGGTACTGCGCTGGGATGCCAAGGCGATCCGCCAATATGATGCCCGCTGGGTGGCGCTGCAGGGCCAGGATGTGCGGACCAAGACGGTCATCGCCTTCCTGCCCGAGGCCCAGTGGCCGGAAATTGACCGCCTCACCCGAGAAGGCTTTGCCCGGGGTTTCCGCCGGGCCCTGCTCAAACAGAGGCAGCAGCCATGAGCCCGAATCTGGATGCCCTGCGCCACCGGCTGCTGAGCCTGCCCGCCAGCCAGGAGACCTATCCCTTCGGCCCCGAGGTGATGGTGTTCAAGGTGGCGGACAAGATGTTCGCCCTGCTGGCCTGGCAGGAGAACCCCCTGCGGCTGTCGGTGAAGGCCGAGCCCCAGCAGGTGCTCTGGTGGCAGCAGTGCTACCCTCAGATAGGCCCGGGCTATCACCTCAACAAGCGCCACTGGCTCACGGCTCAGCTGGATGAGGCCCTGCCCTGGGAGACCATCTGCCGCCTGATGGGCGACTCCTATGCCCTGGTGGTGGCCGGTCTGCCCAAGGGCCGCCGCCAGGCGTTGCAGGCCGCATCCCGGCCAGACGGTTGCTGATAGGCGTCTCCCCGCCTAGACTCCAGAACCTGGTGCCATCCATGAGTGACCCCATGAAGTACAAAGATCTGCGTGATTTCCTCCATCAGCTGGAACAGCAAGGCCAGCTCAAACGCATCCCCCAGGAGATAGATCCCTACCTGGAGATGACAGAGATTGCCGACCGCACCCTGCGGGCCGGCGGCCCGGCCCTGCTCTTTGAGAACCCCAAGGGCTATGACATGCCGGTGCTGGCCAACCTGTTCGGCACCCCCCAGCGGGTGGCGCTGGGCATGGGCCAGCCCGACACCTCGGCGTTGCGTCAGGTGGGGGAATGGCTGGCGCTGCTCAAGGAGCCCGAGCCACCCAAGGGACTCAAGGATCTGATGGAGAAGTGGCCCCTGTTCAAGCAGGTGCTCAACATGCCGGTCAAACGGCTGGCCAAGGCCCCCTGCCAGGAGCTGGTGCAGGAAGGCGAGGCGGTGGATCTCACCGCCCTGCCCATCCAGCACTGCTGGCCCGGTGACGTGGCGCCCCTGCTCTCCTGGGGCCTGACCATCACCCGCGGCCCCTACAAGAGCCGACAGAACCTGGGCATCTACCGCCAGCAGCTGCTGGGCAAGAACAAGCTCATCATGCGCTGGCTGGATCACCGCGGTGGCGCCATCGACTGCCGCGAGTGGCAGGAGCGCCATCCGGGCAAACCCTTCCCGGTGGCGGTGGCCATCGGTGCCGATCCGGCCACCATTCTCGGCGCCGTGACCCCGGTGCCGGACACCCTGTCCGAATACGCCTTCGCCGGCCTGCTGCGGGGTGGCCGCACCGAGGTGGTCAAGGCCATCAGCTGCGATCTGGAGGTGCCCGCCAGCGCCGAAATCGTGCTGGAGGGCTACATCCAGCCCGGCGAGACGGCCCCCGAGGGCCCCTATGGCGATCACACCGGCTATTACAACGAGGTGGACGAATTCCCGGTGTTCACCGTCACCCATATCACCCGTCGGCGGGATGCCATCTACCACAGCACCTACACAGGCCGCCCGCCCGATGAGCCGGCCATGCTGGGAGTGGCCCTCAACGAGGTGTTCGTGCCCCTGCTGCGCAAGCAGTTCCCCGAGATAGTGGACTTCTACCTGCCGCCGGAGGGCTGTTCCTACCGGCTGGCGGTGGTGACCATGAAGAAGCGCTACCCGGGCCACGCCAAGCGGGTGATGCTGGGGGTATGGAGCTTCCTGCGCCAGTTCATGTACACCAAGTTCGTCATCGTATGTGACGAAGATGTTAACGCCCGGGACTGGAATGACGTAATATGGGCCATCACCACCCGGATGGATCCGGCCAGAGACACCACCCTGATAGAACACACCCCCATCGACTACCTGGACTTCGCCTCCCCGGTCTCCGGACTGGGATCTAAAATGGGGTTGGATGCCACCAACAAGTGGCCCGGAGAGACGCAGCGGGAGTGGGGGCGACCCATCGTCATGGATGAGTCGGTCAAACGGCGTATCGACGATCTCTGGCCAACCCTGGGGATCCTGGACCGGGGTGACAGCTAAGGAGCCCTATGCAACGAATCATCTGTACCCTGGACGCCTTGCACGAGTGCGCCAGTCATATTTGGCACGTCCGCCTCAAACCGCAACAGCCGGTCAGCTACAAGGCCGGCCAGTACCTGCAGGTGGTGATGGGGGAGAAGGACAAGCGCCCCTTCACCATCGCCAACTCCCCCACCCGCAACGGCTATCTGGAGCTGCAGATCGGCGCCCCCCCCGGTGCTCCCTACCCGGGCGAGGTATTGGCCCGCCTGCGGGAAGAGGGCGAGCTGACGGTGGAGCTGCCCCTGGGCAAGGCCACCCTGCGGGAGGAGTCCCAACGCCCGATCCTGCTGATCGCCGGCGGCACCGGCTACTCCTACGCCCGCGCCCTGCTGCAGTACCTGATGGACACCGGCCTCAACCGCCCTGTCTACCTCTACTGGGGCGTGCGTCATGCCGAACAGCTCTACGAGGGCCAGGAGGTGCTGGAGTGGACCGGCGAGTTCCCGCCACTGACCTTCGTCCCCGTGGTGGAGCAGCCGCCGGTGGGCTGGCAAGGCAAGACGGGCCTGGTACACGAGGCGGTGCTGGCGGACTTTGCCAGCCTGGATCTGTACGACATCTATGTGGCGGGCCGCTTCGAGATGGCCGCCGTGGTGCGCGAATCCCTGCGCCTGCGGGGCGTGTCGGCGGATCACCTGTTCGGTGATGCCTACCAGTTCATCTAGGCGCTCTTGTCTCGGCGCCAAAGACCACAAAGGCGGCCCAAGGGCCGCCTTTGTCTTGTCTGTCTGACCGGCCTTACTCGGCCTTGTCCTGCAGGCGGGCTTCCAGCTCCGCCAGCTTGGCCTCCAGGGCGGTGAGCTTCTCCCGGGTGCGCAGCAGCACCTTGGTCTGCACCTCAAACTCCTCGCGGCTCACCATGTCCAGCTTGTTGAGCTGGGCCTGCAGCACCTGCTTGACCTTCTTGTCCACCTCTTCGCCCAGGCTCTTGATACCGGGCGGCAGGGCCGCGTGTATCTTGCTGGCCATCTCTTCAATCTTCTTGGGGTCGATCATGCTCGTCTCCTCATCGGCTGGCGTCATTGTGCCTGAGCCGGGCGTCCGGCTCCAGCACAGGGATCCCACTAGCGAGTCAGGTGATCACGAATGCAGGTCAGGAAGGCCTCGCCGAAGCGCTCCAGCTTGCGATAGCCCACGCCGTTGATGGCCAGCAGCTCGGTCTCGTCACAGGGCTGCTGGCGCGCCATCTCCTGCAGGGTAGCGTCGTTGAACACCACGTAGGGCGGCACCTCTTCTTCTTCGGCGATCTGCTTGCGCAGGGCCCGCAGGGCACGGAACAGCTTGGCATCCCCCGGCGCCAGCTCGCTGTCGCGCTCCCGGGGGGAGCGGGCCTTGCGGCCGGTGAGCACCTGCAGCCGCGGCACCGCCAGCATCAGGGTCTGATCCCCCCGCAATACGGGGCGCGCCGCCTCGGTGAGCTGCAGGGTCAGGTGGCGGGTGATGGACTGGGTGAGCAGCCCCTGGTGGATCAGCTGGCGTAACACCGACAGCCAGTGCTCGTGGCTGCGATCCCGGCCGATGCCGTAGGTGGAGAGCTTGTCGTGGCCCTGCTCCTTGATACGTTGGTTCTGGGCGCCGCGCAGCACCTCGATGACATAGCCGGTGCCGAAGCGCTGGCCCAGGCGGTAGACGCAGGAGAGCGCCTTGCGGGCGTCCTCGGTGGCGTCGAAGGTGCGGGGCGGATCCAGGCAGACATCGCAGTTGCCGCAGGGCTCGCCCTGGCTCTCGCCGAAGTAGTTGAGCAGCACCTGGCGGCGGCAGGTCTGAGCCTCGGCGAAAGCCGCCATCAGGTTGAGCTTGTACTGCTCCACCCGCAACCGCTCCGGATCCACATAGTCGCCGGCCTCCAGCATGCGCCGCAGCCGCTCGGTGTCCGCCGGATCGTAGAGCAGCAGGGCCTCGGCGGGCAGACCATCCCGCCCGGCACGGCCCGTCTCCTGATAGTAGGACTCGATGTTCTTGGGGGTGTCGTAGTGCACCACGAAGCGCACGTTGGGCTTGTCGATGCCCATGCCGAACGCCACCGTGGCCACCACCACCTCGATGTCGTCCTTGAGGAAGCCCTCCTGCACCCGGTTACGCTCCGCCACCGGCAGGCCGGCGTGGTAGCAGGCCGCCTTGTGGCCCCGGGTCACCAGCAGGCGTGCCACCTCCTCGGTACGGCTGCGGCTGGTGCAGTAGACGATGCCGCACTGGCCGCCCTGCTTGGCCAGGTAAGCCAGCAGCTGGTCGTTAGGCTTGTACTTGTCCAGCAGGCTGTAGCGGATGTTGGGCCGATCGAAGCTGGCCAGATGGACGAAGGGATCCGGCAGGCCCAGCCGCTGGAGTATGTCCTCCCGGGTGGCCGCGTCGGCGGTGGCGGTGAGAGCCACCAGGGGCACCTGGGGAAAGCGCTGCTTGAGGCAGCCCAGCTGGGCATATTCGGGGCGAAAATCGTGGCCCCACTGGGAGATGCAGTGGGCCTCGTCGATGGCAAACAGCGCCAGGGGCAGCTCCGCCAGCCGCTCGAGAAAGTCCGGCAGCAGCAACCGCTCCGGCGCCACGTACAACAGCTTGAGATCGCCGCGGCGCAGCTGGCCGTAGATCTCCTGTGCCTCGTCCCGCCCCAGGGAGGAGTTGAGACAGGCCGCCGCCACCCCGTTGGCCCTGAGGGTGTCCACCTGATCCTTCATCAGGGCGATGAGGGGCGACACCACCACCGTCAGGCCGGGCCGCACCAGCGCCGGGATCTGATAGCAGAGGGACTTGCCGCCGCCGGTGGGCATGATCACCAGGCCATCACGGCCGGCGATGAGCTGATCCAGGATAGCCGCCTGCCCCGGGCGGAACGCCTGGTAGCCGAACACCTCCCGCAACACCTGCAGCGGCGTCGGGCGCTGGGTGAAGGGGCTGTCGGAGACGGAAAAATCGGGGCTGGCTGGCTGCATAGGGGCGCCATTGTAATGCAGGCGGCAAGCACAATAAACCGACTTTGGCCAACTAGACTCACCCGCAAACCTGACAGGTCAATTGGCGAAAACCGGCCTAATTGACTAAAATTTGACCTCAGTCAATCCCCCATCCGTCCGCCGGCCGGTCACCGTCGCATACTTGATTAGGGAGGTGAGCTGTATGAGCAAGTTGACGACCATCCAGTGCACGGATCTGA
The DNA here is from genome assembly GCF_039540575.1 of Pseudaeromonas paramecii. NCBI lineage: Bacteria > Pseudomonadati > Pseudomonadota > Gammaproteobacteria > Aeromonadales > Aeromonadaceae > Pseudaeromonas > Pseudaeromonas paramecii. The sequence continues at coordinate 180,338 of NZ_BAABFC010000003.1, forward strand.
TAGAGCGCATGCATTGCCTGTATCAGACGGCACGCGAAGCAAGCCTGAAGCAGTGGCTGCAACGGGAGCTGGAGGGTTATGCGGACATGGACGCCCTGCCTTGGTATCGGGTTGTAGAATGCCGGCAACGGGGGCTCTTCATCCATGCCCACAGCGGTCGGCAACGGACCTGCCATATCCACGACGATAGCCTGGGGCAACGGGATCTGAACGAGGTGAAGTTCCTCTTGCTACGGGGACCCGTCTCCGCCTACCTGGACTGTCACGTGCTGGTGCTGGAGCGGTGGCCGGACGAGCTGCTCGACGCCTACCGACGGCAGCTGATCCCGGATCACATCTGCCTGCACGCCTGGCGCGAACCCGTCGGCTCGGTGAAAGAGAAACTGCTGCTGGGGGTGGATCACATGCTGCAGGAGTACCTGCCGGCCATGGCGCGGGAAATGTGCCAGTGCAACAAATCCCTGCGGGCCATTCAGCACAGGCATTGGCAGATTTAGGGTTCTCCCCGTGTAGACAAGCGGAGCTGCGGCTCCGCTTTTTGTGGCCACGTTTTGCGTTACAATGCCCGGCGACCCCGCCCGGGGCCGTCTTCCTCAGGTACCCTTATGAACCCCCATCGCCAAGGCGTGCTCTTCGCCGTTGCCGCCTTTCTCATCTGGGGCATCTGCCCCCTCTATTTCAAGCTGCTGACCCAGGTGCCCGCCGGGGAAATCCTCACCCACCGCATCATCTGGTCCTGTGTGCTCCTGCTGGGCCTGTTGCTGGCCAGCCGCCAGGTGCACCGCATTCGCGCCGCCCTGCGCCAGCCCCGCCAGCTGCTCAACCTCACCGTCTCCGCCCTGCTGGTGGCCGGTAACTGGCTGCTGTTCATCTGGGCGGTAAACAACAACCACCTGCTGGAGGCCAGCCTGGGCTATTACATCAACCCCCTGTTCAATGTGCTGCTGGGCCTGCTGTTCCTCGGTGAGCGGTTGCGCCGCCTGCAATGGCTGGCGGTGGCGCTGGCCAGCACAGGGGTGCTGATCCAGGTGCTGCTGCTGGGCCACCTGCCCTGGATCGCCCTGACCCTGGCCGGCAGCTTCGGCATCTATGGCCTGATCCGCAAGCAGATCCCGGTGGACGCCCAGACCGGCCTGTTCGTCGAGACCCTGCTGCTGTTGCCCCTGGCGCTGATCTATTTGTTCGTCATCGCCGACAGCCCCACCAGCCACCTGGCGGCCAACCCCTGGCAACTGAACGGCCTGCTGCTGGCCGCCGGCGTGGTGACGACAGTGCCCCTGCTGCTGTTCACCGCCGGCGCCCGCCTCATCCCTCTCTCCACCCTGGGCTTCATCCAGTACCTGGGCCCCAGCCTGATGTTCCTGCTGGCCATCTTCCTGTATGGCGAGCCCATCCAGGGCGCCAAGCTGCTGACCTTCGCCTGCATCTGGCTGGCGTTGGCCCTGTTCAGCCTGGAGGGCTGGCAGCGCAGCCGGCGCCAGCGGCTGGCGAGTCAAGCGGGCTAACGCCTGCACAGGCTGGCTGACGGTCATTTTTCGGTTTGACCGTTACGCCCTACTCGGCGCCGAGCCTTTCCAGCTTCCCGCTTGGCGGGGGCGCGCAAAGGGGGATTGTGCCATCCCCCGTTACGACGTCATCCCTGACTAACGACCCGCTCCGGGCTCCTGCCCTCCGCGCCAAACCGGGCCGGGATACTCAATCCCGTCCCTGTCCGGTTTGGCCCCGGCATGACAGACCGAGGGGAGCCGAATCCAATTAGCCAGTCCGCAGGCTTGTATCGCTGGGAGGATTGTTTCCCATGCGTGCGATTGGGCTAACGCTAATCACCTATGCGGACTCCCACACCAACCTGTGGTGTGGTTGGCAAAAACCGATCAGTCAGGGTGTCATACGGCACAACAACAATTAGGATGCGACCGATTGGGAAATGACCGACCTCACCCGCAAAACCAAGGCGCACGGCGAGAAACCACGCCAGTCACATCAGGACAAGGACGCACGATGGAAGAGAACCGTTTTTTCAAATACGTCTGGCGGATAAATGGTCTGCTGTTATTGCTGGTCGGCCTGTTGGCTGCGGCCCTGCTGGCGTTTACCGGCTACCAGCTGTATGCGTCGAGCGGCCTTCGCGCCCCCCATGACCTGCCGCGAACGACGGACACGAAGACGCCCTCGCCGAGGCAGCTTGGCACCCCCGTCGCCATCGCAGGTACACCCCATGTGATGGTGCCACTCTGGGCGGATGCGGTGGAGAAGCGCGACTACTTCAGCAAGTCCAACGACAACGCGAGCAACTACCTGTTCATCGATGGCCAGCATCAGACGCAGCACTGGCTGCTGCCGGACAACAACCGCCTGATCCTCGGCTCAGACCTGCTCTCGGAACTGGGCTGCTGCGACGACAAGCGCACCATTCGCGCCATCCTCTATCAGGTGGTGACGGCAGACAGCAATGGTGACCAAAGGCTCAGCCAGCAGGATGCCGTCACCCTGGCACTCTCCCGCGCCGATGGCAGTGGGTATCGTCAGTTGATCCCGGCGGTGGATCGCCTGCTGGGGCAGCTGCCCCTGGATGATCACACCCTGCTGCTGCTCTATCAGAAACAGGGGATGGGCTATGCCGCCTGGGTCTCACTGACCGATCTCGTCCTGTTGAAGGAGCAGCCCCTGGCCAAGGTCGGTGACCCGGCATCTTGAGCGGATGACAGACCTTAGATGGAACTCTTAATGCGTTCTCTTCTTGAGATTCTGGATATGAGGCCAACCATGCTTAAACCGTCAGACGGTGGGATAACATACTGGCTCACAACAGTGCGAGGATGAACACCCACCCACTAATCTGAGCTGAAAAGACCGAGACCACTCAGGTATCCAACGGCCGAGTGTTCATGTGATAGACCTTGTTGACCGTCACTTGATTGGCATCCTCCTGATAGGAATCGCCATAGCTGACCTGCATGGCGAAATGAGGGGAGTAAAGTTCGGATATCTCATGGTCGATTAATGCGGCGGAATCCTGATTTCTCATGGGATCTGCATCTTCTGTCGTTAATAACAACATGGGTTTCAATAACGGCATGAATGAAAGTAACTTGGTGACATAGGCCTTCCTGATTTTTTCTGGCAGGGCGGTCAACGCAGCGCGATCGTAGACGGCGTCAATCAGGCCCAGGCTCGCGCTTTTTAATAAAAAAATATCACCGCAAAAAATACTGATCCGCCCGTGTCGCCACACGGTGAAGTTGCCGAGGCGCGTTTTCTTTGGTTTCAACTTGTTCTCATCGAAAAAGGCTCTCACGGCCACCGAGCTCAGCTCAATACCAACGACCTGAAACCCCTTTTCGGCAAGCCAGATCAAGTCGTTACTCTTGCCACACAAGGGTACCAACACTCGCCCCCAGGCGGGGATTGCGAGTCGATGCCAATGGTCCTGCAACTGCTGATTGACGAGCACCTGATGAAAGTCGCTCTGTCGATTCTTCCACATGGCGAGCCATAAGCCATTGTCCGCTGATGTCAACATACCCGGTTCCTTCTGTTGTGATCAGCACAATGTCTGATTGTCCGCATCGATATTGATGGCAGGTGCTGCATGATGTTGCGGTACAACACCACATAGAGCGTGGCCTGATGCCAATCTGGTGCTGTCGTGTTCAGGCCAATAAGCGGAGTGCAGAGTTAGGGTTTCAAGAATCGATCCAGACCAGGCGAATGGCGCCCCTTTCTCGACAGAAGCCCATAGGGGTGGCTGAGTAACAAGGCCTCTACCCCACGGCAAGGTGCTCTATCTGACGCTGAACGGCCAAAACCCGGTGCCTATGCCTGTTTCCTCAAAAATCCGTTTCAGGATAACGGGCCCCGCCGATCCTCTGCCTATCTTCTGTCATCCCCTCGCCGATTAAGCCGCACCATGCCAGCTGACGCCGCCTCCCTTGGCGTTATGCTGGCCGCTCCCCGCCCCCGACCCGGAGTCTATCGTGAAGATTTAGCTTGGCCCGCTGCAGCCCGTGTAGGGGCTATTAGCGCAGCGTAAGAATTCGTAACGAATTCATCGATGGCTGCCGCCGTTCTCCACCGGTATGGTGGCTTCAGGTGTCCGGTCTGGCCGGACGAAGAGAGCCGGGGCCGGATTGTCCGGCACCGTGACGAATTGGGTGTTTCCATGAAGAGGATACTGTTAAGCGGTATCTGCCTGAGCCTTTTGGCAGGCTGTTTCGATTCGCCCTCGCCCCAGGCGACGGGGGCCGGGCCAGTCATGCCATCGACCGCGTCGGCCACCCTGCTGCCGCCCAGCGATCCACCGGGTGCCCTGCCCGGTGCCGCCTCGGGCGCCCTGCCGGTTCCCCCCTCCGGGGCCAGGCCTGCCGCACCACTAGGCTCGGGGGGCGATCGTCAGGGGCTGCCACCGGGTGGTCCGGGCAGACAGAACATGGGGGGCGGCCCGGGTGGTCAACCCCCAGGGCCACCGCCTGGCGGCATGGCCGGGGGACCAGGCGGCCCACTGCCGGGCCCGCCCCCCGGGGGCTTCGGGCCTGGCGGGCAGGGTGGCCCCGGAGGCGCGGACAAGGTAGAGACGGGGCACGGCGCCCTGGTGCTGGCTGCAGGGCAGCAGCTCAAGGGCGGCGTCTATGGCTCCAGCCAGGCGGATGAGAACGCCATCCGGGCCGACGGCAACACCCGGGCCCGGCTGCTGGATGTGACGGTAGAAAAGAACGCCGGGGCGGCCAGCAACAACGAGGCCTCCAGCTTCTATGGCCTGAACGCCGCCGTGTTAGCCCTGGGCCAGGCGCACCTGACCCTGGAGGGGGGCTCGGTGCAGGCCTCCGCCGAGGGGGCCACCGGGGTGTTCGCCTATGACGGCGCCACCATCTACCTGCAGGACACGGACATCCAGGTCACAGGCGGTAACGCCGGGGGGATCGAGGTGGCCGGTGGCGGCACCCTATATGCCCGCAACCTGACGGTGAGTTCGGCGGACAAGGCGGCAATCCGCAGCGACCGGGGCGGCGGCAAGCTGTTGGTGGAAGGCGGCCGCTATCGCACCCAGGGGCATCTGGGGGCGCCGGTGATCTACAGCACGGCGGATATCCAGGTGCACGATGCCAGCCTGATGGCGCTGGACTCGGAGGCGGTGGTCATCGAGGGGTTCAACTCGGTGAGCCTGGTGAACAGCCAGCTAAGCGGGCACATGCAGGGGAGCTATGATCCGGCGGCCAGCGACAATCCGCGCACCGTGATGCTCTACCAGAGCATGTCCGGCGATGCGAACGAGGGTACCAGCCACTTCAGCATGCAGGGCGGCAGCCTGGCCTCCGGCAACGGCGATCTGTTTTATGTCACCAACACCGCCAGCATCATAGACCTGCACCAAGTGGCTGTGACCCCTGCCCAGGGTGCCTGGCTGCTGAAGGTGGCAGGCAATGATGGCGCCCGGGGTTGGGGCCGAGTCGGCGCCAACGGCGGCCGCTGCACCCTGAACCTGACTGCCCAGCTCCTGACCGGTGACATACGGGTGGATGCCATCTCCAGCCTGACCCTGAACCTGAGACGGGGATCTGTCCTGACCGGCACCATCAACGCCGACGGCACCCAGGCCCAGTCCCTGGTGGTGAGCCTGGATGCCGGCAGCCGCTGGATCCTGACCCAGGACAGCCATATCACGGCCCTGCAGGGCGACCACCAGGGGCTGGATCTCAACGGTCACCAGCTCTACGTGGCCGGTCAGCCGTTTACCCCCTAGCCAAGCCGCTTGGGCAGAGGTGCAATCAACAGGAACCGCACGCTGTTCCTTTTTTATGGTGATTGCGCCGCATGGATGAACGGCGACAGGCAGTGGGTTTACACAGCTAGATGCGGCGATTGTCGTTACGCTCCCCGTCTGGCCAAAGAGAGCCGATGGCCCGGACGACGGGTGTGCCGCGGCGCCCGCCTCCTACTCCCCCCGCGCCTGCAACAGCAGGCAGCCCAGTATCAAGCCCATGCCCAGCCAACCCAGGGCGGGGATGGGTTCCCCCACCACGGTCACCGCCAGCAGGGCGGCCACCACCGGCTCGAACAGGGTCAGCAGGGTGGCCTGGCTGGCCGCCACGTGGCGCAGGGCAAAGCCGAAGGCCAGGTAGCCGAGAAACATGGGCACCAGGGCCATGTAGCCCACCACCAGCAGGTTGCCGACGGGGGCCGTCAGGTGACTGCCGGTGAGCAGCAGGCTGGGCAGCAACAGCAGGGCGCCGAGGCCGAACAGGCTGCCCATGGCGGCCTGGGAGCGGATGCCGCCGGCAATCAGCCGCTTGGCCACCCAGGAGTAGAGGGCATAGGTGAAACCGGCCAGCAGCCCCAGCAGGGTGCCGATCACCGGGGCCGGCGCCGAGGCCGGCGCGGCGCCCGGCAGGCTCAGCAGCGCCAGGCCGATGACCCCCAGGGCGAAGCTCAGCCACCAGCGGCGGCTCACCGCGCCACCTTGGCCGATCAGACACTCCAGCAGCAGGGTGAAGAAGGGGGCGGTGCCGATGGAGATGACGGTGCCGATGGCCACCCCCGCCAGGCGCATGGCGCTGTAAAAGGCCAGCGGGTAGACGGCGATGGCCAGGGCGCCGGTGAGCACCAAGGGCCAGTGGGCCTGCAGGGCAGCCAGCGCCCGGTGGATATGCCGCCAGGCCAGCAGGGTCTGCAACAGGCCACCCACCCCCATGGCGAAGGCGCCGATGGCCAAGGGGCTCAGGGCCTGGGAGAAGCTGGCGACCGTGCCCGTGGTGCCCCACAGCAAGGAGGCCAGCAGGACGGCGGCACGGGCCTGGGGCACTGGGGCGGACAGACGGGCAAGCATGGTGATTCCTTTTGAGACCTGCAGACAACCCGGCCAGCATAGGGTATGCGCTGGCCTATTAGTTTGCCGAACGGACGCTTTTGTTGCCAAAACGGCCGCACCTACCGCCGGCTCAGCGGCGCGCCTTAGCCGCGGAACTGGCGGGGCGAGAGGCCGGTGTGGCGGGTGAAGCGGCGGCTGAAGGCCGACACATCGCCGTAGCCCACCTGCTCGGCCACCTGCTGCACCGGCAGGTCAGTGTGGGTCAGCAGGGCGCGGGCCTTCTCCATCCGCTGGCGGATCAGGTACTGGTGGACGCTGAGATCCAGCTGGGCGGTGAACAGCTTCTTGAACTGGGTGGGCGACAGGCAGGCCACCGCCGCCAGCTCGGCGATGGTCAGGGGCTCGGCCAGCCGTTCGGCGATCACCGCCTGCACCGCCCGGATGCGAGGATCCCGCGGTCTGTCCTGGGCCTGGCGGGCCAGCAGCTGGCAAAACAACGGCAGCAGGGCCGACTCCAGCTCAGGATCCAAGTGATGTTGCAGTTGGCACTCGACGAAGGTCAGGTAGGCCTGCAGTGGCGGGCTGACCGCAAACACCCGGCCCGGCAGGGCCAGCAGGCCGGCGGGCAGGTTGTCCAGATCCGCGACCATGAAGCGGGCCGCCTCATCGGCGCGAAAGTCGTGGGCCTCCCCGGCGGGGATCACCACACACTCCCCCACCGCCACCTTGCCGGTGAAGCCGGCCAGCTCGATGCGGATCACCCCCTGCAGGGGCAGCACCAGCTGGTGAAAGGCGTGGGCGTGACGCTGCCGCTGCCGGCTGTAGCGACGTATGCTCAGACTGTTGGGCATGCAGACCTCCGGATCTGGAGGCGCCATTATAGCCCCAGCCCCATGGCCGGCCAGCGCGCCCGCGCCTGACGACAGGCCGGCACGCTCACTGCATAAGCCTCATCACGCCGATAGGGGTATGATGGCCGCCGGCTCGGCGGGGTTGCCGCCTCATGACGACACGAGAACAAGAGAAACGCCTATGTTGACACCCAAGCTGCGCTGGTGGAGCGCCTTGCTCATCAGCGCCCTGCTGCTGTTGTGGCGCCTGCTGGATTTTCTGGATGAGGCCCGGCACCACGACTACCACATCAGCCGGGTGGGCCTGTCGGTATTCGGCGGCAAGGCCGAATGGCTGCAGCTGCTGCTGATCCTGGCCTGCCTGGGGGGTGTGCTGCTGAGCCTGGCCCGCCTCTGGTGGTTGCGCCGCCCGACCCAGTCGCCCGCCAATGAACCCGAAAAAATGTGCTTGGCTTCACAAAGGGACTCGGATATTGTCTAGGCTCGGACGTTTGGATGGCTAAACGTCCAAATCATCCCGCGCGGCGCGCCCCAGACTGGCGCAGCTGCCATGACAAGGAGCCCGTTATGACATCATCCCTGCGACTCGCCGCCGCCCTGCTCGGCGCCACCCTCTTCGCGGCCAGCCTGCCGTTGCAGGCCGCCGATCCGGCCAAGGCCACCATCGTCATCGGCACCACGGTGGGCGACTTCGGCAACATGGTCACCGACTCCATCAAGCCCCAGTTGGAGGCCCAGGGGTACCAGGTCAAGCTGGTGGAGTTCACCGACTACATAACTCCCAACATCGCCCTGGCCGACGGCTCACTGGATGTGAACTGCTTCCAGCACAAGCCCTATCTCGACAGCTTCGCCGCCAGCCGCGGCCTGGATCTGACCCCGGTCACCCAGGTGCCCACCGGCCCCATGGGGCTGTATGCCGGCAAGAAGAGTCGGCTGGATCAGGTGGCGGATGGCGATAGCGTCTCCCTGCCCAACGATCCCACCAACCAGGCCCGCGCCCTGCTGATGCTGCAGGAGCTGGGCTGGCTCAAGCTCAAGGACGGCATCGATCCCCTGAAGGCCAGCGAGTTCGATGTGGTGGAGAACCCCCACCAGCTCAAGCTGGTGCTGCTGGAAGCGGCGCAACTGCCCCGCTCCCGGGAGGATGTGGACTTTGCGGTGGTGAACGGCAACTACGCCGCCTCCAGCGGCATCCCCTTCACCAGCGGCCTGTTCCTGGAGAAGGGCTATGACTTCATCAACTGGGTGGTGGTACGCAGCCAGGACAAGGACAAGCCCTTCGTCAAGGATCTGGTGGCCGCCTACAACTCACCGGCGTTCCGCGACTACGCCAAGGGGCGTTACCTGGGCTACAAGTTCCCCCAGGGCTGGTAAGTCAGCCACCACAGCAGACGCCGGGCCCCGCCCGGCGTTTTTGTTGGCCTCAGGCCAGGGCCCACTCCAGCGCCGCCGCCGCGTGCAAGGCCGCGGTGTCGTACAGCGGGATATCGGTATGCTGCGGCTGTACCAGCAAAGGGATCTCGGTACAGCCCAGCACCACCGCTTGGGCCCCCCGTGCTTGCAGCTTGGCCATGATGTCCAGGTAGGCCTGCCGGGAGTCGGGGCGGATCTGGCCGCAGCACAGCTCGCGGTAGATGATGTCGTGCACCCGCTGACGCTCCTCGGCTTCGGGCACCAACAGCTCTATGCCGAAGCGCGCCGCCAGCCGGGCGTGGTAGAAGTCCTGCTCCATGGTGAAGCGGGTACCCAACAGGCCCGCCCGGGTGACGCCGTCGGCCTTGAGCCGGGCCCCCACCGCATCGGCGATGTGCAGCAGGGGGATCTCCAGCGCCGCCTCAAGCTGGGGCGCCAGCTTGTGCATGGTGTTGGTGGCGATCAGCAGCCCCTGGGCCCCCGCCCCCTGCAACCCCAGGGCCGCGTCCACCAACAGCCGGGCCAGGGCATCCCAGTCACCCCTGTGCTGCAGCGCCTCCACCTCGGCGAAGTCGACGCTGTGCAGCAGCAGGCGTGCCGAATGCAGGCCCCCCAGCCGCGCCTTCACCCCCTGATTGAGCGCCTGGTAGTAGCTGACGGTGGACTCCCAGCTCATGCCACCCAGTATGCCTATGACCTTCATCGCATTTCTCCAATATTCAAATGGATATCATGACGGCGCGCGTGCCTTTTGGCTTGCACGGGATTGCGCTTGTACCCCGCCGGTTCACTGTGCCCGCCTGCCACAAGCCTGTCATCAAACGGGCATCCAATGATCAGACCGCTTGCGGACGGAGCGGTTACCCATAATCAGACCAACGAAGGAAATCAGCATGTTCAAATATCTTTTCAGGGGGGGGCTGCTGTGTCTGCTGGCGCTGGCACTGTGCAGCTGTAACGACTCGGACTCCACCACCAGTACCAGCAGCAGCGATGTACCCGTGACCCTGAGCGACGCCGTCACGGCCCGCACCTTTGCGCTGAGCAGCGATGCCAGCCAGGTGATCTTCGTGTTCGATGCCGCCAGCCAGAGCGATGCCCTTGACGCCCAGGGCATCACCGACAGCAGCACCATCTCGGCGGTGGAGGTGCGCGGCTCCTTTAACGGCTGGAGCAGCGACAGCGCCCTGCCCCTGACCGCCAGTCAGACCGACAGCGGCGTCTGGTATCTGGCCACCGATGCCGACGCCCTGGATGTTCCGGGCAACAGCGGCCATCCGGAGTACAAGTTCGTGGTGACGGTGGACGGCACCACCCACTGGCTGGATCTCTCCAGCACAGTGCCGGACGGCTACCACTTCCTCGGCAACCATATCCTGGTGGGTGCCGATGAGGATCTGACCACCATCATCGCCAACGAGGCCCAGGCCAACGCCATCAAGACACTGGCGGACTTCGACCTCACCACCACAGAGGGGCAGCAGACCCTGGCCAACTTCCGCCGCGCCGCCGACGGCCTGCAGCTGTTCCGCTCCTATCACCCCTACAAGCAGTCCCGCCCGGCGCTGGAAACCGAAGCGCCGCGCCTGACCTACGTCAACAGCCTGATGGCGGCCAACGGCATCGGCTCCGTCATCACACTCTCCGGTGACGAAACCGCCAGCCTGGACAGCAGCCTGGGCGAGTCCATCAGCGACTATATGCAGGCCATCATCGACCAGGGCGACAACCTGAACCTGGAGCTGGGTTACAACCTGGTGTACTACAAGTCCGACAGCAGCGAGTTCGGTCAGGCCATCCAGACCATCGTCAGCTTCATCGATGACGACGTCCATCCTGGGCCCTATCTGGTGCATTGCCGCCTGGGCACCGACCGCACCGGGGTGATCACCGCCATGCTCTCCGGCCTGGCCGGCACAAACTGGCAGACCATAGCCGCCGACTACCAGGCCTCCAACAACATGGGTATCGGCGAATTCCGCGACTACGGCCTGCTGGAATACTCGTTGCGCCACATGCTGGGAGTGGATCCGGCGGATGCCGATCTGGATCTGCAGGCGGCGCTGACCGAATACTTTGTCAGCAACGGCTACCTGACCCAGGCGCAGATCAGCACACTGCAGCAGAAGCTGAAGGCGGGCTAACCCGCCAACGTCGTGCGCAAGATGCCGGGCTCTGCCCGGCATGGTTTTCTCCGGCGCAGGACTGGGCACTGGCTGACGCTTGGCTTACTTGTTGCGCTTCGCTCTGGGATGGGCCTGGTCGTAGACCTGGGCCAGGTGCTGGAAGTCGAGGTGGGTGTAGATCTGGGTGGTGGCCAGGTTGGCGTGGCCCAGCAGCTCCTGCACCGCCCGCAGATCGCCGGAAGATTCCAGCAGGTGGGTGGCGAAGCTGTGGCGCAGCTTGTGGGGGTGGACATGGCTGGGCAGGGACTGCTTGACGCCCCACTCCGCCAGCCGCTTCTGCACCGAGCGGGGGCTCAGCCGCCGGTGCTGCTGGCTTAAGAACAGCGCCGGCTCGTCACTGCCCGGGGCGACAAACGCCGGCCGCAGGGCCAGCCACTTGGCCAGCCACTCCAGGGCCAGGCGGCCCACCGGCACCACCCGCTCCTTGCTGCCCTTGCCCAGCACCCGCAGCATGCGCTCGCCGGGCACCAGATCCGCCACATTGAGGGCCACCAGCTCCGCCAGCCGCAGGCCGGAGGAGTAGAACAGCTCCATGATGGCGCGATCCCGCACCGCCAAGGGGTCGCTCTCGTCGGTCAGGTTGAGCAGCTGGTGCAGCTCGTCCACGTCCAGGTTGTTGGGCAGGGGGCGCCCCTGCTTGGGGGTGACCACACCCCGGGCGGGATTGGCCTTCAGCACCCCCTGGCGCACCAGGTAGTCGCCGAAGCTGCGCAGGGCGGAGAGCTTGGTGGCCAGGGTGCGGGGGGCCTGACGGCCGCCCTTGTGCAGCCGCACCACCAGGGCCCGCACCAGGGGCGCCTTGAGCCAGTGCCAGTCATCCAGCCCCAGCTCCGCCAAGTGGGCACTGCACTCCCCGAGGTGGCGACGGTAGTTGGTGAGGGTGTGCGGGCTGAGCTGACGCTCCACCCGCAGGTGTTGCAGGAAGGCCTCGACGGCCGGGGCCAGGGCCTCAGGCACGCCCCAGCACCAGATCCGGCAGCAAGAGGGCGACGAAGCGGCCCAGCTGCTCCAGCAGCAGGCAGTCCATCCCCGGCTGGTAGTGATGGGGGTTGGCGTGGCCAAAGGCCAGCAGACCGGCCTCGCCGTTATCGCCCAGGCGCAGCAGGGCCACCGAGTGCACCAGGGCATCGGCGCCGAACAGGATCTGCTTGTCGCTCTCGCCGATGGGCCCCAGGTAGATGGTGCGCTGTGCCATGGGTTGGCGGGTCAGCCGCGCGAAGGTGTCGGCGGGCAGCACGAAGCCCTTGTCGGAGCGCTTGACCTGCACGGCCCCGGCGTTGAGCCAGAGGGCGCTCACCGGGATGCGCAGCCGCTCCTGGAAGGTGTGGTGCAGCCGCTTCCACAGCTGGCGCAGTGTGGTGCAGTGGAACAGCTCGGGGTAGACGTCACCGTAGACCCGGAAGATGTGCTCGTTGCGGCTGGCGTTGGCCAGCAGGGCCCGCTGCTGCTGCTCCAGCTCATGCAGCCGCTCCCGCCAGCGCTCCTGCTGCAGCTGCAGCAAGGAGGCGGCGCCATAGGTCTCGTGGGGGATCACCAGCTCGTCCAGCAAGGCCCTGTGCTGCAAGAAAAACTCTGGATGACGGCGCAGGTACTCGGCCACTTCCGCCGCCTTGCTCATCTCGGTGAACACCCCACTTTCGCTCATAGTTCGATTACACCATCAAACACATGTTCTGCCGGACCTGTCATGAACACAGGTTTGCCGGGCCCTTGCCAACTGATGACCAGGCTGCCGCCGGGCAGGTTGACCTTCACCTTGTCCCGCAGCCGCCCCTGGCTCATGCCCACCACGGCGGCGGCACAGGCGCCGGTGCCGCAGGCTAGCGTCTCGCCGGCTCCCCGCTCGAACACCCGCAGGTTGATCTCACCGGCGCTGATGCGCTGGGAGAAGCCCACGTTGACCCGCTCAGGGAAGCGCTCGTGGCTCTCCAGCTCGGCCCCCAGGCGCTCCACCGGCGCCGTCTTGACGTCGTCCACATCCAGCACGCAGTGGGGATTGCCCATGGAGACCACGCCGCACAGCACCGTCTGATCGTTGCTGCGCAGCAGGTAGGTCTTCTCGGCCTTCTGGGCGCGAAACGGCACCTTGCCGGGCTCGAACTCCGGCACCCCCATGTTGACCGTCACCTGGTTGTCGCGCTCCAGGGTCAGCACTATCTTGCCGCTCATGGTGCTTACCGCGATGCGATCCTTGTTGGTGAGGCCCTTCAGGCGCACGAAGCGGGCAAAGCAGCGGGCGCCGTTGCCGCACTGCTGCACCTCGGAGCCGTCGGCGTTGAAGATGCGGTAGTGGAAGTCCTGCTCCGGGTCGTAGGGCGGCTCCACCAGCAGCAGCTGGTCGAAGCCGACGCCGAAGTGGCGATCCGCCAGGCGACGGATCAGCTCAGGGCTGAAGAACACCTTCTGGGTGATACCGTCCACCACCATGAAGTCGTTGCCCAGGCCGTGCATCTTGGCAAAGTGCAGGGTCTGGCCGTTGCGCTCACGATCGCGATCGCGCTCCCGCTCGCGGTTCATGGCAGTACCTTCTCCAGTCGCCACAGATCCTCCAGGGGCTCACGCTGGCGCACCAGATGGGCGGTATCGCCGTCCACCAGCACCTCGGCGGCACGGGGACGGGCGTTGTAGTTGGAAGACATGGAGAAGCCATAGGCGCCGGCGGAGCGCACCGCCACCAGATCGCCGGCGGCGATGGTCAGTTCACGATCCTTACCCAGGAAATCGCCGGTCTCGCAGATGGGGCCCACCACATCGTAGCGCTTAGGCTCACGCACCAGTGCCTTGTTCACCGGCACTATGTTCATCCAGGCGCTGTAGAGCGAGGGCCGGATCAGATCGTTCATGGCGGCGTCGACGATGGCAAAGTCACGATCCTCGCCGGCCTTCAGGTATTCCACCTTGCTCACCAGCACGCCGGCGTTGGCCATGATGGCGCGGCCCGGTTCGAAGATCAGGGTCAGATCCCGGCCGGTCAGGCGCGCCTTGAGGGCGGCGGCATATTGCTCGGGATGGGGCGGGTTCTCGTCGCCATAGTTGACCCCCAGGCCCCCCCCCACGTCCAGGTGATGGATCCGGATGCCCTCGGCCGCCAGGCGGTCGATCAGCACCAGCAGCTTGTCCATGGAGGCCAGGAAGGGTTCCAGCTCGGTGAGCTGGGAGCCGATGTGACAGTCGATGCCGGTCACCTGGATGTGGGGCAGCTTGGCTGCCACCCGGTACAGGGCGATGGCACGCTCGATGGGCACGCCGAACTTGTTCTGCTTGAGGCCGGTGGAGATGTAGGGATGGGTGCCGGCGTCGATGTCCGGGTTCACCCGCACGGAAATCGGCGCCACCTTGCCCAGCTCGCCGGCCACGGCGTTGAGCCGCTCCAGCTCCGCCTCGGACTCCAGGTTGAAGCAGAGGATGCCCAGCTCCAGGGCGTAGCGCATCTCCTCGGCGGTCTTGCCGACGCCGGAGAACACCACCTTGGCCGGATCCCCGCCGGCCGCCACCACCCGGGCCAGCTCGCCACCGGAGACGATGTCAAACCCCGAGCCCAGGCGCGCCAACAGGTTGAGCACCGCCAGGTTGCCGTTGGCCTTCACCGCGTAGCAGATCAGGTGGGGCACCTCACCGGCGGCGGAGTCGAAGGCCTGCCAGTGGCGCTCTATGGTGGCGCGGGAGTAGACATACAGGGGCGTGCCGTGTTGGGCGACCAGCTCGGGCAGGGCGCAATCTTCGGCACAGAGGACACCGTCATCCCGGTAGTTGAAAAAATCCATGTTACTCTTGTTCCTTGTCTTGGGGGGTGGCAGGCACGTCCTGCGCCTCGACCTGGGCAGGCGTCTCTTTGCTGGGCATCTGCAGCGGCCCCTTGAGGCCACAGCCGGAAAGACCGGTCATCACCAGCAACAGCAGCCCGCAGGCCAGCTTGGCGTTGTTCATGGCGCTAGTGCTAAATAGGTAAATGGGCCCCTATAATCGCACTCATCCTCTTAAATGCAATAGGACGGTAACAGATGAAAGACAGCGAATTCCACGCCCTGGCAGAGCAGCAGTTCCAGGCCATCGAGGAAGGGATCGAGGCCAGCGGAGTGGACATCGACTGCGAGCGCCAGGGCAATGTGCTGACCCTGACCTTCGAGAACAAGAGCAAGATCATCATCAACACCCAGGAACCCCTGCATCAGATCTGGGTAGCCACCCGCGCCAACGGTTTTCACTTCGCCTATCAAGGCGATGCCTGGATCGACAATCGGGAAGGCAACGAGCTGATGACACTGCTGTCCGCCGCCTGCTCCAGCCAAGCCGGCGAAGACGTGGAGCTGCTCTCATGAGCGGCACCGACAAGCCCAGGGTCGACATCTACTACTGCCGCCAGTGCAACTGGATGCTGCGGGCCAGCTGGATGGCCCAGGAGCTGCTGCACACCTTCAGCGAGGAGCTGGGCAGCGTGACCCTGCACCCGGATACCGGCGGGCATTTCGAAATCCTGGTGAATGGCGAGACCATCTGGGAGCGCAAGCGCGATGGCGGCTTCCCGGATGTGAAGCAGTTGAAGCAGCGGGTGCGGGACTGTATCGACCCGGCGCGGGATCTGGGCCACCTGGATCGCCCCGCCACCCCGCCGGCCGAATGAGGGGTTAGCTCGGGATGCGACGCCTGATCCAGGCGTCAAAGCGACTGGCCGCTTAAACCCTCCGCCGCCGGGTAGCTATTCTACAAGTGAGTGGAGTAGAGAGGCTTTATGGCTGCCTCTCTATTTTCATTAATTAATAACCAAACTCTTTGCGGGTTGCAGCTTCAATCACTTTATACTGCGGCAAGGCCTGAATAATATCCCTGAGTACTTTGTCGTATTCCTTTGGCTGGTTAAATATAACGGCATACTCCCCACCACTTGCTGGTATTTCCATAATTTCAACACCATAAACCTTGCCAAAGAACAATATTTCACCAGATCCTTTGTAGATACAGCCATAATGGCGAATACGAGGTTTCATCTTGGTGATTTTAAAGGCCAGGAATGCGCCGGCACCGGCCCCCGCCAGGGCCAATGGGCCAACCAGCCCCATGGCGATAAGACTGACCAGGATCAACAGCCAGCCGATCCCGCGCGCAATGGTATAAGCCATCGCGGGAATATTGTCCTGCTGGCTATAGTAGATCCCCTTGGCAGTCATTCGGTAGTGATAGAGTTGGTTTGGATCAGTTAAACACCGACAATAAAAAACAGATATAAGCCCAAGAACCATAAAAAACAGCGTTAACTGACCAGCAACATGACGGTCATCAAAGATGAAGAAGCCTAAACCAATTGTCCAATACACAGCCCCCATCAAGAGTGATGATGACCAAGCGTAGGGAGGAGCATGGTCAATCTCCCACGCATACAAGACCGGCTCTTTCTGTAATTCAAGGTACTGCTCACTGTAGTAGTGGTTAGCCGCGTCACCCTCGGTCATTGATCGCTGCTCTGTGGCGTCGTTCATTTTAATTCAACTCTATGCTGGTGCCCTGAACAGGCAGTTTATCATCGATCTCCGCCGTCAAGACGACCCCGTTAACAGCAGCTCATCCCCCTCACTGGCGGCAATCACCAGGCTCACCTGCCCGGGGCCTTTACTGGCGACCTGGATGGCCGCCTCTTGCGCCGGCCCCAGCACCGACGTCACCACGGAGGCCGGATAGCTTTGCTTGGCCAGTTCATAACCGAGGCGCTTTATCGACAACCGCAGGGTGAGGCTGCTCAGGTGGGTGGGTACCTCGACCACCAGCTTGTCCGCCGCCAGCTGTACCGTCGGCTGGCTGGCGATCCGTTCATATTGATATAGCTCCTCAGCCGCCGGCCATCCCGCCGGTTTGGTGCCCCAGGTGGATTGCAGCAGCCAGCGCTCGATAGGCAGACGCGCATTGCTAGCCAGTATCAGGGTAGCCGCCAGATAGAGCAGGGTACCGATCCCCATAGCCACCACCATCCAGGGGGCCCAGATTGCGCCAAGTGATGCTCCACGTCCCAAGAGCCAAAAATGGGCAAGTCCAAGCACAAGATCAGCAACTGGAAACAGTACAACCAAGCCATGGTGCAACGCGGTTCGTTGAAGCCCTCGCCCTGGTGGGTTTCGGTGCGCAGCACGGTGCGGATCTTGTGCTCAGGCGGCGCATAGGGCGGCCGGTTGGTGGCATGAAAGGTGCGGCCGGTGACGATGGGCTGGTCGGGGTCGACTGCTAAGAAAATTTGGGAACGTGTGTGCCGGTCACGTTGACCGGCAGTTTGCCCCGGATGGTGAACCACTGGTTCTGCTCCGGCGGGTCAATCGGCGCCTAGTCATAGTGATAGCGGCTGCAACCGCCCAGCCCGCTGGCCAGTCCGATAAGCAGGCCGGAAATGAGATATTTCGGCATCTTGGCGCCCTGAGAAAAGTTGCGTCCTAATTGTTGGTCGGTGCCTGGGCCTGCTCCAGGCGCCGCAGGCCGCACCAACCAATGTGGCCGACGTTAGGCCTCCACCTCTTCAGCAGCGGTAACCGTCTCGATACCACGAGGGAGAAAGAAGTTATTGCTGCGCAGCAGGGTATTGGCCTGGGCATCCAGGGTGGCGTGCTTGAGTTCGGCTGAGCCGAAGTCGTGCATAAAGTAGTTGAAGAAGGCGTCAATGGCCGGTGGCACCCGCATCGACTCCTTAAAGTGGATGACAAGGTGGGCGTAGTGGATGGCTTGCGCTGCCTTGCTGCCGCTGAGCTGCGATCTGGCTATGTTTTCGGCATCCCGCCCCACCTGCTCAAGCCAGCCCCACTGCTCTTTAAGGGCATCTCTGTCACTGCCGCGCGCCTCGCGCAAACAGGCCAGGTAGTCATGGAGCTTTTCCCCCAGCCAGACGCAATAGCCCTGCATATGCCGCGCAAAGCCGGCGGGCGTCGGGTCATCAAACCGGCCTATCCAGTGGCGGTAGTAGTGGCTAAAGTCCCGCACCGAATGGCCCGCCAGGTGATCCCGCATCACGAAGTAACTGGCTACCCTACGAGAGGTTTTCTGTAGCGTGAGAAAGTTAGGAAAGGGCACCTGGGCACCACGGGCGGCATCAAACATCTGGCGCAAGGGCACCCGGCACAGCTCGGCGCTGGGGCGCTGCTCGTTGGGCAAGAGCCCCCCCGTCACATCCTCACTGACGCCGGGGCAGAGCTGTTCACGCCACCCCGGCCGCAGCGGCCCCAACGGCAACCAGGGGCGATAGTCTCGCCGCTCGTGAGCCGCCACCAGATGCAAGGCCCGCTTTACCGCCGGATGCAGGGGCTGGTCGAATTCGATCACCTTGGCTCCGGCCACCACCCCTAACGGTGCGCCCGCCGGGCTCTTGCTAAACAGCCCGGCCCAGCTTGCCGCCTCGGCAACCGCATCCCCCATATCCAGCGGGCTGCGGCGGCTACAGTCGAACAGGCCGGCGAAGATCACCTCAACCTTGCTTTCCTGGTAACGGTACTCGTTGCCCGTCTTGCTGCAGACCGACGCCAGCAGCTCGTCGATAAAGCGGCGCGCCAGCACGGCCCCCAGATCGGCGCCAAACACCGAGATCTGGATCAGCTTGATGGGGAGCGGGTTCTCTTTCTTACTGAGTGCAATGCTTTCTTTAAACTTGTTTTTGGCAAAATCCACCCGGGCATCGACCCCGGACATCAGCAGATCCGCCACCAACGGGTTGTCCCGGATGGGGGCGGCAGCCTCCAGCAGGGTCCGTTTGGCGGCGTTTTTGACGGCGGAGACGGTGGCGTTGAAACCGCTCTTCAGGCTCAACAGCTCCTCCAGCTTATTGGCCGGCACCTGACTCCAGTCGCCATGGGCGGCCCCCTTGACCGTATCCACCACGGCTTCCTTGCCCTGCTCGATAAGACTCTCGCCATAATCGGTTGGCAAGGCCTTAAGCCGGGCATCCAGAATACTGTCCAGCCGCTCGGCGGCCGTATCCTCAAGCAGCGTGCCCAGGCCGGGAATATAGACTTTCGCGTATGAATAAAACGAAGTGAGCGGAGCCTTTAGCTCAAGGGGGTGGGCTCGAAACAAACGACCGACATTGGTCAGCCGATGGCTATCCTCATCCACATAGATATTGCGCTCACGGCCATCGAAGAAGAAGCCTATCTGTAAGGCCAGCGAACAGGTGCCGATGCCCGCCTGATGACGGCTCTCCTCCCGCGCCACCCGGCATGCCAGATCATCCTGATCGATCATCTTCCTTTCCTCGTACGATAGGTCTCAATTACATCGTCCATTACGGGCTCTGCCCAGCCGCCCCATCGCACCATCACTTTATTGTCGGGCAAGAACAGTACATGAAAGTTATTCTGCCCCTTTTCCCGCTTGGGCATGGGTAGCGTGAGGGTATGCTTTTCAAACTGGTATCCCGCCATTTCTTGCTCTTCGGTCATATCGAGTTCCCAGTCAATCTTTACCGTATCGCCCTCAATACGATAAGGGCCTGCAAAACTACCGCCGCCCGCGCTAAATCCATCGAACGCGAAGGTGTTGCCGCCCATCTTGCCGTTGACATAGACATAGCTGATGGGTCTGTCCATCACCGACATGACTATCAAGGCTGCTCCACCATGCCTCTCCTGCCCTAGCCAGCTCCAGCCCAGCCAGAGCACCAGTAAAATGCCGGAGACCCCGCGGCCCCAGCGGGGCATCAGCTGCCAAGCCGCCGTGGCCATCATGGACATCAGTCGCGTCAGACTGTTTGCCACTGTCATGCTGATGTCCTCTGGCTTGCCAGGGACCAGTTTCTGGCGGCCTGATGACGGCTCTCCTCACGCGCCACCCGGCACGCCAGATCATCCTGATCGATCATCTTTATCTCCTTGTTCGATAGGTATCCACAATGCTATCCATCTCAACGGGGCAGCTATTGGCCCAACGCACCAATGGCTTGTTATCCGGCAAAAACAGCACGCAAAAATCATTCTGCCCTTTTGTCCGCTTGGGCATGGGTAAAGTAATGGTATGGATCTCAGGCCGGTAACCGAGTTCATCGTACTGCTTACGGGTCATTGCCAATTCCCATTTGATTTCGACCGTATCGCCCTCAATACGATAAGGGCCAGCAAAACTACCTCCACCTGCATTAAATCCATCAAACGCGAAGGTGTTACCTCCCATCTTGCCGTTGACATAGACATAGCTGATGGGGCGGTCAATTACCGAATGAACCACAATGGTTGCACCACCAAACCGCTCCTGCCCTAGCCAGCTCCAGCCCAGCCAGAGCACCAGTAAACTACCGGTTAACCAGCGGCCCCAGCGGGGCATCAGCTGCCAGGCCTCCGTGGCCATCATGGACATCAGTCGCGTCAGGCTGTTAGCTACTGTCATGCAGACCTCCTCTGGTTTGCCAGGGCCCAGCTTCTGGCGGCCTGATAACGCCTCTCCTCCCGCGTCACTCGGCACGCCAGATCATCCTGATCGATCATCTTTATCTCCTCGTTCGATAGGTATCCACAATGCCATCCATTTCCACCACACAACTCTGCGCCCAATGCACCAATGGCTTGTTATCCGGCAAAAACAGCACACAAAAATCATTCTGCCCCTTCTCCCGCTTGGGCATGGGTAGCGTCAGCGTGTGCTTTTCAAACTGATATCCCGCTTTTTCTTGCTCTTCGGTCATATCGAGTTCCCAGTCAATCTTTACCGTATCGCCCTCAATACGATAAGGGCCAGCACTGCCACCACCAGCATTTAGGCCGTCAAAAGCGAAGGCATTGCTACCCATCTTGCCGTTGACATAGACATAGCTGATGGGCCTATTCATAACCGATCCGACATCAATCGATGCACCGCCAAATCGCTCCTGGCCCAGCCAGCTCCAGCCCAGCCAGAGCACCAGTAACATACCGGTTAACCAGCGGCCCCAGCGGGGCATCAGCTGCCAGGCCGCCGTGGCCATCATGGACATCAGTCGCGTCAGACTGTTTGCCACTGTCATGCGGACCTCCTTTGTTGTTCCAGTGCCGGGCGACCACCCTCCAGATAAGCCAAGGCCCATAACAGCAACTGGGCTTCGCTGGCACCGGCTTGCTCGGCCTTGCCCAGTGCCTTGCGAACCATGGCCATCCGCTCACAGGGTGGGAAATGGCCGCAGTGCGCCCCCTCCGCCCAGAGCGCCAGCAGGCGATGGGCCTGTGGCGAGCCCTGCAGCGCCTGTTGAAGCTCGGGTGTCAGTTGTATCAACGCTGGCTCGACAGGCGGAATCGACAGCGCCAGCTCTCGCCAGCTGCCATCACACTCCCGCAGCCACCAACTAGCAATGCCGCCAAACAGACCGCCATACCAGGCGGCTTGCTGCTGCGCCAGCAGCAAGGGCAAGGCCTGCGGGGTGTAGAACCGCAGCAGTTGGCTAAACCGGCCTGCCGGCTCAATCACCCTAACCCCCAACGCCAATTGCCGTTGCAACCGAGCCATCGGCAGGTCGCTGTCAATGAGCCCCACCACATGCCCCTCTTGAACCAATTCCATCAGCAGGGCTTCATTGTCTGCCGAACAGTGCCAGAGCCAAGGTCCCAGGCTGACCAGCTCGAAGAGGTCGTCATGCAGATAAAGCGGCAGGAAAGGTTGCTCGCTGAGTCTTTCACGCTGCATCTGGTTTAGATGTGCGCCTTCCAGCAGAACCAGGCTCTGCGCCTGGCGCCAAATTCCTGCGGGTAACATCTACTCCCCCTTCACCAGAGCATCGCCTTGCGCCATGGCGCGCAGCAGACAGGGAATGCACACCGCTGTCTCAAGGGCCGGCATCCCCTCAAACAGCGGAGGTTTGGGTGGTGCAACCACTTCCACCGCCCCCGGCTGCTTGGGCAGCTGGGCGGCGCAGCCGGTGCCGGTGCCCGGGCTACCGCCGGAGTTCATCTTGATGCTGGCGCCGGACAGGGTGACACCGCTGGGATCCAGCTTGACGAAGTTGCCACCCACCTTGAGGGTGAGCTCCGCCCCCGCCTCCAGCACGATTTTCATGCCGGCCTTGTGGTGCACCTGGCTGCCCGCCTCCACCCGCAGGGACTGGCCGAGTTTGTGGTGCTGGCTGCCGTCCACGGTGAGCGAGTAGTCCTGCTGGATATGGTCGCGCTTCTCTCCCTGCACGCTCAGGTGGTCGTGGGCCTGGATGCGGGTGATGCGCTCGTTGTCGATGTCGAAGTGCTGGTCGTGTTTTATCTGCCAGGCCGCATCGTTCTCGATGAGCAGGTTGAGGTCTTTTTGCCCGTGGAGGTATATCTCTTCGGCGCCGGCCTGGTCTTCAAAGCGCAGCTCGTTGAAGCCCTCGCCCTGGTGGGTCTCGGTGCGCAGCACGGTGCGGGTCTTGTGCTCGGGCAGCGCATAGGGCGGCCGGTTGGTGGCGTGAAAGGTGCGGCCGGTGACGATGGGCTGGTCGGGGTCGCCCTCTAGAAACGAGACGATGACCTCGTGGCCGATGCGCGGCAAGGCCAGCATGCCGTACTGGCCGCCGGCCCAGCCCTGGGCCACCCGCACCCAGCAGGAGCTGTGTTCATCACTTGAACCATAGCGGTCCCAGGGAAACTGCAGCTTCACCCGGCCGTGCTCGTCGCAGTAAATCTCCTCGCCCTGAGGGCCCACCACTGTGGCCATCTGCGGGCCGTCCACCCTGGGCTTGACCATCGGCTGGGGCCGCCAGGGGGTCTGGGCCGGCACCAGGGTGAACTCGTTGACATAGACGGTGGCCTCGCCGCCCCCCTCTTCCTCCAGCGCCTGGGGCTGGCGACCGGTGTGCTGGATACGCACCGGCTGCCAGGCGATGTTGCACGCCGGGTTGGGGTGTTCACTCAGGCTGAACTGCTGACCCGGCTGCAGGCTGGCGGCGTTGGACGCCCCCTGGGCGCGCTGGGCCTCGGCCCGCAGGGCGTCCAGCCGGTAGTCGGTGAAGGCCTGGCCGCTGGGGTCGGCCTTGAAACGGCCGGGGTAGTCGAAGTGCTCATAGTGCTGTTGCGGCAGCTCACCGGCCTGGGCCTGATGCAGCAGGCCGTAGGCCGGGGTCTTGAAGCTGTAGTCCTTGAGGGCCACCTCATCCACGGCCACCGTCTGCTGGCAGCTCAGGCGGCGGATGAAGGCGCCCTGCTGCAACCCCTGGTTGGCCGGGTTGTAGAAGAGGTCGGGGCCGGAGCCCAGGGCCTGTACCGTGTCCGCCAGCACCAGGCGATGGACCCCCTGCTCGAACTCGTGAAAGTAGAACAGCCCCTCTTCGGCGGCCAAACGCTGGACAAAGTCCAGGTCGCTCTCCCGGTACTGCACGCAGTACTCCCGCTGGGCATGGTCGTGCTGCAGGGCGAAGGCGTAGTCGCTGATGCCGGCCTCCTGCAGCAGCACGCTGATAATCTCCTGGGGGGTGAGGGCCTGGAAGATGCGGCTGTTGTGGC
Organism: Pseudaeromonas paramecii; assembly: GCF_039540575.1. Lineage (NCBI taxonomy): Bacteria > Pseudomonadati > Pseudomonadota > Gammaproteobacteria > Aeromonadales > Aeromonadaceae > Pseudaeromonas > Pseudaeromonas paramecii. The sequence goes on from NZ_BAABFC010000003.1 coordinate 203,991, forward strand.
GCAGCCCCAGGCGCCACAGGACCGGGCGCACCTCCAGCTGATAGCGGGTGCGGCGAAAGCCGGTGTCGCCCTGGGCAAATTGACTCACCACGCCACTGATGCGCCGCTGCAGCTGACCGTCGAACCAAATCAGCAGCTCGCAGGGGTGCTCCAGCAAGTCGGCGGCCTGGATATCCGGGCGTGGGCTGGCCAGGGAGAGCCGCAGGGTGAAGGGGGCGCTCAAGGCCTCCTCCAGGGCGAAGTCCACTACCGCCAGGCCCTGGTCCGTGCCGCCGTCGATGGTGACCGTAAACTGTAATCCCGTGCTGTTTGCCATCTGCTGCTGCCTTGTGAGGTGAGGCCGATTAACCAAGCTACCGCCCTCCTGCGTCGCTGGACAGGATAGGGGGTACTGTGTGCGGCGTGCCGCTTTGAGCTGGCCTGGAGGTCAAGCCAGGGCAAAATGGCAAAAGGCTCCGGTCGCCGCCAGGGCGGTGAGCCGGAGCAATGTGCAGGGAAACACCTTGGGCGGTTAGGCCTCGATGGGAGCACGCCAGTCATCGGCGCCGGAGGTGCCGGCCACCGTGTGCTCCCAGTCAATCTTGCGGTAGGCCAGAGAGACCTGGATGAGCTGAGTGAAGTCTGACTTGGTGGGGTCCTGGCAGTGGGGCATCTGGCAGTCGATGTCGACTATGGTGGCATCGGTCAGCAGGGTGCTGAAGAAGTGCTCCTGCTTGCCTTCCACCGAGGTGCGGTACCACTTGAGGGTGACCTTGGGCAGCATCTCGCCGGAGGCCAGGGCGTTGTACATCAGGGGCACGGCCTTGTTGAGCGCCACGGTGAACTTGAAGGGCTTGTGCACCCGCTGGCCGGCCGGCTGGCCGGACTGGGGGTCGGTGGGGACGGTGACGATGTGTTTGAACTCTTGCACCAGCATCTCGTCTTCATGGCCCTGGACAAAGATGTTGCCCACGGACTCGGAGGTGAAGGCACCGGCGGTGATGTTGCCCTGGGTCTTGCCTTCGATGCTGATATAACATGGGGTTGGCATGGATAACTCCTGTTAATGGATGGATTAGACGCAAATCCATACACGCAGGAGCCATGCCAATCTTTTTTATTGTTAATAATCAATAGATTAATTGTTTGCACCGCGCCGTCACGCGGCTTTTTGCGCAAAACAGCCAATATGGCTGCATTTTATTGCGCAGATGGCGGCATATCTCACCATTGATTTCTTTGGCGATAGATATGACCACTGGCAAGCATTATTTTGGCTGATGCCACCATTACGATTGAGGCGACGTGGCGGTTGGAGTCAAGAGGTGGTGCGGACTGACGGTTAACGGGGGGCGCTGCGGTAGGGCACCACCTGCTGCTGCCCGTTCTCTTCCACCAACTCGTAGAACTGGGGCAGGTTGAAGTTGATGAACTGCCCCTCGTTGTTGAAGCGCTCATGGGTCAATGTGTAGTAGCGGCTGACGCTCTGCACCAGATCATCCTTGCTGCCGAAGTAGTCCCGGTACATCTCCACCTTGTTGTGCTCATCCAGCACGAAGACGCTGAAACCGTGCTCCCTGTCTTGGAAGAAGAACTGGATCAGCCCCTCGCTGGCATAGGAGTCGACCACGGATGGCACGCCCTGGCGTCCGCCCTCGTCGTCATCCGGCAGCCGTTCGAGCTTGTTGTTGGCGATCTGGCGGTAGAAGTCGATGGCACCGGACATCTGCTTGACCGACACCCCGCGCCGCTCCAGGAACAGGGCAAACTTCTGCTGCCCCACCGACAGCAGCTTCACCAGCCGCTGCTTGTCCCGGGCCAGCCGCAGCTCGATGCACTCCTGCACCAGGCGGTTGAACTGATTGCGAATGAGGCCGCGGAAGTGCTGGCTGTAGCAGAACACCTCCACCGCCTCGGGGGCCGCGGCGTCCTGGTGCATCTTGCCCAGTATGGTGGACAGGGCGTCCACCACCGCCTCGGGGCCGGTGAAGTGCAGGGTGCGCATCTCGTTCCAGGAGTTGCGGTAGACGAGATCCACCGTGCCCACCAGGCACTCCTGCTCCAGGCCGAAGCTCAGCACGTCGGCATTCTCGGCATCGAAGGCCAGCTCCCGGTCCTGCCAGTGTGAGGTGGGATCCAGCTCCAGATTGAGGAAGATGCCCAGGTGGCGCACCTCGCAGGGCCGGCTCAGGGCCAGGTTGGCCGCCGGCGGCAGGCGCACCGGGAAGGTAGCCGCCAGGTCATGGCAAAACTGGTGCAACGCCGGCAGGGCCAGATCCGAGCCCAGGGAACGCAGATGAACCCGACTGGTACCGGTGAGCAGGCCGTTGAAGTAGGCCCAGGCCACCAGCTTGCTGATGTAGCCGTTATATTCCAGCGGCGCCCGGCCTATGATGGCCGCCGGCGCCAGGCTGTACTTGTAGAGATACCAGCCGGCGCGGTTGATGCCGCCGGGCGGCACCTGGATGAAGCTCAGATCCGCCTCGTGCAGGTTGGGCGCTATCTTGAGGTTGATGCGCTGCACCTTGCCGGGCAGGGATTCGAAGGCGGCATACAGCTTGCGGGAGAGGATGCCGATGTCCTCGGGGTTGATGGACTCGCTGATGTTGTTGCGCCGGGCGAACTGGATGAGCTGGCTGTAGCTCTGCATCAGGGTTTCCAGCAGCTCGCCATAGGCGTACTTGACCTCTTCCACCTTCCAGCCGTCGCGGCTGTCCAGATGGTGCACCACCTCGGCGCTCCAGCCCCACTCGGCGATCAGCCGATCCAGCACCGCCTGGCGCCAGGGCTGACGGCCACCGCCGTGATCGCACACCTTGAGGTAGAAGCAGCGGCGGGCCAGATCCAGCCGCTTGAGATCGCCAATGCCCTGCAGGTACTGGGTGACCTTCTGCAGCATCAGGTAATAGGTGTCCATGGCCAGATCGTAGCCTTCGTGGTGCTGGAACCACTCCTTGGCCTCCACCGACAGCAAGCGGGTGTCGGGGAACTCGGCGGAGTAGGCCTCCATCAGCAGTATCTTCAGCACCGCCTTGTAGGGGGAGTCGAGGCCCTTGTACAGCAACCAGAGGGCGGAGCCGAAATACTCCTCCGCCGGGATGCGCTGCAGGCCGCCCAGATCCAGCCACTCCTCCGGCTTGAGGCCGCAGTCCCGCATCAGGGTGCTGACCACCTGGTCGTAGTCCTCTTCCCACTCCACCGGCACCACGGGCCACAGCAGGCGACGGCCGGCAATGCGCAGGGCGCTGCGGTAGAACTCGTCCAGCAACAGCAGGTGCTGGGCACTGCCGCAGTTGTCACCCCCCAGCTCGGCGATGTTATCCAGACGGAACTTGTTGTCGGGGATCAGGAAGAAGTTGAGCTCGACGCCACGGTGCTCGGCCAGCTTGGAGATCAGCAGGCACTTGTGCTCCAGCAGCTCCAGCCGATCCAGGCTCAGGTGATGGGAGTGACAGACCCAGATATCCAGATCCGAGCTGCAGCACTGGCCGATGGAGGCGGTGCTGCCCATGGAGTAGACCCCCAGAATGGCGGTCTCGCTGGCCTGGATGCCCTGCAGATTGTGGGTGGCCATGCAGATGTCGTCGATGAACTCCTGCTGCGCCTCGGACAGGGTGAAGAAATCGATGCCGTGGGGCACCTCCCCGGAGACATAGCCAGGCAACAGAGGGTGATTGAAGTGCAGCAGCACCGGCAGCAGCTCAAAGATCTGCTGACCGTATTCGCTCATGGCCTCCAATGCACGCTCAGTCTTCGCTTGATTGATGGCGTCGTAGCGCGCAATCAGCGTCTGAATAGGGTTCGACAACAGACTGGCCTTCCGCTTCCGTGGGATGGGAACAAATCCTGGGATCTGCTAAAAACGTGAGCATGGTAACAACAGCCTCAGGTTGGGTAAACCATTTCTCCGAACCGACTTGGTGCAAAAACACTTCGGATTCATGCGGATACCAACATGCACCGCCGAGCCAGGGGTGTTACTATCCGGCTACCCGACTCCAGCACAGATAAATGATGACCTCACAGCCCCTGCGCATCGCCACCCGCAAGAGCCCCCTGGCCCTCTGGCAAGCCGAACACATACGCCATCGTCTCCAGCAGCTCCACCCCCAGCTGGCGGTGGAGCTGGTGCCCATGAGCACCCGCGGCGACAAGATACTGGACACGCCGCTGGCCAAGGTCGGCGGCAAGGGATTGTTCGTCAAGGAGCTGGAAACCGCCCTGCTGGAAGGCCGCGCCGATCTGGCGGTGCACTCCATGAAGGACGTGCCGGTGGACTTCCCAGAGGGCCTGGGGCTGACGGTGATCTGCGCCGGGGAAGATCCCCGGGATGCCTTCGTCAGCCCCCGCTTCGCCAGCCTGGACGAACTGCCCCAGGGGGCCGTGGTGGGCACCTCCAGCCTGCGCCGCCAGTGCCAGCTGCGAGCCCGCCGGCCGGACCTGCAGGTGCGGGATCTGCGGGGCAACGTCAACACCCGGCTGGCCAAGCTGGACGCCGGCGAGTATGACGCCATCCTGCTGGCCGCCGCCGGTCTGCAACGGCTGGGCATGGCCCAGCGCATTCGCCAGGCACTGCCGGTGGAGCTCAGCCTGCCGGCCAACGGTCAGGGGGTGCTGGCCATCGAGTGCCGCCTGGCAGACAGCCAGACGCTCGCCCTGCTGGCCCCCCTGGATGATGCCGACAGCCGGGATCGGGTGTTGGCGGAACGGGCCATGAACCGCGCCCTTCAGGGGGGCTGCCAGGTACCTATCGGCGCCCACGCCGTGGTGGCGGGCGACCAGCTCTGGCTGCGAGGCCTGGTGGGAAGCCCGGACGGCCGCCTGCTGCTGCGTGACGAGATCCGCGGCCCGCGGCAACAGGCGGAGGCACTGGGCGAGACCCTGGCCCGTCGCCTGCTGGCCGCCGGCGCGGATCGCATTCTGGCCCAGGTGTACGGCGACTGATGACGCCCCTGGTCCTGCGCCCGCAACCCCAGGCCGACGCCCTGTGCCAGGCGTTGGCACAGGCGGGCCATCACCCCGTCTGTTGCCCCCTGTTTGCCCTGACCCCGGGCCGCCAGCTGAGCCAGCTGCCCCAGGCCCTGGCCGAGGCGACACTGGTCATCGCCGTCAGCGCTCCGGCGGTGGAGCAGGCCCACCACTGGCTGCAAGCGCACGGGCTGAGCTGGCCGGCCAAACCGACCCTCGCCGTGGGCCCCGCCACCGCCGCCGCCTGGCAACAGGCCGGGATCCAGGCTCTGGCACCCGAGCAGGCGGACAGCGAAGGCCTGCTGGCCTTGCCGGCCCTGCAACCCCAGGCGGTGGCCGATCGGCCCGTGCTGATCCTGCGGGGTGACAGCGGTCGCGAGTTCCTGGCCCAGCAGCTGACGGCCCGCGGCGCCCGGGTGCGGTACTGCGAATGCTACCGCCGGGAGCCGCTGCCGCTGGATGGGCCCAGTCTCTGGCACAAATGGCGCTCATCCGGAGTGGACAGTGTTATCATCACCAGCGGCGATCTGTTTAACCGCTTGTGCCAGCTGCTGCCCGTCGAGGCCAAGCCCTGGCTTGAGCAATTGACCTATTATGTGCCCAGCACCCGGATCGGCGACTGGCTGGCCCAGGCCGGCCTGCATCACATCCAGCTGACCCGGGGGGCCGCCACCGCTGCCATCCTGGCGGCGCTGCCAACGAGGACCCCATGATGACGGAACAAGCGACTCCTCCCGAGACCGACGCCAAGACCGAGCCCCAGGCCCAGGTCGAGCCGCCCAAGGTGGCCGCCGCGGCAACCCCGACGCCCAAGCCCGCCACACCACAGCGCAGCGGCCGCGCCCTGGCGGCCCTGGCCCTGCTGCTGGCCTTGGGCACCGCCGCCGGCGTCTACGGCTACGGCCGCTGGTTCAGCGACCAGCAGAGTGCCCAGCTGCAGCAGCTGCAGCTGCAACTCACCGAACTCAAGGCCCAGCAGAGCCCTCTGCTCAGCCAGCTCTCCCAGGCCGATGAGCGGCTGCGGGATCTGCAGCAGCAACTGCTCAAGGACAGCGACCGGCAGAACCAGCTGGAGCATCAGCTGCTGACCCTGAGCAGTCGCCGCCCCAACGACTGGCTGCTGGCGGAGGCCGACTACCTGGTGCGCATGGCCGGCCGCAAGCTGTGGCTGGAACATGACGTCAACGCCGCCCTGCTGTTGTTGCACGAGGCCGATGGCCGTATCCGGGATCTCAACGACCCGGCCCTGCTGCCGGTGCGCAAGGCCTTTGCCGCCGATCAGGCCAGCCTGCAGGCCCTGCCCCAGCTGGATAAGGAAGGCCTGGTGTTGCGCCTCTCCGCCCTTATCGACAACCTGGATCAGCTGCCAATCAAGGGCATGACCCCCAGCGCCCCCACCACAGCGGACGACACCCAGCTCAGCGACTCCCTGGCCGACTGGCGGGACAACCTCTATAAGAGCTGGCGCAGCTTTGCCGACAACTTCATCAGCATCCGTCGGCTGGACAGCGACAGCGAGGCCCTGCTCTCTCCGGATCAGCGCTGGTATCTGAAGGCCAACCTGCGCACCCAGCTGCTCAACGCCCAGCAGGCCGTCTACCGGGAGCAGAGCGCCGTCTACGAGGACAGCTTGCAGCGGGTCAGCCAGTGGCTGGAGCAATATTTCGATGGCGATGACAGCAGCACCCAGTTCATGCAGTCCGAACTGCAGAAGCTGCTGGCCGAGCCCCTGGCCCAGCACTACCCCGACAAGCTGGCCAGCCAGGCTCAGCTTGAAGATCTGGTGCAGCAACGGCTGCAAACCCTGATGAACCGGTCCTGACAGGAGGCGCCATGTTTCGAATCCTGCTACTGCTGTTGCTGCTGGCGGTCGCCCTGTTCGCCGGCCCCCATCTGGCGGGCAACCAGGGCTATGTGCAGATCATCTTCGGCCACTACAGCGTCGAGATGACGGTGGTCAGTGCCACCCTGCTGGCGGTGCTGGGCTACTTCGGCCTGCTGCTGCTGGAATACCTGCTCACCCGGCTACTCTCTTTGGGCAGCCGCACCCGCAACTGGTTCGGCCTGCGCCGCAGCAACAAGGCGCACCAGCGAACCCGCAAGGGGCACCTGGCCCTGGCCACCGGCGACTACCGGCAGGCCGAGCGCCTGATGGCCGCCAGCGCCGCCGACAGCGAATTCCCCCTGCTCAACTACCTGGGTGCCGCCCGGGCAGCGGATGCCCAAGGGCGTGACGAGGCGCGGGATCGCTACCTGCAGCAGGCCCAGGCCCATCCTCAGGGCGCCTTGGCCGCCGGCCTGCTGGCCGCCCGTCTGGCCCTGCGCAACCGGCAACCGGAGCTGGCCATCAGCCAGCTGACCCCGCTGCTGACCGAGCATGCCAAGCATCCACGCCTGCTGACCCTCTATCAGCGCGCCCTGCTGGCCGCCGGCCGCTGGCAGGAGCTGATCGAACTGCTGCCCCGCCTGCAGCAACTCAAGCTGCTGACCCCGGACGCCCTGAGTCAGTTACAGCACACGGCCTACCCGGCGCGCTTTGCCGAGCTGGCCGCAGAGGGCAGCGAGGCCCTGCTGAGTTACTGGCGCGCCCTGGCCAAGCCCCTGCGTCAGCAGGTGGCGCTGCGGGCCGCCTGCTGCCAGCAACTGATCCGCTTGCAGGCCCACGGTGAGGCCGAAACCCTGCTGCGCGAAGGGCTCAAACAGCGTCGTGACCCGGCCCTGTTGGCCCTGTGTGGCCAGTTGCAGCTGCCGGACTACCAGCCCCTGCTGAACCTGCTGCAAGAGTACGGCCCGGATCAGGACAACGAGGCCGCCCTGCTCTCCGCCCAAGGTCAGCTCAACTTCCTGCTGCAGCGCTATCCCCTGGCCCAGCAGCTGCTGGAGAAGGCCGTGGCCCTGGCGCCGAACGCCCGGGACTACCGGCTGCTGGGTCAGCTGATGGAGCGCCAGCGGCTGTTCGAGAAGGCCAACCACTACTACCTCGCCGGTCTGCAACTGACCGCCTGATCCCCCCGGCCACGCCGTGTGCGTGGCCGCCCCTCCCCCAAAGCACCAGTTAAGTGCAAAGCACCATTTAAGTGCTTTACGTCTGCACGAAGACACGCCATCTTGCCCCATCAAGAGCCAATTTGGCGCACTCTTATTTCATTTCAAATCATATGGTTATAGTAGAAAGCCCCAAATTGATTCGGGTTTGTCGCCATTTTGGCACGAGTTTTGTTTCATTGGCTGCCAATTGCACTGGGATTGCGCCCCAAGGGTGCACAAAGATGCACAGGTGGTGCAAACGAAGCCATCCCCCGGTGACACCGGCTCGACTTGAAATAAACGGAGGTTATAGTGGAAGAAACCAACAGTGCGGTGGCCAGTCTGGTGACGGGCTCCAACACCTTGTTCGTCCTGCTCGGCGCCATCATGGTGCTGGCGATGCACGCCGGCTTTGCCTTTCTGGAGCTGGGCACGGTACGGGCCAAGAACCAGGTCAACGCCCTGGTGAAGATACTCACCGACTTCGGGGTCTCCACCCTGGCCTACTTCTTCGTCGGCTATCAGCTGGCCTATGGCGAAAACTTCCTGGGTAGCGCCCAGAGCCTGATGGCCGACAACGGCTATGCCCTGGTGAAGTTCTTCTTCCTGCTGACCTTCGCCGCCGCCATTCCGGCCATCGTCAGCGGCGGCATCGCCGAGCGGGCGCGCTTCTACCCCATGCTGATCTGCTCCGCCCTGATGGTGGGCCTGGTCTATCCCCTGTTTGAGGGCATCGCCTGGAACAATCACTTCGGTCTGCAAACCTGGCTGGAGGGCCACTATGGTGCCGCCTTCCACGACTTCGCCGGTTCCGTGGTGGTGCATGCGGTGGGCGGCTGGATCGGTCTCGTCGCCCTGCTGCTGCTGGGCACCCGTCGCGGTCGGGTGCGCAACGGCCAGATGCTCAGCTTCGCCCCGTCCAACATCCCCATGCTGGCCCTGGGCAGCTGGATCCTGATCGTCGGCTGGTTCGGCTTCAACGTCATGTCCGCCCAGAAGCTGGAGGGCATCAGCGGCCTGGTGGCGGTGAACTCCCTGATGGCCATGGTGGGCGGCACTGTGGTGGCCCTGGTGATGGGCAAGAACGACCCCGGCTTCATCCACAACGGCCCCCTGGCCGGTCTGGTGGCCGTGTGTGCCGGTTCCGATCTGATGCACCCGGTGGGCGCCCTGGTGGTGGGCGGCGTAGCCGCCGCCATCTTCATCCTGGTATTCACCTGGCTGCAGCGTAAGCCTAAGCTGGACGACGTGCTGGGTGTCTGGCCGCTGCACGGCCTGTGTGGCGCCTGGGGTGGCATCGCCGCCGGCATCTTCGGCAGTGAAGCCCTGGGTGGCCTGGGCGGTATCAGCCTGATGAGCCAGCTGATCGGCACCCTGTTAGGGGTGAGCATCGCCGTGGTGGGCGCCTTGATCGTCTACGGTCTGATGGCCAAGCTGGTGGGCCTGCGCCTGTCCCAGGAAGACGAACACCAGGGGGCGGATCTGGCCATCCACAAGATCAGCGCCACCGCCGGCGAGGTGCAGATCTAAGCGCAGATCTGACACGCAGATCTAAGCGACTCACAGATGAAACAAGGCGCCTGGTTAGGCGCCTTTGTTATTGGCTGGCGGTACCATAGGCCGCCTGGATCAGGGCGTCCAGCGGCCAGGCCTTGGCGGGGTTGAACAGGCCGCGGCCCAGCGCCTGGGGCAAGGGCGCGGGCTGAGCCAGCTGCTGGAGTATGGCCAGCAGACTGCGCCGGTTGGCCCGCAGCCAGCAATCCTCGGCACACCACTCGCCGTCGTTGAGCGGCCGCCCATCCAGCGTCAAGGGTGCGTACTGCCAGGTCTCACCAGGCCGATAGTGACCGGCAAGCCGCAGCAGGCCGCCTTGGGTGTGCAACTCCAGCGTCTGATAGAGGCCCGGCGCCTCCGCCGGGCCGCAATAGAGCGCGGCGGGCACGCCACCCAGAGTGGCGGACAGGGCATGGGGGGAATGCACGGCGATGAGCCGTGGCTCCCCCAGCCGGTGGGCCAAAAAGGAGAGCGGGTGGCTCGCCACCTCCAGCCACCACTGGGCCGGGGTGAAGGTGAGCGGCAGCCGGTAGTGGCAAGCCAGCTTGATGCGATGGACGGGCCCCAGGGTCGACAGGGTGTGCGCCAGCAGGCGGGCGGAGTCGAGAAAGGCAAAGGCGTAGTTGACCCAGACGGGGTGGCGCCGTGCCGGCCAGTCCGCCGGCGAGCCGGTGAGCCCCAGCAGGGGCTTCTCACAGATGACGGGATAATCGACCAGCCGGGCCAGCCAGTCGCCGTGGCTGATGGCCGGGGTGGCCAGACTCACCAGATCCGGCGCCAGCTCGGCAATCTCCTCGAAACGGGTCAGCGCATGGGGGATGCCCTGCTCCCGGGCGAGGCGGGCCACTGGCTCCTCCCGACGGCCCAGCAGACCCACCACCTCGATGCCGGCCTGGCGGTAGGCGCCGAGATGCACCAGTCCCCAGTTACCGCCGATGAGCAGGGCCCGGCGCATCATGCGGGCACCCGCGCCAGCACGGCGATGAAGCGCGCCCCCTCGTCACCGGCCAGGGCGGCATGAGCCATGCCCGGCGACAACAGGTGCCTGTCCCCCGGCAGCAAGCGGAACGACGCCAGCTGGCCATCAGCCTCTTGCACCGACACCGTCAGGCTCCCCTCCAGCAGGTAGTAGATCTCCTCGCTGTCCGTGTGCCGGTGCCAGCCGATGCTGGCCCCCGGCGGCAATCGGCTGTCGATCACCCCGTCGAGGGCCGAGCGCAGGCGCCCCTCCGCCGCCAGCCCCTGCTCGCAGGCCACCCAGATGCAGGGGTTCTCCCCCTGCCCCTGCTGCCAGCCGTCGGCGGCCGGATTGCCATGGGCGGGGCGATAGCAGACATGGGGCAGATCCTGCGCCCGGGTCACGGGCCCCACCTCGCCGGTCGGCCTTGGCCGGTCGTGGAATGCCGCGGCGTCGAGCCAGTGGATGTCCGGCTCAGGGCACATCGTAGCCCAGGGCCGCCTTGCGGATACGGAACCACTGCTGGCGATCCAGCTGCAATCTGTCGGCCTGCAGGGCGCTGGCGATCCGCTCCCGCCGACCGGAGCCTATGATGGGCAGCGGCTGGCTGGGCAGCCGCATCACCCAGGCGTACACCACCTGCTCCAGGGTCTGGGCCCCCAGCTCCTGACGCACCCGCTCCAGCTCTTCGCGCAGGAAGTGGCAGGCCGGATCGGTCAGCAGGCGACCGCCGCCCAGGCAGGACCAGGCCATGGGCCGGATGCGCAGCTGCTGCAGCTGATCCAGGGTGCCGTCCAGGGTGGGCTCCTGGTGCAAGGGGGATATCTCCACCTGGTTGGTCACCAATGGGAAGGGCAGCCGGGATTGCAGCAGGGCGAACTGCCCGGGAGTGAAGTTGGAGACCCCGGCATGGCGGATCTTGCCCGCCTGGCGCAGGGCGATGAAGGCCTCGGCCACCTCGTCGGCGTCCATCAGGGGATCGGGTCTGTGGATCAGCAGCAGATCCAGATAGTCGGTGCCCAAGCGCTGCAAGGAGCGCTCGGCGCTACTGATGATGTGCTCCCGGCTGGTGATGTAGTGGTTGAGCTGGTGGGCCGGATCCGCGGTCAGGGCGATACCGCACTTGCTGACGATCTCCAGCCGCTGGCGCAGCTCGGGGGCGAGCTTGAGCCCCTCACCGAAGGCCGCCTCGCACTGGTAGCCGCCGTAGATGTCGGCGTGATCCACAGTGGTGACCCCCAGATCCAGGTGATAGTGCAGCAGATCCCGCCGCTGGGCCGGGTTCAGCCCCCACTCCATCAGGCGCCAGTAGCCCATGATGAAACGGGAAAACTCTGGCCCTTCCGGGTGCAGCTTGATACGTGATACGGACATGGTGTGCTCCTCGCAGTATGAGGCCTCATCTTGGCCAAGGCCTCTGGGTCAGGCAATAATAGCGGCTCACAAGATTCGCACTTTGGTACGACCCCTCAGGATTACGAAATGAAAGGTTTTGCCGAGCGGCTGCAACAATTGATGGACGAGGAAAGCGTCAGCGCCTTCGCCCGCAAGGTCGGCCTCTCCGAGTCCCTGATCCGCAAATACCTCAAGGGCGCCGAGCCGGGCTTTGCCAAGGCCAACCAGATCGCCCTCAGGGCCAACTGCTCCCTGGAGTGGCTGGCCACCGGTTGCGGCTACCTCTACCGCCGGGCCGAGGTGGTGGACCGGGAGGCCCTGGCCGCCGCCGACCGCCTCACCGCCGAGCACCTGGGCCGCACACCACTCTGGCAGGGGGAGGATCTCACCACCCTGCTGGCCTACTACCAGTTTCTGCGCAGCCACAAGAAGGAGGACGGCTTCTTCGATCTGGCCCTGGCCCGCCAGTTTGGCAAGCACCTGGACGAGGCCTGACTGGCCAAGCAGTCCCCCCGGCTGGTTAAGGTAGGCCCCCACCAACACAGGAAGACAACGCATCATGCCCCATATCGACAAACTGGCCCTGCTGCAGCTGCAGGACAACCGCCTGCTGATGGTCCGCAGCCAGGGCAAGGCCCTGTTCTACCTGCCCGGCGGCAAGCGCGAGGCCGGCGAGAGCGACACCCAGGCCCTGTGCCGAGAGATAGCCGAGGAGCTGGCGGTGACCCTGGAGCCCGACTCCCTGCAGCATCAGGTCACCCTCAGCGCCCAGGCGGACGGCAAGCCCGCTGGCACCCTGGTGCGCCTCACCTGCTATGCCGGCCACTATGCCGGCACGCCGCAACCCGCCGCCGAGATCGCCGAGCTGGCCTGGCTGGGGCTGGCCGACCGGGCCCGCTGTTCCGCCGCCGCCCTGCTGGTACTGGACTGGCTGGCGCAACAGGGCCTGCTGCGCTAAGCCATCTCAGCGCCGCCAGATGAGAATGGTTTTTGACAAGCCGACCGGCGGGACACTACCTTCAACCCGAGGTGAGTCGTCCTCCCTGCCGGTGGGTGCCGGCAGGCCATCGCCCGTCGGAGGATCCCATGCGTCTGCTGTCCCTCGCCCTGGCGGCCGCCCTGTTGCTGGCCTGCCGTCCCGGTCTGGCCGCCGGCCAGACCGTCCGCTACCTCATCGATAACCAGCCCTTCGAGGGCTACTACCAGGCCCCTCATCCCCATGCCCCCCTGCTGGTGCTGGTGCATGACTGGGACGGCCTCACCGACTACGAGCGGCAACGGGCCGACATGCTGGCCCAGCTGGGTTACCGGGTGTTCGCCCTGGATCTGTTCGGTGAGGGCATACGCCCCACCGCCGAGGCCGACAAGCGCCGCCTCACCGGCGCCCTGTATGCCGATCGTGACCTGTTGCGCCACCGCCTGCAGGCCGGCGTCGCGGCAGCCGAGGCCCAGGGCGACCGTCCGACACCCCGGGTGTTGCTGGGCTACTGCTTTGGCGGCGCCGCCGTGCTGGAGGCCGCCCGCAGCGGCCTGCCGGCCCAAGGCTTTGTCAGCTTCCACGGGGGGCTTGCCACCCCGCCCGGGCAGGACTACCGCCAGACCCGCGGCAGCGTGCTGGTGTTCCACGGCTCGGCGGATGACGCCGTGCCGCTGACCGACTTTGCCGACCTGGCGAGCCGGCTGGAGCAGGCCGGCGTGCCCCACGAGATGACGACCTACAGCGGCGCACCCCACGCCTTCAGCGTGTTCGGCTCCCCCCGCTACCACGCCGAAGCCGACAGAAAATCCTGGCAACGCTTCACCGCCTACCTGCAAGACACCCTGCCGCTGAGCGCCGCCCGGTGAGGTGCCCCCTGCGCCTCCATCCCCCGACTCCCCCTCCCCGGTGCTAGTGCCGGGCGAGCCCAGGGGCTAGAGTGGCGGTAACGCCAACCGGGCCAGCGAGTAGGCTCACACGTAGGAGAGTGCCATGGTGCCTTTGGGTCATTATCGGGATGAGACGGGACAATCCTGTTTCCGGGTGTTCGCGCCGGATGCGGCGCAGCTGGATCTGCTGCTGGACGGGAGCGACCACCCCCTGCCGATGGAGAAGCACGCCAACGGCTACTGGACCCTGCGCCTGCCGCCCCTGGCCGAGGGCCACCGCTACCGCTACCGGGTCAACGGCACCCCCTACCCGGATCCGGCCTCCCGCGCCCAACCCGAGGGGGTACACGGCCCCTCGGCGGTGGCCTACCCGCCCAGCGTGGATCGCTCCGGCTGGGCCGGCATCGCCATCGACGACGCCATCCTCTACGAGCTGCACCTGGGCACCTTCACCCCCGAGGGCAGCCTGGCCGCCGCCACCGACAAGCTGCCGCACCTCAAAGACCTGGGCATCACCGTCATCGAGCTGCTGCCCATCGCCGCCTTCCCCGGCCAGCGCAACTGGGGCTACGACGGCACCTACCAGTTCGCCCTGCAGTCCAGCTACGGCAGCTATGGCGATCTCAAGACCTTCATCGAGACGGCCCACAGCCTGGGCATGGCGGTGATCCTGGACGTGGTCTACAACCACTTCGGCCCGGAGGGCAACTACAGCGCCGCCTTCGCCCCCTACACCAAGGCCGCCGACACCCCCTGGGGCGACGCCATCAACTTCGACCGCGGCCACAGCGAGGGCATCCGCGCCTTTTACCTGGCCAACACCCGCTACTGGCTGCAGGAGATCGGCTTCGACGGCTTCCGCATGGATGCCGTCTCCCTGATCTTCGACGACTCACCACGCCATATCCTGCGGGAAATAACGGATCTAGCCCGGGAGATCGGTCAGGCGGAGCAGCGCCAGGTGCTGATGATCGCCGAACACCTGCGCAACGAGACCCAGGTCACCGCCGCCGACGGCCTGGGCTATCACAGCCAGTGGAACGATGACCTCAACCACGCCCTGTTCGCCTACCTCACCGGCGAGCAGGGCCGCCACTACTCCAGCTTCGGCAGCTTCGCCGACATAGTGAAGGCGCTGCGGGACAGCTTCGTGCTGGACGGCACCCGCTGGCACAAGTTTTACAACCGCCCCTACGGCACCGACGGCCGGGGTACCGCCGCCACCGAACACCTGGTGCACAGCCAGAACCACGATCAGGTGGGCAACCGGCTGCACGGCGATCGCATGATCGCCAGTTACGGCGCCGACAAGGCCCTGCTGGCCGCCACCGCCGTGCTGGCCAGCCCCTATGTGCCCATGCTGTTCATGGGCGAGGAGTATGGCGAGACCGCCCCCTTCCTGTTCTTCGAGGACTTTGGCGATGCCCACCTCGTCGAGGCGGTGCGCCAGGGGCGCAAGGGCGAGTTCGCCTTCGGTGGCGCCGAGCCGCGGGATGCCCACGATCCATCGGCCTTCCTCGACTCCAAGCTGGACTGGTCGCGGCTGGCCGGCGCCGAGGGGCAGCGTATCCTGCACTATTACCGCCAGCTGCTGGCGCTCAAACGCAGCGGCGAGCTGGGGCCGCGGGACAAGGCCCGCTGCCGCATCCAGGCCGACGAGGTTAATCGCCTCCTGCTCATCGAGACCGACAGCCTGCAGACCTGGCTCAACTTTGCCGACCGGGCCCAGCCCCTGCCCGGCGACGCCCGTGGCCGCCTGATCCTGAGCAGCCAGCCCCTGGCCAGCCCCGCCACCCTGCCGCCCTTCGCCGCCGCCCTCTATCGGCGCTAAAACCGGGCTATCTTGCTGCGCCGACGGCCACAAAGAGGCCCGTTCGGCGCTCTTTCCCGCCAACATCTCTGTCTATCCGGTTGATTTATGGCGTCTTGTTCGCTCTGGTGCATGCCGCAGCGCCTAGCACTTTTCTGCTGAAAACATAGACAGAATGGCCGTGATTTTTTGCTGTGACCGGCATCACGACCGCAGCAGAGTCCAGCAGCCATCCTGTGTCTCGATGAAACCGCTTGCAGCGACTTTCACCGGGCCCGGCCCGCTAGCCAGGGGAGCCTGTTGTCCCCCACCCATTGAGACAACCAGGGAGTCAAATTCCATGCGATGCAAACCCAGCGTACTGGCGTGCCTGCTGGCCGCCACCTTCGGCCTCAGCGCCACCGCCCAGGCCATGACAGTCGGCTTCTCCCAGATCGGCTCCGAGAGCGGCTGGCGTACCTCGGAAACCGAGTCCATCAAGGCCGAGGCGCAGCAGCGCGGCATTGAGCTGAAGTTCTCCGATGCCCAGCAGAAGCAGGAGAACCAGATCAAGGCCCTGCGCTCCTTCATCGCCCAGGGGGTAGACGCCATCCTGCTGGCACCCGTGGTGGAAACCGGTTGGGATCAGGTGCTCAAGGAGGCCAAGGACGCCGGCATCCCGGTGGTGCTGGTGGATCGCGGGGTCAAGGTGAAGGATGAGGGCCTCTATCTGACCAAGGTGGCCTCGGACTTCGTGGAAGAGGGCCGTCTGGCGGGCAGCTGGCTGGCCGCCGAGACCAGCGGCAAGTGCGATCTGGTGGAGCTGCAGGGCACCGTCGGCTCCAGCGCCGCCATCGACCGCAAGACCGGCTTTGCCCAGGTGGTGGATCTGTTCCCCCGCATGCATGTCCTGCGCTCCCAGAGCGGTGACTTCACCCGCGCCGGCGGCAAAATGGTGATGGAGAGCTTCCTCAAGGCCGAGAACGGCGGCAAGGGGCTGTGCGCCGTCTACGCCCACAACGATGACATGGCCCTGGGCGCCATCCAGGCCATCAAGGAAGCCGGCCTCAAGCCGGGCAAGGATCTCAAGGTGATCTCCATCGACGCCGTGCCGGACATCTTCAAGGCCATGGCCGAAGGGGAGACCAACGCCACCATAGAGCTCTCCCCCAACCTGGGCGGCCCGGCCTTCGATGCCATCGACGCCGCCAAGGCCGGCAAGGCGGTGCCCAAGTGGATCAAGGTGCAGGGCCCGCTCTACCTGCCCGACACCGCCGCCGCCGAGTATCAGCGCCGCAGCCAGTAAGCCTCAGGTGCCCGGCTTGCCGGGCGCCCCTGCTGACCAGGAGGTCGTCATGCCCCCATCCGCCCTGCTTTCGCTGCGCGACATCGCCATCTCCTTTGGCGACTTCAAGGCGCTGCAGGCCATCCAGGCCGACTTTCACGCCGGTGAGATCCATGCCCTGCTCGGGGAGAATGGCGCCGGCAAATCCACCCTGATCAAGGTCATCACCGGCGTCTACCAGCCCGATGAGGGCCAGCTGTTTCTCGACGGCCAGGCCTACCGGGCCGGCGGCTCCGCCGAGGCCCAGGCCCTGGGCATCAGCACCGTCTACCAGGAGGTGAACCTGATCCCCACCCTGACGGTGGCACAGAACCTCTCGTTGGGCCGTCAGCCCACCCGCTTCGGCCTGGTGCGCTGGGGCGCCGCCCAGCGGCAGGCCCGGGCGCTGCTTGCCCGCCTGGAGCTGGAGATCGACGTCAACCGCCCCCTGGGCTCCTATTCCATCGCCATCCAGCAGCTGGTGGCCATCGCCCGGGCCCTGGCCCTGGATGCCAAGGTGCTGATCCTGGACGAACCCACCGCCAGCCTGGACGGCCACGAGGTGGAGGTGCTGTTCGGCCTGCTGCGCCAGCTGCGCGCCCAGGGCATGGCCATCGTCTTCGTCACCCACTTTCTCGATCAGGTGTATGCCCTGTGCGACCGCATCACCGTGCTGCGCAACGGCCGCCTGGTCACCTCGGCGCCCATCGCCGAACTGCCCCGCCTCAAGCTGGTGGAGCAGATGCTGGGCCGGCAACTGGCCCCCAGCGACAGCCCGACCCAGGATACCGCCCGGCAGAGCGACAAACAGCAACACCCCCTGCTGCTGGAGGTGGATCGCCTGGGGCGCAAGCGCATGCTGGAACCCCTCAGCTTCAGCCTGCGCCAGGGGGAAACCCTGGGGCTGGCCGGCCTGCTGGGCTCGGGCCGCACCGAGACGGTCAAGCTGCTGTTTGGCGCCGAGCGGGCGGACAGCGGTCAGCTGCGCCTCGCCGGCGCCCCCTGCACCATCCACAACCCGCGCCAGGCCATCCGCCAGGGGCTGGGCTTCTGCCCCGAGGATCGCAAGCGCGAGGGGCTGGTGCTGGAGCTGTCGGTGCGGGAGAACCTGATCCTGGCGCTGCAGGCCAAGCGCGGCTGGCGCAAGCCGATCCCCGAGGCCCAGCAGCAACAGCTGGCCGACGAGATGATCCGGGCCCTGGGCATCGCCACCCCGGATGCCGAGAAGCCGGTGGGGCAATTGAGCGGCGGCAACCAGCAGAAGGTGATCCTGGGTCGCTGGCTCATCGCCCAGCCCAGGCTGCTGATCCTGGACGAGCCCACCCGGGGCATAGACGTGGGGGCCCACGCCGAGATCGTCGCCCTGATCCGCCGGCTGTGTGCCGAGGGCATGTCCCTGCTGGTGGTCTCCTCCGAACTGGATGAGGTGGTGGTGTTCAGCGACCGCATCATGGTGATGCGGGACCGCTTCAAGGCCGCCGAGCTGACCGCCCCCCTGCACCCCAACGACATCATCAAGGCCATCGCATCATGACCCTACCCCTCTCTCTCTCCCAGGCGCCCCAGCGGCGTCGCGGCACCGGCGGCGGAACGCACCAGCAGTGGCTGCTGCCGGTCACCGCCTTGGCCCTGATCTTCCTGGTCAACGCCCTGCTCTCCCCCAGCTTCTTCTCCTTGGGGGTGGTGGAGGGCCACCTGTACGGCAGCCTGGTGGACATACTGCACCGGGGCGCGCCCCTGGCGCTGCTGGCCATCGGGATGTCCATCGTCATCGGCACCGGCGGCATCGACCTGTCGGTGGGGGCCATCATCGCCATCTGCGGCAGCCTGATGGCGGTGCTGATCCAGCAGGATGTCTCCCCCCTGCTCACCACCCTGCTGACCCTGGGGGCCGGCCTGCTGTGCGGCCTGTGGAACGGCCTGCTGGTGGCGGTGCTGCGCATCCAGCCCATAGTCGCGACCCTGATCCTGATGGTGGCGGGCCGGGGCATAGCCCAGATGATCACCGGCGGCCAGATCGTCACCTTCCACAGTGAGGTGTTCGGCCAGCTGGGCAGCGGTTACCTCGTCATGCTGCCCATGCGGGTGATCCTCACCGCCCTGGTGCTGGGGCTGCTCATCGCCCTGGTGCGCCGCTCGGCCCTCGGGCTCTTCATCGAGGCGGTGGGGGGCAACGCCGAGGCCAGCCGGCTGGCGGGTATCGACAGCCGGGGCATCCTCATCGGCGCCTACCTCATCTCCGGCCTGTGCGCCGCCTTCGCCGGCATGATCATCGCCGCCGACATCAGCGGCGCCGATGCCAACAACGCCGGGCTGTGGATGGAGATGGACGCCATCCTGGCGGTGGTGATCGGCGGCGCCTCGTTGGCGGGGGGCCGTTTCTATCTGGGACTGACCCTGCTGGGCACCCTGGTGATCCAGAGCCTGACCACCTCCATCCTGGTGAGCGGCCTGCCGGCCCAGTACAACCTGCTGGTGAAGGCCCTGGTCATCCTGGTGTTCCTGCTGATCCAGTCCCGCCCGGTGAAGCAGCGGCTGCTGGGCTGGTTGCAGCGCCGCCGCCCGTCCCCCAAGTCATAAGGAGGCCGACATGAAAAATGAACGCTGGATCCCGGTGCTGGCCACCCTGCTGGTACTGTTGCTGCTGTACGCCTTTGGCGTCAGCCAGTACCGCAACTTCGCCTCCACCCTGGTGTTGGGCAACCTGCTGACCGACAACGCCTTTGTCATCATCGCCGGGGTGGGCATGACGCTAGTGATCCTCTCCGGCGGCATCGACCTGTCGGTAGGCTCCATGATCGCCTTTACCGGCGTGCTCATCGCCCTGCTGGTGGGCCAGGCCGGCTGGCATCCCCTGGCGGCCATCGGCTTCGCCCTGCTGCTGGGCACCTGCATCGGCGCCATCATGGGCTACCTGATCGACGCCTTCGAGCTGCAGCCCTTCATCGTCACCCTGGCCTTGATGTTCCTGCTGCGGGGGCTGGCCTTTTTGCTGAGCCTGGAGTCGGTGCCCATCGATCCCCCCTTCGTGGAGCAGTTCGCCAACTTCCGCATCCCCCTGCCGGGCCGCGGCTGGCTCACCGCCTCCGCCCTGGTGATGCTGGTGGTGCTGCTGGCGGGCATGGTGCTGGCCCACTACACCCGCTTCGGCACCAACGTCTATGCCGTGGGGGGTGACAAGAGCTCCGCCGCCCTGCTGGGGGTGTCGGTGCGCGGCACGCTAGTAGGCGTCTACGCCTGCTCCGGTTTCACCAGCGCCCTGGCGGGGGTCATCTACACCCTCTACACCGCCTCGGGCTACCCGCTGGCCACCGTCGGGGTGGAGCTGGACGTGATCGCCGCCGTGGTGATCGGCGGCACCCTGCTCACCGGCGGGGTAGGCTTCATCTTCGGCACCCTGCTGGGGGGCCTGATCCAAGGGGTCATCCAGACGCTGATTGCCTTTGACGGCAGCCTCAACAGCTGGTGGACCAAGATCGTCATCGGCCTGCTGCTGTTCATCTTCATCGTGCTGCAACGGCTGCTGAGCCGCTCCTTCGGCTCCATGCTGAAGGCCGCCTAGCGGCCCCGAGGCCTGGTCCGCTACAGGCTGGGCAAGGCCTCCCCCAGCAGGTACTCCACCAGCAGGCGCAGGCGCAGCAGCTGGGGCGCCCTGTCCCGGTAGAGCAGGTAGCAGGGCCTGGGCTGCCCCTGCCAGGGGGCCATCACGGGCACCACCTCGCCGCTGGCCAGCCAGGGCGCCATCAGGGAGCGGGACACCAGCCCCACCCCCAGACCGGCGGCCACCACCTGGGCGACGGTGGCCAGATCGTCCACCGCCAGCCGCACATTCTCCCCAGGGCGGTACTCCAGCCGCTCGCCCGTCTCGGGCTGCCACAGGCGCCAGCGGGTCACCGGCTTGCCCACCACCAGGGGGACAGTCCCGAGCTGTTCCGGCGCCTGCAGGCTCGCCACCGCCGGGCTGTCATGCCGGGCAAACAGGCCCATGGGGATCTGCCCCAGGGGGCGGGCGATCCATTCGGCGATCTGCGGCTCCCCCACCCGGATGGCCAGATCCACCCCCTGGTCGCTGAGATCTATGTTGCTGTTGGAGAGGGTCAGGTCCACCTGGATATGGGGGTAACGCAGCAGGAAGCGACCCAGGGCCGGCCCCAGCCAGGCTTGGGCCAGGTTGATGGGCGCCGCCACCCGGATGGGCCCCCGCGGCAGCTGGCGCTCGTCATCCAGTTCGCCGGAGATGGTGTTGAGCTCGGCAAACAGCGGGTCGCAGCGCGCCAGGTAGCGGCTGCCGGTGTCCGTGAGGCTGAGCCGATGGGCGTTGCGGTGCAGCAACCGCAGCCCCAGCTGCTGCTCCAGCCGCGCCAGCCGGCGGCTCAGGGTGGAGACCGGCATGGCCAGCTGCGCCGCGGCGGCGGTGAGGCTGCCCTGGTGGGCCACCACCCAGAACAGCCGCAGATCGTCCAATGAGTAGGGAGTTTTCATTTATGGAACCTCATGTCCCGTTTTTGCCCGTTTAATCCATTTATGGAAGCAATACACTGGAGCTCATCCCCTAGCAAGCCCCGGAGGCTCCATGAACCGCGCATCCCCCACCCTGCCGATCCTGCTGCTGCTGATCTGCGTCTTCTCCTGGGGCAGCGTCTTCCCCATCGCCAAACAGGTGCTGCTGGAGATGAGCGACCTGGCCCTGGCCATCTGGCGCTTCGTCATCGCCATCGTCTGCCTGGGCGCCTACCTGGGGCTGCGCCGCCTGAGCTGGCCCCGCCTGGCCCTCTGGCAATATGCGGTGGTGCTGCTGATCGGCGCCCTGGGGATCGGCGGCTTCAACCTGGCGCTGTTCGCCGGGCTGCGGCAGACCTCCGCCACCAACGGTGCCCTCATCATGGCCCTGAGCCCCCTCACCACCGCCCTGATCTCCAGCCTGCTGGGCAGCCACCGCCTGAGCCGGGTGCAATGGCTGGGCATGGTGCTGGGGCTGGCCGGAGTACTGCTGGTGATCACCCAGGGCCACCCGGCCCAGCTGCTGCGGCTGCAGATCAACCACGGCGACCTACTGGTGCTGCTGGCCATGCTCACCTGGTGCGGCTATACCCTGGCCTCCCAGGCGGTGGGCCGCTGGCTGCCCAGCCTGCCCCTGACCCTGCTCAGCATGCTGGCGGGGCTGGGCGCCCTGCTGCTCACCGGCCTGCTGCTGCCGGGCAGCCACCCCTGGCAGGGGCTGGGCCAGCTCTCCGGCGGCGCCCTCTTGGGGGTCTTCTACATAGGCCTGCTCTCCACCGTGCTGGGCTACCTGTTCTGGCTGCAGGGCATCCAGGCCCTGGGCGCCCCCAAGGCCTCACTCTACTACAACCTGGTACCCGTGTTTGCCGCCCTGGTGGCCCTGGCCTTGGGTCAGCCCTTGAGTCAGATCCAGCTGGTGGGCATGCTGGTGGTGCTGCTGGGGCTCACCGCCCCCCTCTGGCTGCCCCGGGTGCGGCTGCCCCTGTTATCCTAACTTGCCCAAGGAGACGTCATGACCTATCCCATCGAAGCCCGCTGCCAGTGCGGCCAGGTCCACTACCGACTGCTGACCGCCCCCCTCAAGGTGATGGCCTGCCACTGCCAGGCCTGCCAGACCCTCTCCTCCGCCCCCTTCAGCGTCACCGCCCTAGTGCGGGCCGAGGACATAGAGATCGAGGGCGAGCTGGCCCGCTGCCAGCGGGTGGCGGACAGCGGCAACCTCAACCTGGGCTTCTTCTGCCCCGGCTGCGGGGTGCGCATCTACCATCTGAACCCCCAGCAGCCGGAGATCATCAAGCTCAAACTCAAGCCGGTGGGCCCGGCCGCCGCCCTGTTCGCCCCCCAGGCCCATGTCTGGATCAGCGAAAAGCTGCCCTGGGTCAGCCTGCCGGACGGCATGCCCTGCTTCGAGCGGCAGGCCCAATAGTCCCCGCCGGCCTGCACCGGTCGAACAAAGCAAAACGGCGCCAAAAGGCGCCGCTTTACCATCTGGCCGGTTGAATTCCGGCAGGCTTATTCCAGCAGGCTGCGCAGCATCCAGGCGGTCTTCTCATGCAGCTGGATGCGCTGGGTCAGCAGATCGGCGGTGGCCTCGTCCTGGGCGCCGTCCACCAGCTCGAACAGGGAGCGGGCGGTGCGCACCACGGCCTCCTGACCGGCCACCAGATTGGCGATCATCTGCTCTGCCTTGGGCGCCTCGCTGTCTTCGGGGATCACCGTCAGGCGGGCAAACGCCTGATAGGTGCCCGGTGCCTTGGCGCCCAGGGAGCGGATGCGCTCGGCGATCATATCCACCGCCAGGGCCAGCTCGTTGTACTGGGTCTCGAACATCAGGTGCAGGCTGTTGAACATGGGCCCCGTGACGTTCCAGTGGTAGTAGTGGGTCTTCAGATACAGGGTATAGGTGTCGGCCAACAGGCGGGAAAGCCCCTCGGCGATGGCCAGGCGGTCGCTTTCCGGGATACCGATGTCGATGGGTTGCGTAGTCATGGGATGTCCTCCTGGTTGAGTCTTAAAGCCACAGCAAATGTGCTGCCATTGAGCTAAGAATAATCCCCACACTTAATCTGTGAAAATGAGAATAATCTATCGCTCAATCGGATTTTACGATTGCCTGACCAACCACTCCCGCAGCAGGCCCAGGAAGCGATCCCGGGGCCTGTGGCTGCGGGCGTGCCGCTTGCTGATGGCCACCACCCCCAGGCTATAGTGGTGCTGCGCCGGCAGCAGGGACCGCAGCTGACCGGCGGCCACCAGGGGCGCAGCGTAGCTCTCCGGCAGGAAGCCGAGGTAGCCACCGGAGAGCAGCAGGGCCGCCCGGCTCTCGTAGTAGTAGGCCTTGCCGAGACGCTGGAAGCCCGCCAGCTGGCGGCTGATCTCCGGGTGCACCTGCAGCTCGGCATGGGCCAGGCGGCAACCGGGCAGGGCGGCGGCCAGCGCCGCCTCGTCCGTCTCGGTAAACAGGGGGTGGCTGGCGCCGCAGTAGAGGTAGCAGGACTCCTCGTACAGCGGCAGGTAGTCCAGCCCCGCCAGCTCCCGGTGGAAGGGGATGATGCCGAGGTGGATCTCCTCGGCCAGCACCCGCCGCTCAATCTCCCCCATGGCTTCGATGTCCAGCGCCAGCCGTACCTGGGGCGCCTGCTGGACGAACTCCTGCATCACGGGCACCAGAGGGCAGCGGGGATCCAGCACCAGGGCGTCGCTGGTGAGGATGCGCAGCTCGCCCCCCAGCTGGACATGCAGGGCATTCAGACTGCTGCGAAAATCCTCCAGCTGCTCCAGCAGCCGGTTCACCGCCTGGTAGACCTGCTGCCCCTCTTCGCTCAGCACGAAGCCACTGCGGCCCCGCTGGCAGAGCTTGAGCCCCAGCCGCGACTCCAGGTTGGCCATGTGGATGCTGATGGTGGAGCGGCTGACGTTGAGCTCGGTCTCCGCGGCGGCGAAGCCGCCACACTCCACCACCGTCTTGAAGATCTTCAGCAGGCGCAGATCGAAATCGGCGATCTGGGCTATGGTGGGCGCCTTGGCCATAGGTTGAGCCTTATCAAACTATGTATTGATACGCCGTAATCTATCATACAAAAAACCGCGGCTACCATGGCCTCAACACGCTACCCCTGTCGAGGTGATGATGACTGCTTCCCCCTATGCTGCCCTGCTGCGCCAACAGGCCTATATCGATGGTCGTTGGCTGGACGGCGCCGAAACCTTCACGGTGACCAACCCTGCCACCGGCGCCTGTATCGCCCAGGTGCCGGATCTGGGCGCCGCCGATACCCAGGCGGCCATCGCTGCCGCAGAAGCCGCCCTGCCGGCCTGGCGCGCCCTGCCCGCCAAGCAACGCAGTGCCGTGCTGCGCCGCTGGTACGATCTCATCCTGGCCAATGCCGATGGCCTGGCGGCCCTGATGACCGCCGAACAGGGCAAACCCCTGGCGGAAGCCAAGGGCGAGGTGGCCTACGGCGCCAGCTTCGTGGAGTGGTTCGCCGAAGAAGCCAAGCGGGTCTACGGTGACACCATCCCTGCCCCCAGCGGTGACAAGCGGCTGCTGACCATCAAGCAACCCATCGGCGTGGTGGCGGCCATCACCCCCTGGAACTTCCCGGTGGCCATGATCACCCGCAAGGTGGCCCCGGCCCTGGCCGCCGGCTGCACAGTGGTGCTCAAGCCCTCCGACGAGACCCCCCTGTGCGCCCTGGCCCTCACCGCCTTGGCCGAGCAGGCCGGTCTGCCCGCCGGGGTGCTCAACGTCATCACCAGCCGTCAGGCCGCCGCCGTGGGCCAGGTGCTCACCGACAGCCCTGTGGTGCGCAAGCTGACCTTCACCGGCAGCACCGGCGTCGGCAAGCGCCTGATGGCCCAGTGCGCCGGCACCGTCAAGAAGCTCTCCCTGGAGCTGGGTGGCAACGCCCCCTTCATCGTGTTTGACGACGCGGATCTGGACCTGGCCATCCAGGGCATACTGCTGGCCAAGTTCCGCAACGCCGGTCAGACCTGCATCTGCGCCAACCGCCTGCTGGTGCAAGAAGGCATTTTGCCGGAGTTCGCCCGTCGGCTGGCCGACGCCATGGCCGCCTTCAATGTGGCCGACGGTGCCAGCGGCAACAGCCAGATCGGCCCCCTCATCAACGCCGCGGCGGTGAGCAAGGTGCAGTCCCTGGTGGACGACGCCCTGGCCGCCGGCGCCCAGTGCCAGTTCCGCCACCCGCAACTGCCCGAGGCCGGCCACTTCAGCGCCCCCACCCTGCTGACCGGCGTGACCCCGCAGATGCGCATCGCCAAGGAGGAGATCTTCGGCCCGGTGGCCAGCATCCTGGCCTTCAAGGACGAGGCCGAGGCCATCGCCCTGGCCAATGACACCCAGTCCGGTCTGGCCGCCTACCTCTACACCCGGGATCTGGGTCGCCTGTTCCGGGTGGCCGAGGCCCTGGAGTACGGCATGGTGGGCATCAATGACAGCGCCATCTCCAACGAGGTGGGGCCCTTCGGCGGCGTCAAGGAGTCCGGTCTCGGCCGGGAAGGATCCAAGTACGGTATCGACGAGTTTCTCGAGGTGAAATACCTCTGCCTGGGCGGCCTCTGAGCCGCCACCTTCCAAGAATTCAAGGTTCATCAAGGAGTTGAAAATGAGCAACGCACAATGGCAAGCCCGTAAGGAAAAGGTGTTCGCCCGTGGGCTGGCCAGCATGGCCCCGGTGTTTGTGGAGAAGGCGAAGAACGCCGAGCTGTGGGATCTGGACGGTAAGCGCTACATCGACTTCGCCGCCGGCATCGCCGTGGTCAACACAGGCCACCTGCATCCCAAGGTACAGGCCGCCGTGGCCGCCCAGATCGAGCAGTTCAGCCACACCTGCCTCACCGTCACCCCCTATACCCAGGCGGTGGAGCTGGCCGAGGGCCTGGTGGCCCGCGCGCCCTTCGCCGGTCCGGCCAAGGTCACCTTCGGTAACTCAGGCGCCGAAGCGGTGGAAAACGCCATCAAGATCGCCCGCGCCCACACCGGCCGCCCCGGCATCATCGCCTTCAACGGCGGCTTCCACGGCCGGACCAACCTGACCATGGGCCTGACCGGCAAGGTGAACCCCTACAAGGTGGGCTTCGGTCCCTTCCCCAGCGAGATCTACCACCTGCCCTACCCCAACGACTACCTGGGGGTGAGCGAGGAGTGCGCCCTGACCGCCCTGGACGAGCTGTTCCATTGCGACATCGAAGCCTCCCGGGTAGCGGCCATCATCATAGAGCCCATCCAGGGGGAAGGCGGCTTCTACCCGGCACCCGCCAGCTTCCTCAAGGCGCTGCGTGCCATCTGCGATCAGCACGGCATCGTCTTCATCTGTGACGAAATCCAGTCCGGCTTCGCCCGTACCGGTACCTTCTTCGCGGTGGAAAAGAGCGGTGTCGAACCGGACATCATCACCCTGGCCAAGGGACTGGGCGGCGGTTTCCCCATCTCCGCCGTGCTGGGTCGCGCCGAGATCATGGACGCCGC
Source organism: Pseudaeromonas paramecii (assembly GCF_039540575.1). NCBI lineage: Bacteria > Pseudomonadati > Pseudomonadota > Gammaproteobacteria > Aeromonadales > Aeromonadaceae > Pseudaeromonas > Pseudaeromonas paramecii. Next base: position 230,839 of record NZ_BAABFC010000003.1, read on the forward strand.
CATTCCCGGCGGGCTGGGCGGCACCTATGTGGCCTCGCCCATCGGCTGTGCCGCCGGTCTGGCGGTGCTCAAGGTGATCGAAGAAGAACAGCTGTGCCAGAAGGCCAGCCAGCTGGGTGACACCATCCAGGGGCGACTCAAGGCCCTGCAGGCCCGCTTCCCGGCGCTGATCGGCCAGGTGCGTGGCGTGGGCGCCATGGTGGCCATGGAGCTGATCGAAGGCGGTGACCAGGCCAAGGCCAACCCGGCCCTGACCAAGGCCCTGGTGCAGCAAGGCATCGAGGCCGGCATCCTACTGCTCTCTTGCGGGGTGCGCGGTAACGTCATCCGTCTGCTGCCGGCCCTGACCATGGAGCCCGCCATTCTGGACGAAGGCCTGGGCAAGCTCGAAGCCCTGTTCGCCAAGCTGGCCGGCTAACCCCAGCCACATAAATGACAAAACCGGCGCCCAAGGCGCCGGTTTTTGTTTGGGGCACTGTCACCGGTGTCAGCCTGTGAGAGGGCAAGCCGACACCGGCAACAGTGCAAACGGGGTGACTCAGGCCGCCTGTTGCAGTCGCTCGAGCCGGCGGAACAGCCGCAGCAGGCGATCGCGGCAGCCGGGCTTGTTGCATTGGCCACAGCACAGGCGCTGCAACTCTTCCAGCGGTCGCCAGGCGTAGTCCCGGCAGGCGTGCTGCCAGTCGGCGCTGAGTGCCGGGTCGGCGGCCGCCGCCAGCAGTTCGCGGCAACCGCGTTCATACAGGGTGAAGGCCTGCTCCTCGGCCAGCAGGGCCTGCTGACGCAGCTCCTCCAAGAAGCGCTCTATGCCCTCATCGGGACGCCCCTGGCCCAGGCGGACTCGCCAGCCTCGGGGCGCAATGCGGGATGCGGTAGATGTCATGTCCATCAGGGCCTAGCCTCCTTGCCATCAGATGATAATCATTTTTATTTGATAACCATTCTCAATGCAAGCCCTGATTGGCGCTTTTTTATGCCACGGCCAGCCGGTCACACCACCAGTGGACGCCCGGTCAGCGGGTGATGCCACAGCTCGGGACCCGGGCCATAGAGCCGGGCCAGATGGTCGACGGTGAGTATGGCCTCGGCAGAGCCCTCGGCCAGCAACCTGCCCTGCTGCATCAGCACCAGGCGGTCGGCATAACGGCTGGCCAGGTTGAGATCGTGCAGCACCATCAACACTCCGTGCCCGCGACGGGCCACCGCCTGGATCTGCTGCAACACCTGGTGCTGATGACCGGGATCCAGCGCCGAGGTGGGCTCGTCCAGCAGCAGCAGACCCGGCTCCTCGTCCGCCAGCTGGCAGAGCACCCGGGCCAGATGCACCCGCTGCCGCTCCCCGCCGGAGAGCTGCAGATAGGGCGCCTGCCGCAAGGCCCAGACATCCATCTGCTCCATGCACCGCCGTATGATGGTCGCCTGGGCCTGCCGGGGCCCGGGCCAGGGCAGGCGCCCCAGTGCCACCACGGACTCGGCGGGAAAATCGAAGCGCAGATCGCTGTGCTGAGGCAGCACCGCCAGCCGTCGGGCAAGCCGCGGGGCCGCCCACTGGGCCCGGGTCTGACCGAACAGCCGGATCTGACCCGTGTGGCGCCGCTCGCCGGCGATGGCCTGCAGCAGGGTCGACTTGCCACAGCCATTGGGTCCCAGCAGGATCACCAGCTCGCCGGCGGCCACCTCAAGCTGGATGTCATCCAGCAGACGCCGCGAGCCCAGCTGCAGGCTGACCTGCTCCAACTGCAGCGGCGTCATAGGGCACGCCCCTGCTGCTGACGCAGCAACCAGAGAAAGAAGGGCGCCCCCAGCGCAGCCGTGATGAGGCCCACCGGGATCTCCGCCGGTGCCGCCAGACGGCGGGCCAGCCAGTCGGCTACCAGCAACAGGGCCGCCCCCGCCAGCAGGCTGTGGGGTAGCAGGCGACGATAATCCGGCCCGACCGACATTCGCACCAGATGGGGCACCATCAGGCCGATGAAGCCGATGATGCCGGAGACGGCCACCGCCACCCCGACCCCCAGGGCGCAGAAGAGCACCGTCTGCCACTTGAGCCGCTCCACCGCCACCCCCAGGTGGCGGGCATCCGCCTCGCCCAGCAACAGGGCATTGAAGGCCTGAGCCCGATAGCGGCTCCAGCCGGCCAGTAGAGCAAGACAACCCCAGGCCAGTAGCACCTGCGGCCAGCTGGCGCCCCCCAGTGAGCCCATCTGCCACAAGGAGAGATTACGCAGCTGTTCGTCATCGGCCACGTAGTTGAGCAACCCCAGCACGGCGAAGGCCAGGGCGCTGATGGCCACCCCGGCCAGCAGCAGCATGCCCATGGAGGTGCCGAAGGGCCCCCGCGCCAGGTAATAGACCAGGGCCGTGGTGACCACCCCGCCGACAAAGGCCAGCAGGGCGGTGGAGCCCAGTGCCAGCCAGGCCAGTCCCACCCCGGGCAGCACCACTATGGCCAGCCCGGCCCCCAGGGCCGCCCCGGCGCTGACCCCTATGATGCCGGGATCCGCCAAGGGGTTGCGAAACAGCCCCTGCAACAGGGCGCCGGTGAGGGCCAGCAGGCCACCGATGGCCAGGGCCAGCAGGCTGCGGGGCAGCCGGATCTGCCACAATACCGTGCTGTGCAAGGGTTCCCCCTGCCCTGTAAGGGCGGCCCAGGTATCGGCGGCTGACAGCCCCAGGGCCCCGGAGGTCAGGGAAAGCAGACCCAGCCCGGGCAGCAAGGGCAGCCAGAGCCAGTGCAACGAGCGGCGTGACATCATCTTCAGGAGGCGCTACCTGCGGCAGACAGGAGTTTTTGTTGCAGGTCCGCCGCCGCACTCAGGCTGGTGAGGTTCAGCCCGCCGATGAGGGCCGACCCGGGAATGGTGTACAAGGGCAGGGACTTGAGTTCCGGCGTCTGCGCCAGCTGAGGCAACGCATGCTGCAACAGTTGCGGATCCACCTGCAGGCTGCGCTCGCTCACCACCAGACCGTCCGGCTTCATGGCCAGCAGTCCCTCCAGGTTAAGCAACGGATAATTGTGCAGGCCAGCCGCCGGGTTCTCCCCACCTGCCAGCCGGATCAGGGTATCGGCCGGGGTATTGCCTCCGGCCACCATGGGCGGACGCCCCGGCACCACCAACAGATAGACCAGCCGCGGCTTGGCCGACAGCCGGGTCGCCTGTTGGCTAAGTTGGCTCACCTGCCGATCCACGGCTTGGGTTAACTGGTGGGCGGCCTCCGGACGCTGCAACAGATCCCCCAGGGTCTGGATGTTGGCCAGCAGGCTGGGCACATCGCCACCGGCCGGCAGGCTCACCACCTTGACGCCGGCCTTTGCCACCTGCTGCAGCGTGCTGGCCGGCCCCATCTCCTCACTGCCCAGCAACAGGCTGGGTTTCAGTGCCAGCAGGCCTTCGGTGGCCAGTTGTCGGTGATAACCCACCACCGGCAGGGCTTGATCGGCGGGCAGATGGCTGGAGCTGTCCACAGCCACCAGTTGGTCAGCGGCGCCCAGCGCCTGGATCAGGCCGGTGACGCCGGCACCGGCGGAGACGATACGTTCCTGGGCCTGCAGGCCGGCGGCCAGCAACAGGAGTCCACTCAACAGGTATTTCATCATGATGATTCCTTGAACAAATGTGCCATAGCCGCCTCGGCGGCGCTGGACCCACTATAGCGATCCCTTGCCACACTTACAAATGCGAATTGTTTGCATTTGCTTTTTGTTCGAATTAGGCTAGCCCGGTTTTCAGGAACCCACAAAAAAGGAACTGGACCATGCCCTCCCCCTCACAACTCGCCCTTTGCATCAGTGCCGCCCTGGCGATAACCGCCCCCTGGTCGCTGGCGCGTGCCGCCACAACCCCTGTCGCCGACGACAGCACCTTGAACCCCGTGGTGGTCAGCGCCACCCGGGAGGAGACAGATGCCGACCACGCCTCCCGCCAGGTGGCCGTGGTGGATCGTCAGGCACTGGACAGCCAGCAGCCGGACTCGGTGGCCGATGCCCTCAAGTACCAGAGCAACGTGGAGGTCGGCGGCGGCAGCCGGCCAGGCGCCCAGACCCCGGTGATCCGCGGCCTCTCCGGCACCCGGGTACTGCAGGTGATCGACGGCGTGCGGCAGAACACCAGCTCGGGTCACAGGGGCACCTACTTTGTGGATCCTGAGCTGATTCAACAGATCGAGGTGGTGAAGGGCCCGGCCAGTGCCCTGTGGGGTAGCGGCGCCCTGGGGGGCGTGGTGGCGGTACAGACCCGCAGCGCCCGGGATCTGCTGACCGGCGGAGAGCAAGTGGGCGGCTATGTCCGTCAGGGCTTCCACAGTGCCGATGACAAGTCGCTCACCAGCGGTGCCCTGTACGGTCAGCAAGGTCAGCATGACTGGTTGGTGAGTGGCTACTACCACGACAGCAATGACATCCGCCTGGGCAATGGCCAGGATCTGACCTACTCCGCCGCCCGTCAGCACGGGGTCATGGGCAAGTACGGCTGGCAACCGGATGACGCTCAGCGCCTGAGCCTGAGTGTGCGCCACAGCCAATCGGATCAGAACGCTCCCTCCAACCCCTCCAGCGAGGTCAGCAGTTCTGTGCCCCTGGTGGAACAGGCCACCCGGGACTTCAACACCACCCTGGATTACCGCCTCAATCCGGCGGACAACCCCTGGCTGGACAGCCGCGTCACCGCCTACCTCAACCGCACCCATTTCGATGAGTACCGGATCGAAAAGCAGCAGCAGGATGTCATTGACTACCAGACCCTGGGCCTCAACGGCAGCAACCGGGCCAGCCTGGGCTGGGGCAACCTGCTGGGCGGCGCGGACATTTACCTGGACAAGACCTGGGGCAGCCGGGAAGGCAGCAGCCGGCCGATCCCGGCGGACGGACGCAGCCGGGTGTGGGGCGCCTACCTGCAGGCCGAAGTGCCCTTCCTGACCCGCTGGCAGCTGACCCCGGGGGTGCGCTACGACAACTTCCATACCGAAGACAAGCAGCAGGCCGACTCGGCCCGCAGCCAGGATCACCTCTCACCGTCCGTTGGGCTCACCTGGTTCACCACCCACTGGCTGACCCTGAATGCCCGCTATGATGAAGCCTTCCGCGCCCCCACCAGTGAAGAGCTCTACACCTCCGGCACCCATTTCTGCATGGGCAGCTTCGCCTGCAACAGCTTCCAGCCCAATCCGGATCTGAAGGCCGAAACGGCGCGCAACAAGGAGATCGGCGCCCGCCTGAACTTCGAACACCTGCTGGCCGACGATCAGTTGGAGCTCAGTGCCAACCTGTTCCGCAACGACATCAACAACTACATAGAGCTGCAGGTCATCAACGACTTCAGCACCATGACCTTCGAAAGTGACTACGCCAACGTCACCCGCGCCCGCATCAGCGGCTACGAACTGGCCGCCGACTACCGCTGGCGCCTGCTGGGCCTGAACCTCAGCTATAGCCAGGCCAAGGGCGAAGACAAAACCGGGGGGGATGCCCTGGCGGATATTCCGGCCAGCAAGCTGGTGTTCGGCATCAGTCAGGGGCTGCTGGACGGCGATGTCCGCCTGGGCAGCCGCTTGAGCTGGTATCGCGATCAGGATCGGGTGCCCTCCTCCAGCAGTACTCAAGGCTATGACGGCTATACCCTGTGGGATCTCACCGCCAGCTGGCGTCCGCAACAGGGCGACTGGCGCAACTGGCAGCTGGATTTTGCCTTGGATAACGTCACGGACGAGTACTACCTGCCGGCCTTCAGCGAGCTGTATGCACCGGGCCGTAACGCCAAACTGGCGGTTGGCTACCGCTTCTAACCAAGAGCGGCCCCGGCGCAAGCCGGGGTCGATGAGATCATGAATATCGCCGCACTGGATGACAGCATACTGGGCCGCCATACCCCGGATCCGCTGCAATTTGCCTTCACCGGCAAGACCCAGGCTCACGCAGGCCGGGGGGGACGACCCATCCTGGATCCCGCCTTGCAGTCCCTGACCCTGGAGGCCCAGCTGGCCGGCCAGCCGGCCGCGGGGCGCCCGCGCTGTCTGTACCTGCACATTCCCTTCTGCCGGGTGCGCTGCACCTTCTGCAACTTCTTTGAAAATGCCGCCAGCCCCGCCTGGATCGAGACCTACCTGCACCACTTCTACGACGAATTGGCCCGCAAGGCCGACAGTGCCTGGGCCCAGGCCGCGCCGTTTGATGCCGTCTATGTGGGCGGCGGCACCCCCACCGACCTAACCGCCGCACAGCTGCAAACCCTGGGTGAGGAAATTCGCCGCCGCTTTCCCCTGGCGGACGATTGCGAACTGACCCTGGAGGGACGCCTGAACCGCTTCGATGACGCACGCTTTGAGGCCAGCCTGACAGCCGGTTTCAACCGTTTCTCGTTCGGGGTACAGAGTTTCGACACCCGGGTGCGCAAGGCCGCCAAGCGACTGGACGACCGCGGCGAGGTGCTGCAGCGCATCGAGCAACTGGTGGCCCGGGACGCCGCCCCCATCATCCTCGATCTGCTGTTTGGCCTGCCCTGGCAGGACGAGAGCTGCTGGCAACAGGACATCGCCGACTTCCTCGACTCTGGCGCCCACGGCGTGGATCTCTACCAGTTGATCCAGATGCCGGGCACCCGGCTCAGTGAACTGGTGGCCCAGGGACGCCAACCCGTGCCGGCAAATGTGCCTACCCGGGCCCGCATGTACGCCTATGGTGCTAACACCCTGGAACAGGCGGGACTGCAGCGGCTGAGCGTCTGCCATTGGGCGCGGGATGCCCGGGAGCGCAGCCGTTACAACAGCCTGGCCAAGACCTCGGCGGATGTCCTGCCCATCGGGGCCGGCGCCGGCGGCCAGATCAACGGGGTCGCCCTGATGCAAACCCGCAACCTGCAGGACTATCAGCAGCAATGCGGCGAGGGGCGCTGGCCCCTGGCCATGCTGATGGCCCCGGCCCAGCATGGCCGCCGGGATGGCCTGATCAAGGCCAGCTTCGATAAGGGCGTGCTAGATGGCACGGTCTGGGCCGCACAGGGCCAGGATGGGCTGTTTGAACAACTGCGCCCCCTGCTGAACGTCTGGCAGGAGCGGGGGCTGGTGGACCTGGCGGATAACCGTGCCGAGCTGACCCTGGCAGGGCGCTTCTGGAGCGTCAATATGGCCCAGGGCGCCCTGCTGGCATTACAACAAGAAGACCACTCAAAGGAGAATGTGGATGTTACTCAACGAACAGGTGGCGGCGCTCATAGCGCGCCGCGCGGATCAAACCACCCAAGCCATGGCGGAGCAACTGGGCGTCACTGAGGGCGACCTGATCGCCGCCCTGCCCGCCGACTGGGTCACACTCTGGCCCGGTGAACAGACAGAAGCCCTGCTGGGCCAGCTCACCACCTGGGGACCCCTGACCACCATAGTGGAGTCTGCTGGTTCCATCTTCGAGTTCAAGGGCCCTTTCCCGGCCGGACGTAGCGGCCACGGTTACTACAACCTGGGAGGCGATGGCGGTCTGCACGGCCACCTCAAACTGCAAGCCATCCGGCAGATCGCGCTGCTGAGCAAGCCCTTCATGGGGCGCCCCAGCCACGCCTTCGTCTTCATCACCGAAGACGGGCGCTGTGCCTTCAAGATCTATCTTGGCCGCGATGAGGCCCGCCAACTGCTGCCCGCCCAGGTCAGCCGCTTCCAGCAATGGCAACAGGCCACCGGCCTGCCGACCGATTAAGGAGACCACATGCAAGACAAACAAGCCCGACTGCAACAGCGCCTGCTGCCGGAGATCCAGGCCCTGCGGGCACAGTGCCGCAGCCTGATGCTGGCCACCCTGGATGAACAGGGTGCCCCCAATGTCAGCTACGCCCCCTTCGTGTTTCTCGACGGTCACTACTATGTGCTGGTCTCTGAAGTGGCCCGACACGGCCGCAACCTCAAGGCCGTGGCCAAGGCCTCCCTCATGCTCATCGAAGACGAGGCCGACTGCCGTCAGCTCTACGCCCGGGTACGCCTCAGCCACGATGCCGAAGTCAACCAAGTAGCCCGGGACTGCGAACACTGGAACCAGGCCGTCGAAGCCCTGGCCCATCGCCATGGCGACCTGGTGACCAACCTGACCCGCATGGCAGACTTCAGCCTGTTCCGCCTAACCCCGCAGCAGGGCCTGTATGTCAAAGGCTTTGGCCAGGCCTTCGAGGTCAGCAGCGACGATCAGGTGGACATGGTGCACCTGACCGTCGGCCACAAGCCCATGGAGCAGAGCGACCGTTAATTGACTAGCAGCAAGCAAAGAGGGCCCGATGCAGGCCCTCTTTCTTTTCCCAATTCACCAGCCGCTGCGCGTTAGCGGTTGCCGGCGCGGGCGAAGCGGCCCTGTGCCTCGACCTGATAGGCGCCGGTGGCCGCCGGAATGAAGGCGGACTGGCCGGCCACCAGGCTCAGCTGCTGCGCGCCCTGCCGCAGAGTCAGCGGGCCATCGATGGCAAACAGCACCTCGGCACTGTGCGTGCTCAGGCTATGCTCGCCGCTGGCATAGACGCTGAAGGTGAAGTCCGGCACCGGCACCTCATAGTGCTCAACCGCCGCCGCCTGGCGCGGGGCCAGCAAGATCTCGTCCGCCGGTTTGGCCAGGCAGCGGGTGCAGGCCAGCAGCTCGTCCAGATCCATGTGCTTGGGGGTGAGACCGGCCCGCAACACGTTGTCGGAGTTGGCCATGATCTCAAGCCCGGTGCCCCGGACGTAGGCGTGGGGCGTGCAGGCATCCAGGTACATGGCCTGGCCCGGTTGCAGGGTCACCACGTTGAGCAGCAGGGGGGTGAAGAGGCCCACATCCCCGGGATACTGAGTCGCCAGGGCGCTGACCAGGGCGAAGGTCTCCTCCTCCTGATGCTGGGCCGCATAGGCCAGCAGGCCCGCCAGGGCGGCATCCTTGCCGGGGCCACTGAGGCTCAGCAGGGTACGGAAGAAGCCCGCCAGGCCCACCTCGGTCTGATCGGCCCGCAGGGCGGCCAGGGGCGCCGCCAGCTCGGCCACGGCGGCGCGCTCGAACAGCGCCAGTATCTGCGCCAGGGGACGGAAACCGTTCATCGCCTGATAGGGGGTCAGGGCAAACACCAGCTCCGGCTTGTGATTGTCATCCCGGTAGTTTCGGTTCGGGGCGTTGGCCGCCAGACCAGCAGCGTTGTCCTTGGCATAGCCGGCTTCGGCCTGGGCCTTGCTGGGATGAACCTGCACCGAGAGGGCCTTGTCGGCGCACAGCACCTTGAACAGAAACGGCAGGCTGCCGAAGCGCTCGGCGGTGGCAGATCCGAGTGCAGCCACCGGATCCCGTGCGATCAGATCCGACAGCTTGGTGACCACACCGTCACAGATCACCTCGGAACAGCCGTTGGGGTGAGCGCCCATCCACAGCTCGGCCTGGGGCCGATTGTCCGGATTGGCCATGCCGAACAGCTGGGTCAGCGCCACCCGGCTGCCCCAGTCGTAATGCTGGATCGGGTTGTTCATCAGGTAGAAGGCGGGGACGCTCATGTTGGTTTCCTCGGGAAAAATCAAAATGAAAACGAGACGATTAGCGGCGATAGCATCTAAATGGCCTGCCGGATGAAGGTCTAAGCTATTTTGCCGCAGAACCGGAGGTGTGCCCAGCATTCGTTCGGCTCCCACTGAGCGACGAGATTTCGGCATGAATAGGACAAGGCGAGAGCTTGGAGGCAAGAGTGGAACCCTTGGCAAAACAAAAAGCCCTTAGGTCAGATAACCTAAGGGCTCTATTTCAGTGGCGGAGTGGACGGGAC
>NZ_BAABFC010000004.1:0-75809 GCF_039540575.1 Pseudaeromonas paramecii
GTTCGACCCGGTTTCGCCGGCGTCGTGGGATGCGCATCTTACTCGCTTCCCGCTTTGAGTCAAGCGCTATTTGCTCGCCGCTTTCCTCTGCTGCCGGGCTGTGCCCTGACAACGAGGGCGCATTATAGGGACGCCGCGCCGGCTGGCAAGGGATTTTTATCGAAAATTCAGGTATTTTTCCTTGTCACAAGCCGCTCACTGCTTACGTTCAGCTTGCCCACAGACTTATCCACAAAATCGGCGTTTGCGCCGGCTCAAAACAGGAGCTCGCCTTCATATGACTCATACATCTATTCGCGCTTTTGCCGAACACCACCCGGAATGTGCTTCTGGTTGCTACATTGATCCCTCATCCACAGTCATAGGCCGGGTCGGCCTCGGCATTGACAGCAGCATCTGGCCCCAAACAGTCGTGCGAGGCGATGTAAACTACATCCAGATTGGCGAGCGCAGCAATGTGCAAGATGGCTGTGTGCTGCATGTATCGCGGCCGTCTGAGGCTCATCCGGCTGGCTTGCCCTTGATCATAGGTTCAGAGGTGACTGTCGGTCATAAGGTGATGTTGCATGCCTGTACCATCGGCGATCGCTGCCTGATCGGCATGGGCAGTATCGTACTGGACGGAGCTGTCATAGAAGATGAGGTGTTACTGGGTGCAGGCAGCCTGGTGCCGCCAGGCAAACGGCTGACGTCGGGATATCTTTATCTGGGCTCACCGGTACGCCAGGTCCGTCCGCTGACACCCGACGAACGGGCTTTTTTCCGCCTGTCTGCGGAAAACTACGTGCGACTCAAGAATGTGTATCTGGACGGGGCTTGATACTCAGAGATAAATGGCGCCATCCTCTGCGTACTCCTGCGCCTCAATCAGCTCCTCGGCACGTTCCTCTATATCGAAGCGCAAGCGCTCGAAGGCGCTGAGGATGGCCTGCTCCGAGAGCAAAGGCTCGCCGGCCCATTGTTCTAGGAGGCCATGACTGATGAAGCAGCGGATGAGTGCCCCCATCTGCTGCGCGGTAAATTCCACTCGCTGCTCGGCGGCATGCCACTGCGCGCCTTCATTAAACAGGATGTCCTGATTCATCTTGCCCCCAGATTGCGTCGTAACTCGGCAATAACTTGCTTGGTACCGGGACGAATGCCCCGCCACAACATGAAACTTTCCGCAGCCTGGCAGACCAGCATGCCCAGTCCATCTATGCAGGCTCGCGCACCCAGTCCTCTCGCCCACTGATTAAAGGGGGTTTCACCAGGCCCATACATCATGTCATACACGGCAATATCCTCATGGATCAATGCGGCGGGGATGGGCGGTATCTCCCCGGCCAGACTAGCCGAAGTAGAGTTGAGGATAAGATCAAAGGGACCGGTTAACGCCTCGAAGGTAGCCGCTCTCACTGCGCCCAAGGGGGCAAAATGCTCGGCCAACTGCTCAGCTTTGGAAAAGGTACGATTGGCAATGGTGAGGTTCGCCGGCTGCTGTTCTAGCAGCGGACCTATCACCCCTCTGGCCGCGCCCCCCGCCCCCAGCAGCAGGATACGCAGCCCAGCTAGGCTGGGGATATGAAGCAGCAAATCCTGCACCAAACCGGCACCGTCCGTATTGTCCCCAAGCAATAAACCATCGTCAGTCCGCCGTATGGTATTGATAGCGCCAGCCAGCTTAGCCCGTGGACTCAGCTGCTGAACCAATCCATAGGCCTGTTCTTTGAAGGGAACCGTCACGTTGCAGCCCTTACCACCATCAGCAAAAAACTGTGCCAGCACCTGAGGGAACCCATCTAGCGGCGCCAGCATGGCTTCGTAACTCATTTGTTGCTGAGTTTGCCGAGCAAAGAGGGTATGAATAAAAGGTGATTTGCTGTGACCGATGGGATTGCCAAATACGGCATAGCGATCCATGTGCGTTCCTGCTCTGATTCCTGTCTAGGGGGATTAAACGCCTTTTCGCTCCACCAGACAAGAAAGAGGCTCACGCCGGGCGCAATACCTCGCCGGTGAGGGCATTGCGAATTTGCGAAGGATTGGTAGCGCCGCCCACTTCACCCGGTAAAACGTAATCCACGCATACTCCTAGCTGAGCCTGTACCTCGGCCACATTCCGGCAAGGCGCCTCACCGCTTAAGTTGGCACTGGTCGACACCAGAGGCTTGCCATAGGCCTGACACAAGGCGCGCACTTGCGGATGAGCGGTGACCCGCACCGCAAGAGAATCAAAGCGTCCGGTGAGCCAGCGCGGTGTGGTCGGTTGGGCTGGCATGATCCAGGTAAAAGGACCAGGCCAGCTAGCCAAAACCTTTTGCAGTGCAGGGGCGGAGAGCTGTTCACTGGCGACATAGGGCAACAGTTGCGACCAATCTGCCGCAATCAGGATCAAGCCTTTATCAACAGGACGCTGCTTGATGTTCAGCAGTTTTTTGACAGCCTCTTCATTGTCCGGATCACACCCCAGACCAAAGACGGCCTCGGTGGCATAGGCAATGACATGACCAGAGGTCAGATGAGAAATGGCATCGAGATAGGATGAGGTCATAAGAAAAGCGGCAGTGGTTTTACTGCCGCTCATCTTAGTTATTTCAGCTGGGCTTGCAAGGCAGCATCTTTGGCCATGACCTCTTCGGCATTCTTCTGCCGTTCGGCTTTAACCTTGGCGGCCAGCTCATCATCGGCCACCGCCAGCATCTGCGCGGCCAGATAACCGGCATTTTTTGCCCCCGCCTTGCCGATGGCCACGGTCGCTACCGGCACACCTCCGGGCATCTGCACGGTGGACAGCAGAGCATCCAGCCCCTTGAGCGGGCCGCCATCGATGGGCACGCCAATCACGGGGCGGGTCGTAATACCGGCAACCGCCCCACCCAGGTGCGCTGCCAGACCGGCGGCACAGATGAAGACCTTACAGCCACGTTGTTCGGCATCCGTCACATAGGCGTGAGTCGCGGCGGGAGTGCGGTGCGCAGAGGTCACCTTCACCTCGTAGCGAATATCGAAAGACTTCAGAACGTCCAGTGTGGTTTGCATTACCGGAAAATCTGAGTCGGAGCCCATCAAAATAGCTACAAACGGTTGAGACATGACGATCATCCTTCATCTTGCGTGGTCGACAGAAAAACCTTTGCGCGCATTATAGTGAGTCACTACGGTAGGTACAGTTTTTTTGCGGGCAGCACAAATAGGTGCCCGATTGCCCCTCCCGTCTGAGCAAGATGGAGCAGCCACACTGCGGGCAAGGCTGGGCGACCGGCGGATCATTGACCACAAATTTGCACTTAGGATAGGCATCGCAGGCATAAAACGTCTTGCCCTGACGGGACTGTCTGGACACCAGCTGGCCTTTGCGACAGGCCGGACAAGGCACAGCGTCAAGCTGTTCCACCGACTCAGACTCCTGCTCAACATGGCGGCAATCAGGAAACTGACTGCAGGCGATAAACAGACCATAACGCCCCTTGCGGATCACCAACACGGCCCCACAGTCGGGGCAATGGGTCCCCTCGAGGATCTTGGCCACGGTGCCCCCCTGACCATTCAGCGAGCGAACATAATCACAGGCGGGGTAAGCTGAGCAGCCTAAGAAAGGGCCATGCTTGCCATGGCGCATCACCAGTTCGGCACCGCATTGCGGACAGGTGCCGTAAGAGTGCGCCAGGGCTTGGGCCTCGGCACGAAATAAATCGGGATCAATTTTGGACATGACCACCTCCGACAAAACCGGCGGCATTCTAGCAGCCGGTGCCGGCAGAGTCAGTGAATGAGCCCGGCGGGCTCCTCGAACAACAGGTTTTCCATCTGGTGACAGGCGTTCTCGTTGCCCGGCAAGTTGAACAGCACCATCAGCACCACCCACTTGAGATCGTCGAGTTCGATTTCAGCAGAGTCCAGCTCCATCAAGCGATCGATGACCACCTCGCGCGCCGGGGCACTGAGCACCCCCACCTGCTCCAGGAACAGCAAGAAACCACGGCAGGAGGTGCTCAACTTGTCCTGCTCCTCTGGGGTGTAGATCCGGAACGAGCCGGCATCGCTGGCCAACAACACCGGCGCCTTGGCCTCATCATGCAATTCAGCCAGATGCTCCAACCAGGAGAGAGCCTTGTAAATTTCATCCTGATGAAAACCGGCACGAGTCAGCTCATCAGCCAACTCGTCCTGGTCTACCATCAGATCCGCATCGCTCTGGACATAGGTCTCGAAAAGGTACATCAGTACATCAAACATCGTCAGTCCCTCCGCGTTCTTACATAACCCCCGGGAACGGATGCGATCCAACCCAACAGTTCCAGCTCGATCAACTTCCCCATCACCTGTTCAATGGGATACCGACTCAAGGCGGCGATGGTATCAATGTCCGTCGCCTCATAACCTACGTTATCCAACAAATTATCCGTTGGCAAATGAGCCGGTGTCTCCTGTGATGCCTGGCTGGGTGCGTGCAAGTCCTGATTGCCCAGAAAATGCCCCAACTCTTCCAGTATATCGGCCGCACAGCAGACTAGTTTTGCCCCTTGCTGAATTAATCTGTGACACCCCCTGGCTTGCGGATTCTGCCAACTCCCCGGGACGGCGAACAACTCACGCCCCTGCTCAAGGGCAAAACGGGCGGTGATAAGTGAGCCGCTCTGCTCCGCCGCCTCCACCACCAGGGTGCCCATACTCAGACCACTGATGATGCGATTGCGGCGAGGGAAATTTTCCGCCCGCACGCCTTCGTCAGGCCAAAATTCCGAAACCAGGGCACCGCCTTGCTCCAGGATCGCCTGCGCAAGTGCAACGTGTCGACGAGGGTAAATCTGTGCCAGCCCCGTCCCCAAGACAGCAACCGTCAGCCCTTGTGCCTGCAAGGCCGCCTGGTGAGCCACGCCGTCTATCCCCAAGGCCAAACCCGAGCAAAGCCCAAGCCCCGCCTGAACCAGGTCGCTACCAAGATATTGTGCCGCCTGTCGCCCGCCCGGGGTCGGTTGACGCGACCCCACCACTGCCAGCAAGGGGGCGCTGAGGGCTTCACAGCGGCCCTGTACAAACAGCAGTAAAGGAGCTCCGACTGTCTCACGCAACATAAGAGGGTATGCCGGATCATCCAGCGTCACCAACTGATTACTGTCCTGCGCCAACCAAGAAAAAGCCCGGGTCAACCTCCGTTGATCCGGGCTTATCCAACAAGCGATCTGCTGGTCACTCAACCCTAACTGTCGAAGCTGGCCGGCATCGGCCATCCTCAACTCGGCCATCGGGCAGCGCTCCAACAGTTGGCGGCCTCTTATTGGCCCTATTCCCGGCAGGTTCACCAGCCTAAGCCAGGCCTCCATCAGGCAGGGGGTCATGATCAGGGATTGGCCAAAGCGTACCCCTTACGCACCATGTTCTGGGAGTTCATCACGAAGGCCATGCTCAGCTTGTCATAGACCTTGATCACCATGACCTCGCCGACACGATCATTTGGCAGGACTTCACTGTCGGAGGCAAACAACTTATCGCCAGCCGAACCATACTCCCGGTAGCTGACATCATTTGCGCCTGAATCAACAACCTTGGCACCAGGCCGCAGCACACTGAACACATCCCCCGGCTGCACCTGATCCCGCGCCCCGCGGTTGATCAGTACCACATCAAACTTGCCAACACTGGTCACCTTGTAAGGTGTATCCACCACATAGGCTTGCTCGTTGTGCAATGTGCCAGGCTGGGGGGAAAAGTAGGCATTCAGGCTCTCTTGGCTGGGTACCGGGATCAGGCGATCGCCTTGCCGTATTTCACGGTAGCTGCGTGTCACCGTCAGTACGCTGCGATCCTCGGCGTAGGCCTGTTGCGCTACACCGAGGCCGGAAAGAAGCGCCTCTCGCCCCAGAGCCTCCTTGGTTACGCGATCCTTGTACAACTCCCCCGGGCGGTAGATGGCATAACTCACGCCAGGTTGCAGTGCCCCGCGAACAAACAGGGTCTGCCCCTCTTGCATGGCAATGCTGTTTTCATTTTCCCCCAGAACATAGGGCAGCTTGTCGAGGTCGACATCGGCCTCAAACACGTGATTACTGGTGAGGAAGGGACCGATTTCGTCAAAGCTCAACACCGGGATAGGCGACGCCTTGGGTTCGACACGCATGGTCGGCGACAACTTGATAGTCGGTTTGCGAACCAAGCGGGGCTCACCGTCCACCCAGATGAGGGTCAACAGATCACCGGGATAGATGAGGTGAGGGTTTTTGACCTGAGGGTTGGCCTGCCACAGGCGAGGCCAGAGCCAGGGGCTCTTCAAAAAGTGGGCGGAAATGTCCCACAAGGTATCCCCTTTCTTCACCACGTAGGTCTGGGGGTGATTCTCTTTCAGGGCCAGGGTCTGTGCTGCAGCGACGAAGGAAAGCAGCGCCCCGCACAAAATGAATCCAATCTGTCTCAATCTCATAACTATCCCTGTCCTTGAAGATGTCACGTAACTATTAATTTGCCGCACATTTGACTAGAATTACGCCAATGTTTACAGACTAGTGTAGTTATTCCGTAACGAATATGGCGATTTTAGAAGTTTTGCGTTTCCCTGATGAACGCCTGCGTACCATTGCAAAGCCGGTCACCCAATTCAATGGGGACATCCACCAGATAATTGATGATATGTTTGAAACCATGTATGCAGAAGAGGGCATCGGCCTGGCTGCGACACAGGTCAACATTCACCAACGCATTATCGTGATTGATATTTCAGAAAATCGCGATCAGCCTCAGGTATTCATCAATCCGGAAATCCTATCTAAAGAAGGAGATACCGGCATAGAGGAGGGCTGCCTGTCGGTGCCAGATTACCGTGCACTGGTGCCGCGTGCAGAGCGTATCCGTATCCGAGCTCAGGATAAAGACGGCAATAGTTTCGAGTTGGTGGCCGATGATCTGCTGGCCATCTGTCTGCAGCACGAGATGGATCACCTGCAAGGCAAATTGTTCATCGATTACCTCTCCCCGCTCAAACGACAACGCCTGCGCCAGAAGCTGGCCAAGCTCAGCCGTTTCGATAGTCACGACGCCTAAGGTTTCCTCTTGCACGCACCCAAGCTCATCTTTGCCGGCACACCGGACTTTGCGGCCAGCCATCTGGCCGCCTTGCTGGAAGCCGGGCATAACATCATCGCCGTCTATACCCAGCCGGATCGACCGGCCGGTCGAGGCAACAAGCTAACCCCCAGCCCGGTCAAGGTCCTGGCGCAAGCTCATCAGATCCCTGTGTATCAGCCCGTCAACTTCAAGGATGCCGCCGACCGTCAGGTGGTGGCCGAGCTGCAGGCCGACCTCATGATAGTGGTGGCCTACGGCCTGCTGCTGCCCCAGGCCGTGCTGGATGCCCCCCGCCTGGGCTGCATCAACGTCCATGGCTCCCTGTTGCCCCGCTGGCGCGGTGCCGCGCCCATCCAGCGCGCCATCTGGGCCGGGGATCTCCAGACTGGCGTCACCATCATGCAAATGGATATCGGGCTGGATACCGGTCCCATGCTGTTGACCCGCACCTGCCCCATCGCCAGCGATGAGACCTCCGCCAGCCTGTATGACAAGCTCGCCGGGCTGGGCCCGACCGCGTTGCTGGAAGCGGTGGACGGCTTACTGGCTGGACGACTGACGGCTGTAGCGCAGGATGACACGCAGGCCAATTACGCGCAAAAGCTCAGCAAGGAAGAGGCCCGACTGGATTGGCAACAGCCTGCGGCGGCCCTGGAGCGCGCCATCCGCGCCTTCAACCCTTGGCCCATTAGCCACTTCCCCTGCGGCGAGCACACCATCAAGGTGTGGGACTCGGAAGTACTGCCCCACGAGGACGCCCAACCCGGCACCATAGTCCGGGTTGGCAAGGCTGGCATTGAGGTCGCCACGGGCGACGGCGTACTGCGCCTGACTCGGCTGCAACCCCCGGGCAAGAAGCCGATGCAAGCCCACGAACTGCTCAACTCCCGCCGGGAGTGGTTCCTCCCGCAGACCCAACTGGCATGAACTGGCCGGGAACCATACCCGGCTGAGACAGGATCCATCATGAAAACTCGCGCGCAAGCCGCCAAGGTGCTTTTTGAGGTGGTGGAGCAGGGAGTCTCCCTCTCCACCGTGCTACCCGCCGCCCAGCAACAACTGGCGGCCAAAGACAGGGCACTGCTGCAGGAGCTCTGCTTTGGCAGCCTGCGCTGGCTCTCCCGCCTGGAGGCCATCGCCGCCGCGCTGATGAGCAAGCCGCTCAAGGGCAAATACCGCCAACTGCACTATCTGTTGCTGGTGGGCATCTATCAGCTGCTCTACACCCGCATTCCGCCCCATGCCGCGTTGTCGGAAACCGTCTCCGCCTGCCGTCTGCTCAAAGGCGAGACCTTCCGCGGCATGCTCAACGGTGTGTTGCGCAATGTGCAGCGTCAGGCCGACGCCCTGCAGCAGACGGTGGATCAAAAACCCACCAGTCGCTTTGCCCATCCCAAGTGGCTGATTGAGCGGCTCAAGGCCGCCTATCCGAAACAATACGGGGCGATACTCGACGCCAACAACCAGCGCCCGCCGCTGTGGCTGCGGGTCAACCGTCGTCATCATGACAGAGTCAGCTATCGGGCCCTGCTGGCGGCACAGGACATAGCGGTTGCCGGGGAAGATCCCGGCAGCGAGGGCCTGTGCCTCGCGCAGCCCTGTGACGTCAGCCAGTTGCCCGGGTTTGCCGACGGCTGGGTATCGGTACAAGATGGCGCAGCGCAACAAGCCGCCCGCCTGCTGGATCCCCAACCCGGCGACTGGGTGCTGGATGCCTGTGCCGCCCCCGGTGGCAAGACGGCGCACCTGCTGGAGCGGCAGCCCGCACTGGCCGGCCTGGTCGCCTTGGATAGCGACGCCAAACGCCTGGAGCGGGTGAAGGATAACCTGCAACGCCTGCAGCTCACCGCCCAGGTGATTTGCGGCGATGCCTCCCGCCCACAGACCTGGTGGTCCGGTCCGGCCTTCGATCGCATCCTGTTGGATGCCCCCTGTTCCGCCACCGGAGTCATTCGCCGCCACCCGGATATCAAATGGTTACGGCGCAACGAGGATATTGCCGAACTGGTGATCCTGCAGGGCAAAATTCTCGATGCGCTCTGGTGCAAACTCAAGCCGGGCGGTACCCTCCTGTATGCGACCTGTTCCGTCCTGCCGGATGAAAATAGTGAGCAGATCAAGGCCTTTATGGCACGCACCCCAGATGCCGAGCTGGTGGCCCTGCCCCAGGATGGCGGCCCGGATCGCCCTGGTTGGCAGTTGCTGCCTGGGGAGGGGAACATGGATGGCTTCTACTACGCCAAGCTGATCAAACGGTAATCAACATGAAGATCATCATCGTCGGCGCTGGCCAAGTGGGCGGCACACTGGCCGAAAACCTGGTGGGTGAAAACAACGACATCACCCTCATCGACACAGATACTGAACGGCTGCGCGAACTGCAGGACAAATACGATCTGCGGGTGGTGCAAGGTGCCGGTTCCCACCCCCGGGTGTTGCGGGAAGCGGGCGCCGAAGACGCCGACATGCTGGTGGCGGTGACCAACAGCGATGAGACCAACATGATCGCCTGCCAGGTGGCCTATTCTCTGTTCAACATTCCCAACAAGGTGGCCCGCATCCGCTCCCAGGCCTATCTGGCGGAGCAGGAGACGCTGTTCAACAACGACGCCATCCCGGTGGATCACCTCATCTCACCGGAAAAACTGGTCACCGACTACCTGCGCCGGCTGATCGAATACCCCGGCGCCCTACAGGTGGTGGATTTTGCCGGCGGCAAGGTGGGGCTGGTGGCGGTCAAGGCCTACTATGGTGGCCCGCTGGTGGGCAATGCCCTGGCCACTTTGAAAGAGCACATGCCGAACATCGAGACCCGGGTGGCCGCCATCTTCCGCCAGGGCCGGCCCATCCGCCCCCAGGGCACCACCATCATAGAAGCCGATGATGAAGTCTTCTTCGTCGCCGCCGCCGGCCATATCCGGCTGGTGATGTCCGAGCTGCAGCGACTGGAAAACCCCTATCGCCGCATCATGATCGTCGGCGGCGGCAACGTGGGTGCCGGCCTGGCGCGCCAGCTGGAGACCCGCTACAACGTCAAACTCATCGAACGCAACCCGGAGCGGGCCGAACAGCTCTCCGAGATGCTGGAGGAAACCATCGTCTTCTGTGGCGACTCCGCCAATCAGGAGCTGCTGCAAGAAGAGCACATCGATCAGACTGACGTCTTCATCGCCGTGACCAACGAGGATGAGGCCAACATCATGTCGGCCATGCTGGCCAAGAAGCTGGGAGCCCGCAAGGCCATCGTCCTCATCCAGCGGGCCGCCTACGTGGATCTGGTGCAGGGCGGCAGCATCGACATCGCCCTGTCGCCCCAGCAGGCCACCATCTCCGCCCTGCTCACCCACGTGCGCCGGGCCGACATCGCCAATGTCTACTCGTTGCGGCGCGGCGCTGCCGAGGCCATCGAGGCCATCGCCCACGGTGACGAAAACACCTCCAAGGTGGTGGGGCGCTCCGTCGGCGAGCTCAAGCTGCCGCCGGGTACCACCATAGGTGCCGTGGTGCGGGGCGACGAGGTGATCATTGCCCACGACTCCACCGTGATTCAACAGGATGACCATGTGGTGATGTTCTTGGTGGACAAGAAACACATCCCGGAAGTCGAGCGCCTGTTCCAACCCAGCCCCTTCTTCTTGTGACATGATCAATTTCAAACCCATCATCTTCACCATAGGGCTGACCCTCTCCAAGCTGGCCCTGTTCATGTGGCTGCCCACCCTGCTGGCCTTCTTCAGCGGCACCCCGGGGCTTGCCGAGTTTCTCGCCTCGGTGATCATCACCCACGTGGCGGCCTTCATCTGCCTGCACTACGGCCACAAGGCCGAGTTTCGCCTCAAGGTACGGGACATGTTCGTGCTCACCAGCATGGTGTGGGCGGTGGCCTGCGTGTTCGGCGCCCTGCCCTTCGTGTTCATCAACCAGATCAGCTTCACCGACGCCTACTTCGAGACCATGTCGGGCGTCACCACCACGGGCTCCACCGTGCTCTCTGGCTTGGATTCGATGGCGCCCAGCATCCTGCTGTGGCGCTCCTTGTTACAGTGGCTGGGGGGCGTGGGCTTCATCGTGCTGGCGGTGGCCGTGCTGCCCTACCTGAACGTGGGGGGGATGAAACTGTTCCAGACGGAATCGTCGGATAAGTCGGACAAGGACTCACCGCGAGCGGCCAACGTGGCCAAGAACATCGTCATCGTCTATCTGAGCCTGTCATTCCTCTGTTTCGTCGCCTATTGGCTGAGTGGCATGACGCCCTTTGAGGCACTCAATCACGCCATGACAACCCTGTCCACCGGCGGCTACTCCACCTCAGACGCTTCCATGTCCCACTTCTCCCACAGCGCCCAATGGACCGCCAGCCTGTTCATGTTCCTCGGTGGCCTGCCCTTCCTGCTCTATGTGCAGAGCCTACGCCGCCGGCAGAATGTGCTGTTTCGGGACGCCCAGGTACGGGGCTTCTTCTGGCTGGTGCTGGTGGTCAGCGGCATGATGACTCTCTGGCTATGGCATAAGGAGACCTTCAGCTTTCAGGATGCCCTGCGCATCAGCACCTTCAACATCATCTCCGTGCTCACCACCACAGGCTATGGCCTCACCGATTTTGGCGCCTGGACCCACTTCACCAGCGTGCTGTTTGTGTTTTTAATGCTGATTGGCGCCTGCTCCGGCTCCACCGCTGGTGGCATCAAGATCTTCCGCATCCAGGTGGCCGCGGCCCTGTTTCAGAAGCAGGCTCGCCAGCTGATGCACCCCTCCGGCGTCTTTCCGCAAAAATACAACGGTCGCCCGGTGAACGATGCCATCGTCCGTTCCATCGTCGCCTTTGTCCTGAGTTATCTCACGGTGATCATCGTCAGCGCCGCCATTCTGGGGCTGCTGGATCTGCCCCCCCTGGTGGCCATCAGTGGCGCCGTGACGGCGGTCAGTAACGTGGGGCCCGGGCTGGGGGATCTGATTGGCCCGGTAGGTAATTTCGCCAGCCTGCCGGCGGCGGCCAAGTGGGTGCTGAGTTTCGATATGCTGTTGGGCCGTTTGGAGATCCTGACGGTAGCCGTGCTGTTCTTTCCCTCGTTCTGGAAAAACTAGCGGGGGGAGATTGGCTATTGTTAGTCGGTGTGAAGTGCCAGCTCGGGACAATGGTCACACAGGCGCCCCGATTGCGAGGCATTGGGACACAGGCGCTGGGGATGATAATCACAATGGTGCCGACTGTCCTGGGTCAACACCGCCTCCAATCCTGACGCACTGGACTGGGACGGCTGCGTTGCCACGGCAACATCCGCTTGCTGCATGCTTGATTACTCCTCCTGTTGCGCGGGACTCTCCAGCGGTACAGACAGGCTGAGCCCATCATCCGGCTCCTCCGTCAGCCCCGCCTGCTCGCAAAGCCGCTCCGGCAGAGGCTTGCTCACCTCCACGCCCAGCGCCCGCAGACGCTCTGCCTGGCTGACCAGGTTGCCACGCCCCCCCGCCAACCGCTGCATGGCCTTGTCATAACTCTCTTGCGCCCGCCCCAGTGCTCCGCCCAGCGCCAGCATCTCCTCACAGTAGAGGCGAAACTTTTCGTACAGGCGCCCGGCGTACTCGGCAATCAATCGGGCATTCTGGTGCTGCCGCTCCTGGCGCCACAGGTTGTCTATGGTGCGCAACGCCACCATCAAATTAGTCGGACTCACCAGTAAGATGTTGTTATCCAGTGCAAATTTTACCAAAGTCGGGTCAGCATCCAGGGCGACGAGAAAGGCCGGCTCCACGGCGACAAACAGCAGGACGTAATCCAGGCTGCGCAGGCCCGGCAATTGATGGTAATCCTTGCGCCCCAGCTCACGGATGTGGCCGCGCACCGAGGCCAGGTGCTCCTTGAGGGCCTGCGCCCGCGCCGACTCCTCCTCGGCATTGAAATAGCGCTCGTAGGCGGTGAGGGACACCTTGGCATCTATGATGACATCCTTACCCTCCGGCAGGTGCACCACCACGTCCGGCTGATAACGGCGACCATCCCGACTGGTGGCCGCCACCTGCAGCTCGTATTCATGACCGGCCCGCAGGCCGGACTCCTCCAGGATGCGCGCCAGCACCACCTCGCCCCAGTTGCCCTGCTGCTTGCTGTCGCCCTTGAGTGCCCGGGTCAGGGCCGCCGCCTCTTCACTCATCTGTTGGTTGAGTTGAGCCAGCCGCTCCAGCTCGAATTTGAGACCATGGCGCTGGCGGGACTCCTCGGCATGGGTCTCGCTCATCTGGCGGCGAAATCCCTCCAGCTGGGTTTTGAGGGGCCCCAACAGCAGATCCAGCTGCCCCTGGTTGAGTTGCCGGAAGTTCACGGAGGTTTGTTCGAACAGACGATTGGCCAGGTTTTCAAACTGCTCGCTCAGCCTGGCCTCGGCGTCCTGCTGCTGCTGCAATCGTTCGGCATGGTGCTGGCGTTCGGCGTGGAGCAGGGTCTCATATTCCTTGACCCGGCTATTGAGTCGCATGAGCTGCAACTGTTGCTGCTCATGACGTTCCTGCCACTGCTGGCGCTCGGCCTGCAGCTCTTGCAGCCGCTCAGCCTGCTGCGCCAGCTGGGCTTGTGCCAGCACGGCCGCCAGCTGCTGACGGCGCAGCTGCCACAGCAGTAACAAGCACAGCAACAGCAGCAGCCCCAGCAAGGGCCACCAGAAGGGGATATCAGACATCAGGGTCATGGGCAGCTCCGGCGCCCGGCGGGCAAGATCAGTCCAGTTGTCGGGTGGGGATCGGCAGGTTCAGCAAACCGCAAAGCCGCTGCTCGTCCTTGACCAGATCCGCCAGGGTAAATTCATCCAGCACATCCAGGAAGGCTCGCAGCGCCTTGCGCAGTATCCCCTGAAAACGGCAACCGCTGGTGAGCAGGCAGGCTTCGCGCTTGCAATCCATCAGGCAGGTGAGATTTTCCATGTCGCTGACCACATCCTTGAGGCTGATGGCCTCACCCTGCCGGGCCAGACGGATGCCACCATGCTTGCCGCGCACCGTCTCCACATAGCCCTTGACCCCCAGCTGATGCACGATTTTCACCACATGATTGCGGGAGATCTGAAAGGTCTCCGCCACCTCAGTGATGGTGGCCAGCCGACCTGGCTCTTGCAAAGCCAAATAGACAAGGGTGCGCAGGGCGTAATCGGTGAACAGGGTCAATTGCATGGTCTATCAATCCGGCATGAAGAATTTGCGTACCCGGGGCAGCCCCGGTTAGGACAACAGAAGGGCTCTTTATATCACAAAGTTAATCGATATAATGTGGCCGGCAGTACAAAGCGCAGTTACTAACAATTCCGAAGATACTATGTGGTTTTTCCTTTCCAGCACCCTGCTCTTGGTCATCGGTTTGCCGCTGTGCCTGTTCCTGGCAGGTTATGGCGAGCTTTATCTCAGCTACGGCCCCCTGATCTCCGGGGTGGTGCTGATGCTGATGTTGATGCTGGATCTCAAGAGCGGGCCAGGGAAACACTAATACCCGGCGACGCCACCACCAATCAAAAACCATCCGCTGACAGCACCAATTTAAAAAGAGCACCAATGTAAAAAGGGGCTAGCCTAGGCTAACCCCTTTTCTGATTTGGTCGGCGTGAGAGGATTCGAACCTCCGACCCCTTCGTCCCGAACGAAGTGCGCTACCAAGCTGCGCTACACGCCGTTGTCTGCGGGGCGTGAATTTACCGAAAGCCCTGGAACCATGCAAGTGTTTTTTGGTGCTTGGCGCCCCGCATCAGCGCGATCGCGCAATTAATCACCAAGGCGGCGTTCACCGCCGCCCAGGCCGGCAACTTAGCGAAACAGTTGCTGGATCTCGGCGTCCTTGCGCTCCAGATAATGGGTGGAGTGGATGCGCCGTATGGTGCGGGACTTGCCGCGGATCAGCAGGGTCTCGGTGGTGGCCAGCACGCCGTCACTGGTGATGCCCTCCAGCAGATCGCCCTTGGTGATGCCGGTGACGGAGATGATGACGTTGTCGGTCTTGGACATCTCCTCCAGCCGGTAAACCTGGCCCACCTGAATGCCCATCTTCTGACAGCGCGCCAGCTCTTCCGCCCCCAGGCGGCGATTCTCTTCGGAATCGCCCTTCACCTCGTGACGCGGCAACAGACGCCCTTGCATGTCACCGTCCAGCGCACGAACCACGGCGGCCGAAACCACCCCTTCCGGCGCGCCACCGATGCAGTAGAGCATGTCCACCTCGTTGTCCGGCAGACAGGTCAGTACGGAGGCGGCCACATCGCCGTCGGGAATGGCAAAGACCCGCACGCCCATCTGCTGCATCATGGTGATGGCGGCTTCGTGACGGGGCTTGGCCAGGGTAATGACGGTCAGCCGGCTCAGCGGCTTATCCAGCGCCTGAGCAACCCGTTGCAGGTTCTCTTCCAACGGCAGATTGAGATCGATGACGCCCTTGGCCTTGGCCCCGACAATCAGCTTCTCCATGTACATGTCCGGCGCCTTGAGGAAGCAGCCCTTGTCGCCAGCGGCCAATACGGCCACGGCATTGTTCTGCCCCATGGCGGTCATGCGGGTGCCGTCGATGGGATCCACGGCGATGTCCACGCCGTCCCCGCCACAACCGACCCGCTCACCGATATACAGCATGGGCGCCTCGTCGATCTCCCCTTCCCCGATGACGATCTCGCCATCGATTTCGATCTGGTTGAGCACGAACCGCATCGCGGCCACGGCGGCACCATCGGCGGCATTCTTGTCACCACGACCCAGCCACTTGTAGCCAGCCAGGGCGGCCGCTTCGGTCACGCGGGAAAACTCAATCGCCAGTTCACGTCTCATTTGTTCGTTTAACCTCATCTGCGGTTGGACGCGGCATTTTATCACAGGGCAAAACCTTTGCGCCCCTGTTTAGTCCGGCCAATCTGGGTATCTCAGGTGGCCTATGCCACCCAGGCACAACCATAAAAGCTTCACAACCATGTAACCCAAGTGTCATGACCACCCCCTAGCATCTGCCCTCGCATTAACCCTCTTTTGCGTGACCCACATCATTAAGGAAATAAGATGAAAAAGTTCAGTGCCGTTGCCATCGCCCTGTTGGCCGCCACCAGCGCCCACGCTGCCGAAGTATTCAAGTCTGATGCCAATGTCGTAGACCTGTATGGCCGTGTCTATGCCGGTCACTTCTTCGGCACCAAGGACGAAGTCAACTCTGACGGTGACAGCATCAAGGATCACAGCGCCAAGATCGGTGCCAACCAATTCATCCGCTTTGGTGCCAAGGCTACCAGCGACATCGGCAACGGCCTGTCTGCCCTGGCCCAGTACGAAGCCCAGTTCAACATCGGTGACAGCGAAAAGACCGTGAAGGACAACAGCGGCAACCTGCGCACCCGTCTGGCCTTCGCCGGGGTGAAGGCCGATGCCGGCACCGTCACCTTCGGTCGTCAAAAGGGTTCTTTCGCATCCATCGCAGACTGGACCGACGTGGCCCTGTCTGATGGCTACGGCGCCGAAGCCATGGGCGACGGCACCGACAACTTCGCCACCGACCGCGCCGCGTCTGTACTGAAGTATGCCGGCACATTCGGTGGTTTCGGTCTGGAAGCCAACTACAAGTTCGACGGTTCCAATACCGAAGATCAAAGCGACAAGAGCAATGCCGCCGCCTACGGTCTGGCCGCGTCTTACACCCTGGACATGGGCCTGAGCCTGGGCGCCGCCTACACCCTGGGTCAACGTGACGTGGGTGACGATGCCAAGATTTGGGTAATCGGTGCCAAGTTCGACAACAAGGCCCTGTACGCAGCCATCAACTACGCCGACGGCACTGACTTCCTGAAGAGTGGCACCGACAATACCGGTCTGGAAGCCGCTGTGGGCTATAACTTTGCCAATGGTGTCGGTCTGATGGCCGTTTACAACAAGGGCGATAAGGATGTCTCCGGTACCTCCACCGACACCGTCGACTACTTCACCCTGGGCACCCAGTACAAGTTCAACAAGCAGCTGCGCGTCATCGGTGAATACCGCTTCAACCAACTGGATGGTTACAAGGATGACTTCCAGCTGGCCGCACGCTACGACTTCTAAGTCTGACGCACCACAAAAAAGGCCCCTTACGGGGCCTTTTTCTATTTACCGCTACTGTGGTACTGGCTGACGATCTCCTTGGAGGAGCGGTAGACGTCCGGGATCTGATCCACCCCGCTTAAGGTGATGTCCAGATCCCGCAGCAGACCATCCTTCAGACCATAGATCCAACCGTGAATGGCCAGCTCCTGGCCCCGCTTCCAGGCATTCTGCACTATGGTGGTGTGGCACACGTTGGCCACCTGCTCCAGCACGTTGAGTTCACACAGGAAGTCCTGGCGCTCCTCCTCGCTCTCGATGGCTTCGATCTGCTCACGGTGCTTGAAGTAGACATCCTTGATGTTGCGCAGCCAGTTGTCGATCAGGCCATGTTCGGCATTGCGCATGGCGGCCATTACACCGCCACAGCGGTAGTGGCCGCAGACGATGATGTGTTTGATCTTCAGCACGTCCACCGCGTACTGCAGCACGGAGAGACAGTTAAAATCGGTGTGGATCACCAGGTTGGCGACGTTGCGGTGCACGAACACATCGCCGGGCAACAGGCCCAGCAACTCGTTGGCCGGCACCCGGCTGTCCGAGCAGCCGATCCACAGGTATTCCGGCGCCTGCTGGGCCGACAATTTTTCGAAGAAGGTGGGATCTTCGGCCTTGATCTTCTCCGCCCACAGGCGGTTTTGTTCAAACAGATGACTCAAGAGCTGCATGGATCTTGTCTCCTCAACTAATGGGATCCGACGGCCAATCCCGGCCCTCGGGCTAAAAAAAAGGCCTCGCTACGAGACCTCTTTTTTGCACGGCTGGTGCCTAGGCCTCCAGCACGCCTTTCAATTTGTTCATGGCGTTCTTTTCCAACTGGCGAACCCGCTCCGCCGACACGCCATAGTGATCCGCCAACTCCTGCAACGTCAGCTTATTATCATCCAACCAGCGGGCCTGAATGATATGCCGGCTGCGTTCATCCAGCGCCTCCAGGGCATTGGACAGCCGGTGCATGGCGTGATGCTCCCAGTTGTCGTGTTCGAAGCTGGCCGCCACGTCAGAGGACTTGTCCTCCAGATAATGCACGGGGGCAAAGCTCTCGCCTTCGTCGTCGTCCAGAGCGTCGAAGGCCTGATCCTGGCCGCTCAGGCGGGCCTCCATCTCGGTGACCTCGCGGGCTGAGACCCCCAGCTCCTCCGCCACGGCCTCCACCTCTTGCTGGGTAAACCAGCCCAGACGCTTCTTGGCCTTGCGCAGGTTGAAGAACAGCTTGCGCTGGGCCTTGGTGGTGGCCACCTTGACCATGCGCCAGTTGCGCAGCACGTACTCGTGGATTTCGGCCTTGATCCAGTGCACGGCGAAAGAGACCAGGCGCACCCCCACGCTGGGATCGAAGCGCTTGACCGCCTTCATCAGGCCAATGTTGCCTTCCTGGATCAGGTCGGCCTGGGGCAGGCCATAGCCGGCATAACTGCGCGCTATGTGCACGACGAACCGCAAATGAGACATAACCAGCTGGCGGGCTGCATCCAGATCGCCATCTTGCTGCAACCGCTCAGCCAGCGCCCGCTCCTCCTCGGCCGTCAGCACCGAGATGGTGTTCACGGCTTGGATGTAGCCCTCGAGGCTACCTTGTGGAACCAGGATCAGGTTGTTCTGCATCGCTATTGCTGTACCCATTTTGATTGCTACCTCACCATACCAGGCGCCCCGGCCAGACTGGCTGTTACTCCGCCCATGCGACGGCGCCGTTGTGGATAAGCATATATACAAAAAAAGGGGGGAACCCTCAAGTCCCCCCGAAATGCATGATATGTCTGGCTTTGCGACGATCCATGCGGCCAAGTCAAAGAGAAGCGAATCTCCAAAACTCAGAATTAACCCTCACTTAGTAAGAGTGTCAGCCTGCCGCAAAAGTTCCATTGAGTATGGAAATATTTTCAAAAATGTCTCGTCGTCTACGGATTGGCCGGCTCGATCTGGCGAATATGGCGCCAGACGGAAATCATTGCCGCTACCACGCCCAACAGCGCCGACAGCAGCAGCAAGCCCAGGCTGTCGCCCAGCCCCAGCCCGCTCAGACGAAAATCACTGTGGTACAAGGCTGCCAAAGCCTGCACCTGGGCCTCGCTCCACAGCACCAGCACCTCGGTCAGCCACCAGGCCAGCATGCCGCCGATGAGGCCATACCAGAGGCCCATGTAGAGGAAGGGGCGCTGAATGAAGGCGTCGGTGGCGCCCACCAGTTTCATCACCTCGATCTCGGCCCGCCGCCCCAGGATATTGAGGCGCATGGTGTTGGCCACGGTCAGCAAGACACCGATCAGCATCAGGCCACCAAACGACAACAGAGCATGACGGATGAGACCGCTGATGCGGTTGAGCCGTCCCAGCCACTGCAGATCCAGCTTGGCCTGCTCCACCTCCGGCAGGTCGGAGAGACGCGCCAGCAGCTGTTCCGCCGCCGCCGCGGTACGCTGGGCCTCGGCAGGCACCAGCTCCAGCACAGGCGGCAGGGGGTTCTGGCTCAGCAGACTCAGGGCATCCTCAAACCCCGAGAGGGCGGCGAATTCCTTCATCCCGGCCTCGGGCGAGATGTAGCGCACCGAGGCGATGGCCGGATCGCCGTTGAGCTGCTCGGTGAGCTGGGCAATGCCGCTGTCGTTCACCGACTTGTGCAGGAACAGGGTGATGCGCCCCCCCTCCTGCCACTGACTGGTCACCTGACTGGTATTCTGCAACATGACCCAGAAGGTGGCCGGTAGGGCCAGACTGACGCCGATGACCGCCAGGGTAAGCAAGGAGGCGAAGGGAGCCCGCCAGATGTCGGCCAGGCTGCGGCGCGCCTCCTGACGGTGATGATAGAGCGCCTGACGCAATGTGCGAAGCCAGCCCTGGGTGTGACGCTTGCGGTTCATGCGACCTCCCCATCGGACACCAGACGCCCCTCGTGCAGCCTGAGGGTACGCTGACCACTGCGCGCCACCAGCCCAAGATCATGGGTGGCGATGAGCACAGAGACCCCCACATCGTTAAACATGCGGAACAACTGCATGATGTCCCGAGCCAGATCCGGATCCAGGTTGCCGGTGGGCTCATCCGCCAGCAGCAGAGCTGGCTTGTTGACGATGGCCCGGGCGATGCCCACCCGCTGCTGCTCGCCGCCGGAGAGCATCAGGGGCAGACAGGCCGCCTTGTCGTGCAGACCCACCTTGTCGAGGGCCGCGGAGACCCGCTTCTGGATATCCTGCTGGCTATAACCGTCGATGACCAGCGGCAGCGCCACGTTGTCGAACACCGAGCGGTCCATCAGCAGGCGGTGATCCTGGAAGATGATGCCGATCTGGCGGCGGATATAGGGAATGTCCCGTCGCCCGATGCGGGAGACATCCTGGCCGTGGAAGAAGATGCGCCCGGCGCTGGGACGCTCCATCACGCTGATCAGCTTGAGCAGGGTGCTCTTGCCGGCCCCCGAGTGGCCGGTGAGAAAGGCCATCTCCCCCTTGCGCAGGTGGAAGTCAACCTTCTGCAGGGCCTGATGGCCGCCGGAGTACACCTTGCTGACCTGCTCGAATCGGATCATGGCTTAGGCTTCCTGGCTGAAGAGGGCCGCAATGAAATCGTCGGCCTGGAAGGGACGCAGATCCTCGATCCCCTCACCGACGCCGATGAAGCGGATGGGGATGCCGAACTGATCCGCCACCGCGAAGATGACCCCGCCCTTGGCGGTGCCGTCCAGCTTGGTGAGGGTGATGCCGGTCAGGCCCACCGCCTCGCCAAACAGCTTGGCCTGACTGATGGCGTTCTGGCCGGTGCCGGCATCCAGGGTCAGCATCACCTCGTGGGGCGCCTCCACGTCCAGCTTCTTCATCACCCGGACTATCTTCTTCAGCTCTTCCATCAGGTGATTCTTGTTCTGCAGCCGACCGGCGGTGTCGGCGATCACCACATCTATCTTGCGGGCCCGGGCCGCCTCGATGGCGTCATAGATGACGGAGGCCGAGTCGGCCCCGGTATGCTGGGCGATCACCGGTATCTGGTTGCGCTCCCCCCAGACCTGCAGCTGCTCCACCGCCGCCGCCCGGAAGGTGTCCCCGGCGGCCAGCATCACCGACTTGCCCTCGGCCTGCAGCTGCTTGGCCAGCTTGCCGATGGTGGTGGTCTTGCCCACGCCGTTGACCCCGACCATCAGGATGACGAACGGCTTGTGCTGACCCTCGATCACCAGGGGCTGATTCACCGGCTGCAGAATGGCGTTCATCTCCTGCTTGAGCAGCTCCAGCAGGGCCTCGGCATCCTTGAGCTGCCGCAGGCTGGCCTGAGAGGTCAACTTGTCCATGATGCGGCTGGTGGTGGCCACCCCCAGATCGGCGCTCAGCAGCTGGGTCTCCAGCTCCTCGAACAGCTCGTCATCCAGCTGCTTGCCACGAAACAGCGCCACAAAGCCCGCCCCCAGGTTCTCCCGGGTACGCTTGAGCCCTTGCACCAATCGGCTGAACAAGCCGGCGCGCTTGGGCTTGTCCTGGGTTACCAGCAGGGCCGGATCCAGGGCCGGCGCCTCGACAGTGCTTTCTTGCTCGGCGTCAGCCTGGAGCGCCGCCGGCACGTCGACCTCCGGCTCACTGACGTCAGACGTCGGTGCCGAGGAGGGAACCACCACTTCGGGCTCGGTCGGGGTGTTCGCCTGCTCTTCCGACGCTTTGCCGCCGCTCAACCAGGAGAAAAATCCTTTCTTGGCCATTAAACGTACTCACTTGACTGGCGGGGCTGCTACACTAGCCGCCCCCTAGGCTTTAGGTCACAAATAGGGCGCTTATACTATCACTTTTTTAGATGAAGAAACGCGATGCCTCCTCGTAAACCTCAACGGGCTGCCGCCCCAACCGCCGGTGGCGGACGCAGCGGATTCATTCGCCTGATCAGCGGACAATGGAAGGGACGCAAGCTACCGGTGCGGGATGTGGAGGGGCTGCGCCCCACCACGGACAGGGTCAAGGAAACTGTGTTCAACTGGCTGGCCGGCGACGTGCGGGGCAGCCGCTGTCTGGACCTGTTTGCCGGCAGCGGCAGTCTGGGATTTGAAGCACTCTCCCGCTACGCCGACTGTGTGATCATGATTGAGCGGGACCCTGGTGCCGCCCGCCAGCTGCAGCAGAACCTGCAACAGCTGGGCTCCAGCCAGGCCGATGCCCGCCAGTGGCTCAGCGGCCCGGCCCAGCCGTTCGACCTGGTGTTTCTGGATCCGCCGTTTCGCCAGGATCTATTACCCCAGATCTGTCAGCAGCTGGAGCAAGGCGGCTGGCTGGCGGATCAGGCGCTCATCTATCTGGAGCGGGAGCGGGAAGGCGCGGCACCTGAGCTGCCGGCCAACTGGCAACTGATCAAGGACAAGCAGGCCGGCCAGGTCTGTTATCAACTCTATCTGCGAGAGGAACGCGCATGAAGCTAGTGCTGTGGCTGGCCAAGATCATCATTCTGGGGTTCTGGTGTGGCGCCGTCTGGTTCACCCTGCATCCCCTGCCCGGCAAGCTCAGCCTGCTGCTGCCGGTGTTCGCCGTGCTGGTGCTGCTGGTGCATGGCATCCAGGCTGCCATCATGACGCTGGTGGCCAAGGATGTGATGCCCCTGCGCCGCTGGGATTACCTGTCGCTCCTGCTGTTTGGCTTCTTCGCCATGCTGGAGTTGCGGGATCGCCTGCTGGCCGCCAGCCAATCCCGCCCCCCCAAGCCCTAAGGCGGACTAGTGCAGGTACTGCTGGGCGCCGTCCAGCAGCATCTGCACCGAAATCATCACCAGCAACATGCCCATCAAGCGCTCCATGGCCCGCAACAAACGTTCCCCCAACAACTTGTGCAGCTGTTCGTAGAACATCAAGATCACGGCGCTGGCCCCCCAAGCCATCAGCAGGGCCAGGGTCCATTCCCCCATCTGATGCGGATACTGGTGGGCCAGCAGCAGCAGGGCCGCCAGGATCGAGGGGCCGGCCATCATGGGAATGGCCATGGGCACAATGAAGGGCTCCTCCCCCTCCGGCAGCCCTGTGATACTGCCTTGCCCCGGGAAGATCATGCGGATGGCGATGAGGAACAGCACTATGCCACCGGCGATGCTCACCGCCTCCTGCTTGAGATTCAGCAGGTTGAGCAGCTCCTGACCCAGAAACAGGAACAGCATCATCACCACCAGGGCGATCAGCAGCTCGCGGATCATCACCTTGCGGCGCCGCTCGGCCGGCAGGGTCCGCAGCATAGACAGAAACACTGGTAAATTGCCGACCGGATCCATGATCAGGAAGAGCATGACCGCCGCCGTGATGATATCCATTCGAAATCTCGCTTGTTGACCCGATAAAATGTCGGCGGACTATAGCAGAAAGCCCTCTGACTGACAGCCATCAGACCGGCCATCCCGCCGCCAGCAGCTCCCACAACAACCCGGCCCCCAGCAGCGCAAACAACCCGGCGCACAACCGATGGAGGGGACCATAGAGCCTGGCCAGGCCCGCCTGTACCCGCCGAGTGGAGAGACCCCAGGCCAGCAGCCCAAACCACAGGCCGGAGAGCACAAACAGCTCCAGCGCCAAGCCGATGCGCACCGGCAGGCCCACCTCGGGCCGCACCATGGCCGCCACCAGGCCGACAAAAAACAGCAGTGCCTTGGGATTGAGCAGGTTGGTGGCCAGACCCCAGCCCAGACCCCGCCGCCAGGAACCAGACTCCCCCGCCGCCACCCTGCCGACCTCGGCGGGCAGACTCGCCGCCTGCCAGGCGCCCTTGGCCAGCCATAGCAGATAGAGGGCGCCGACCAGGCGTACCAGGGCAAAGAGGCCGGGAGCCTGGGTCAGCAGCAGGCTCAGACCGGTCAGGCTAAACAGGGCGTGCAGCAAGATGGCCAGGGAAATGCCGAGGGCAGCCCCCAACGCCAGGGGACGACACAGGCAAGTCCTCAAGATCAGGGCAAAATCAGGGCCCGGGCTGGCCAGGGCCAGCAGGTGAACGGCCCCCAGGCCGACAAACAGACTCAGATACATCACAGACTCCGCTAATGGATGACGGCCTCAGTCTGTCTGAGCGGCCTGGGCCGGGCTTGTAACTTATTGACTCAGGCGCGGATCTGCTGGCGATAGCCGGCGGGAGTCAGGCCGTAGGCCTGGCGGAAACCGTGATGAAAATGGCTCTGATCGAAAAAGCCAGCCGCCAGCGCCACCTCGGCCAGCGGTCGTCCCAGGCCCAGTTGCCCCTTGGCCCACTCCAGCCGCAGGCGCTTGAGCCAGGCATAGGGCGTCATGCCGGTGCGCTGCTTGAACTGGCGCAGAAAGACAAAGCGCTCCAGGCCCAACAGGCCCGCCAGATCGGCCAGGGTGTGCCGCTGGTCCAGGTGAGCCAGCAGATAGTCCCGCAAGCAGCGCAGCTGCGGATCGGCTAGGGCCGTCCCCGCCGCCGGCAGGCAGAACAGCTCCGCCAGCAGGCTCATCAGCCAGCCCTCGGCCTGCAGCGCCTCGGCATGAGGCGACTCGAGATAGGTGTGTAGCCGGGCGAAACCAGCGTACAGCGACTGGCTTTGCTGCAGGGGCGCATGAAAGAAGCGCTCCCGCCCCTCGGGTAACCAGCGGGCCAGTGCGGCTGGCGGCAGGGAGAAGACCCGCACCTGATAGCCTTCCGGCAGCAGGCTGAGGCCATCATGCACCTCATCCGGATTCACGGTAGATAGGCGGCCCGCCACCAGCTGATGACGATTGCCTTTATGGATGAACTGCTGACAGCCCTGCTGCACCAGGCCGATGTGGTAGTCCAGATGGACATGCCGGCCATAGCTGAAGTTCGTATGGTGGGAGCGACACAGCTCCACCCCGGGTAACAGGGGAGAGTGCCAGTAATGAATGGTTTGGGTGGTCATGGACTATCTATAACACGACAGGGCAAGCGCGCCTTGTATGTTATTGCAGGGTGACGCCCAGCCAGGAGGACGTCACCCCAGGGTCTCAATGCTGGCAGATGCGCTCGGCCTCGGTATTGAACCCCTCGCCCTGGGGCACAAACTTGCCCTTGACCTGCAGGAAGTCGATCAGCGCCGCCGCATCCATCCCCTCGGCACTGCAGGTGTGAAAACGGGCCTCGGCACCAAATTTCGCCTCAATGGCCGCCTGCAGGCTTTGCTTGGAGAAGCTGCCGCCCAGCTCCAGCATCATATGCATGACCTCGTGGCCGTGAATGGATTCGCTCATGGTGACTCCTCATGGGTGCAATTAAAGACAGGCAAGATGAAAAAAGACACAATAGATGCATATATTACGCATCTTCTAGCGTCTGTCACCCCCCCTGGCCGATAAAAACAGCACGCATGTCCCCGATTTTGGCGATCCGGCTCACAGCCTGCCGGCAAACTGCGCCCAAGGATGAAACTTTTTCGCCAACCGGCAGCCTGATTACCTATTACGCCATTCGGGCAATCCTTGCCCCACAGTCGCAGGAGGAAGCATGGAACACGGCATCTACAGTTATCTACCCGCCATCGAGATCATGATGTGTCATCTGGGAATGAGCTTCGACGAAGCCTGTGAGGAGATGGGCTTGTCCCAGGCGGAGCGCCAGAGCCTGACCCAGCTGCAATCCGAATGTCAGCCGGACTAACGCAACACAGAGCGATCTGAGTCACCCAGTCAGACCGAGGCGGTACACTCCTGGCCATCGGCCTCACCCCTGTGTCGAGGGGCCTCTAGCCCCCATCGCCTGCCTGTTTGACTATCGGGCCTGTGACGACCGGCTCAATCTCCCCAATACCAGCCGGGCCCAAGCCCAACCGCTCGAACAGCCAAGTCGACAAGGCACCGGATGGATTAAAGAGAAAAGACACAGACCAGGGTCAGCGGATACCGTCACCCAACAGCCCATAGCGCCTCATGAAAGAAGAGAAATGGCTTAGCGCCGAGAGAGAAAAGGCGCCCGGACTTGTTCGGACGCCCATAAAAGAGCGGGGGCGACTTGCGTCGCCCCCTAAGGTCTTAGTCGTTCTGTTCCCTGAACAGCATTGCTCCCTGCAATCCCTGACTAAGCTACTCCTTTAGTCTTTCCACTTCCCAATCCCTTGGGGTGTCCTTGTTGCCATCCTGGCCAAGCACGTCATCCCGACGGCCTGTTCTCTCCCTCCTGGGAGGTGTCCCTTACCACATCCTGTGGTGTTCCTTTCGCCTTACCCTGGCAGCCAATCTTCCTGATTGACTTCAGTGCGTCCCGGCAAGACCCATACTAAGGATTTAGACCTGGCTCACAAGTCCCTCGCCCCTGCCGCCGACAGGAGCCACCACGAAAACGAAGGATTCATTTACAATAAAATCAATGCATTATCTTAATTGTCAGCATAAAATGCTACGCGAGAAAAACGTTTTTACCCACACGCGCCATGGCAAATATCCTACACGCTGCCATGGCAAATCCGCCGGGCAATCCCGCAGCGGAATCGGCCGGACGGACAAAAAAGAACGGGGGCGACTCACGTCGCCCCCGAAGGTCTTTGTCGCTCTAGTCCCTGAACGGCATTGCTCCCTGCAATCCCTGACTAAGCTATTCCGTTAGTCTGTCCTGTTCCCAATCCCTTGGGCCATCCTGGTTACCATCCTGGCCAGACACGTCATCCTGACGGTCTTTCTCTCCCTCCTGAGGAGGTGTCCCTGACCACATCCTGTGGTAATCCTTGCGCCTTACCCTGGCAGCCAATCTTCCTGACTGACTTCTTCAGTGCGTCCGACAGCTTTAATACTAAGGTTTCCAGCCTGGCTCACAAGCCCCAGCCGACCTGCCGCTGACGCCCCCTCGACTTGCTCACCTAGAAATATTATTAATTATCAATGCGATAAAAAAGCATGCGCCAGAGGCGTGCCGCAGAAAAACGTTTTTCCGCACAATAGGTAGGGCAAATGTCTTACAGATGGACGGGGTGGAATTCAGGGGGCGGACGGTGCGGCCTGCATGACGGCGGCGCCGCTGACAATCATCCGCAGCTGGCAGATCAGGCGTTCGGCCAGCAGGGCCCGTTCCGGCTCGCTCATGTCCAGCGCCTCGGCACCTGAGCTGAACACCAGAGTCACCATGCCCTCCGCCAGGATGAAGGCCACCTCCTGGGGATAGCCGGTCTGGCGCTGCTGATACTCCGCCAGTTCGGCGATGAAGTGCTGGATCTCCCGCTGCACCGCCTGACGAAAGGCCGGCGAGGTACCGGAGCGCTCCCGCAACAGCAGCCGAAAAGCGTTGGGGTTCTTGTCGATGAACTCCATGAAGGTGAGGACCGAGGTGCGGATGACGCTGCCACCGGTGGCGATGCGCTGGCGCGCCTGACGCATCAGCTGACGCAGGGTGAGGCCCGCCTCGTCCACCAGGGTCAACCCCAGCTCTTCCATGTCGCGAAAATGACGGTAGAAGGAGGTGGGGGCAATGCCCGCCTCCCGCGCCACTTCCCGCAGGCTCAAGTTGGAGAAACTGCTGTCGGCGCTGAGCTGGCGAAAGGCGGCCTGGATCAGGGATCGCCGGGTCTTCTCCTTCTGCTCTGCTCTGATGCCCATCTCGTCGTTCTCCTGCCCGCAAAAGAGCGCAGATCATACTCGTTTCTGGTGAGGCCGGCAGCAAGGCTTGACAGTTTTTACTGTCCCGACCACATCTGGAGAGCCGGAAACAAGACGGCGGCCCAGGGGCCGCCGTCTTCAGGACTCGTTGCGGGTCTACTGACGCTGAGCCAGACGCCGCTCTGCCATCAGCTCGTAGCTGCGCCGGTAGGCCACGTAACGCAGTGTGATGTCGGTGACATAGCGAACCGTCTCACTGCCTATCCGGCTGGCAGCCAGCTGCTCCACGTTGTCGAACCAGACGTTGGGATCCAGCCCCTGCTTGGCCGCTTCCGCCCGCAGGCCGGCGATGCGGTTCGGGCCGGCATTGTAAGCCGCCAGGGTGAAGAAGTAGCGGTTCAGATCATCCATGTCCGGATCGGTAAAGAATTCATCCCGCAGCTGGGCCAGGTACTTGGCCCCCGCCAGGATATTGTTCTCGGCCGAGCCGATATTGCTCACCTTCAGGTGACGGGCGGTGGCCGGCATCACCTGCATCAGGCCCACGGCCCCCTGACTGGAGCGGGCACCGCTATCCAGGTTGGACTCCTGGTAGGCCTGGGCCAGCAGCAGCAGCCAGTCGAAGTCATATTTATCGGCATACTTCTGGAACAGGGGGGCGTAGCGGGCATAGCGACCATCCCGCCAGCCCAGATCATCCGGCGTGCTGGCGGCGTGCCGGCGGGCCAGTTGAACCGGCTGGGAAAGATAGCGCCGGTACAGGGCCTCCCCCTGGCTGGTGCCCTGGCGGTAGTTCACCAGGAAGGCATTCACCGCCTCGGCCAGTTGCGGGCTCTGCTTGCGAAACGCCCAGGCCAGCTCGCCATTCTCCCGCAGGCTCACCGCCTTGTGCAGGGTCAGGTTGTGGAAGGTCCCCTGCCACAGGGCGGCCTTCTGGCTGTCCACCACCGTGTAGGGCAGACGACCTTCGCTCACCTGTTGCAGCAGATCCACATCCTGCAGGGATTCATCCACCGTCTCGATGTAGACGGGCGCCAAGCCCTGGGCCGCCAGCTGCTCGTTCAACCGCAGCAGGCTGTCGTAATAGCTGGCGCTGCGCCGCACCCAGACCCGCTTGCCAGACAGCTCACTGAGCCGGGTCAAGGGGCGCATGCCCTGGCCGCTGACCAGCCACTCATGGATGCCCTGATAGACAGGCTCGGAGAAGTCCACCAGGGCGCGGCGCGCCTCGGTGACCGTGCTGTTGGCGATCACCAGATCCCCTTGCCCATCGGCCAGCATGCTGTAGAGCTGATCGCTGCGCACCGGGATGAAAACCACGTTGAGCTTGAGCTTTTGTCCTTGGAAATAGCGCTTGTTCAGCCATTTCTCAAAGGCACGAGCCTGCTGCACACTCAGCCCATCCTGCATCCCCTGGTTGAGGAAGTAGTAGGCGTTGTCATAGGCCACCAGCACCCGCAACACCCGCTCGTCCAGCAGCTGTTCCAGATCCCCCTTGATGATGCGGGGCGCCTGGTCCAGCGGCATGGCCCACAGCGGCGTGGCCAGCACTAGCAGCAACAACAGGGTCAATCGTCGGTATCGGTTCATACAATGTCCGCGTTTCGGCCCTCGAAAGCGGCGCATTTAACCCTAGGCAAGCTGAACAGAAGCTGAACAAAAGGGGGGGTGTGGGTGTAAAGAGGGGTAAAAATAGACAATCAGGGCCCGAACGGGCCCCGATTTGGGCGGATTAGATGGCGCGGGCGCGCATCTCGAAGATCAGTTTTTCGGCGGTGCAGGTGAACTGCAGGGCCGCATTCAGCACCCCAGTTTCGGCCTGCCATTGCTGCTGGATCACCACTGCGTCACAGACCTGTTTGGCCAGAGCAGCGTACTGATCCAGCCGCGCCAGGGCGGCCTGCTCGCTGTCGGCCTCAATGGGCAGCAGCAGGGTTTCATCCCCTTCGCCGATGATGGTTCCCACCTCGGCGTAGCAGCCGCAGGCATCGCAACACTCTTGAACTTGTTCGGTAACGGACATGACATTCTCCTTCGCTTTACCGTCGAACGGCCCGTCAGCCCTGCACCAGGGCCCAGAAGATAAGGCCGCACAGCCTGTGTGTCATCTTAGCCGCTGATGCCGGCCAGATGAAGCATAAAGGCATACTCCCGGGCCAAATCCTTCAGTTGGGCATAACGACCCGATTGACCACCGTGCCCGACCTCCATATCCATGCACAGCAAGAGCCAGTTGGAGTCGGTCTTATGGGCCCGCAACTTGGCCACCCACTTAGCCGGCTCCCAGTACTGCACCTGGGAGTCATGGAAGCCGCTCACCACCAGCAGGTGGGGATAGGCCTGGGCCTTGACCTGGTCATAGGGGCTGTAGGACTTGATGCGCCAATAGTCTTCCTCCTCCCGCGGATCCCCCCACTCGTCGTATTCGCCGGCGGTCAACGGCAGGCTCTCATCCAGCATGCTGGTGAGCACATCCACGAAGGGCACGGCCGCCACCACCCCAAGGTAGAGATCCGGGCGCTGATTCATCACGGCCCCCACCAGCAGGCCACCGGCACTGCCGCCCAAGGCAAATACCCGCTTGGGATCCCCCAGGCCGTCGGCCAATAGCCCCTCGGTCACATCGATGAAGTCGTTAAAGCTGTTGGCCTTGGACTCCAGCCGGCCCTGTTCGTACCAGTGGCGCCCCAGCTCCTCGCCACCGCGCACATGGGCGATGGCATAGATGAAGCCCCGATCCAGCAGGCTCAGGCGGGCAGCGTCGAACTCGGGATCCTCGCTCAGGCCATAGGCGCCGTAGCCGTACACCAGCAGGGGGGCCTGACGCAGATCCGCCAGATCCCGACGATAGACCAGGGAGACCGGCACCTGGGCACCGTCGCGGGCCGGCAGCAGCAGGCGCTGGCTGGTGTAGGCCTCGGCATCGAAATGGCCCAGCACCACCTGCTGCTTGAGCAGGCGTTGCGCGCCGCTGGCCAAGTCCAGGGCGTAGAGGCCGGCCGGCCGGGTCATGGCGCTGTAGCCGTAGCGGCACTCGCCACTGCCGGGGCATGGGTTGAAGCCCAGCCAGGTCACGTAGGCGGCATCGGCAAACTGCAGGGTGCGTACCGGTTGCCCCTGGGCGTCCAGCTGGCGCAACCGGGTGAGGCCAGCCACCCGCTCCTCCACCAAAATGGCACTGTCGAACAGCTCGAAGTCCTGCAGCAGCACGGTGTCCTCCGGCCCCAGCAGGGTCTGCCACTGGCTTGGGCTGGCCTCCGCCGCCCGGTAGAGGCCAAAGTTGGCGCCATCGCGGTTGGAGCGGATGATCCAGTGACCGGCCAGATGGTCGAGGTAATACTCGTGGCCCTCCTGGCGCGGCAGCAGGCAGAGCGGCTGGCCCTCGGGGGCCGCCGTGGGCAGGCACCAGACTTCGGTGGTGAGGGTGCTCTCCAGGCAAATCAGCAAAAAGTGCTCTGAGCGGCTCAGATCCAGACTCAGGTAAAAGCTGTCGTCCGTCTCCTCATAGATGAGGCGATCCTGCGCCTGGGGCTCGCCCAGGGTATGGCACCAGAGCCGGCAGGGCAGCAGGGTCTCCTCATCCAGGGTGACATAAAACAGCTGCCGGCTGTCCGCCGCCCACACCAGCTCGCCGCTGGTGTTCTCCAGCACATCCGACCGCCACTCGCCATCGGCCAGATCCCGCACCTGCACGCGGTACTGGCGCCGCGCCCCCAGATCCTCGCTCACCGCCAGCAGGCGGTTGTCCGGGCTCACCGCCAGGCTGCCCAGCTGATAAAACGCCTGCCCCGCCGCCTGGACGTTGGCATCCAGCAGCAGCTCGGGCTTGGCCTCCAGATCCGGCAGCCGCTCGTAAATAGGGTGTTCTGCGCCGGCCTCGAAGCGGTGGCGATACCAGAAGCCCCGCAGCCAATAGGGCACCGACAGTTCGGTGGGCTGCAAGCGGCCCGCAATCTCGTCGTACAGGGTCTGCTGCAGTGGCTGCGTCTGCGCCAGCACCGCCTGGCTGTAGGCGTTTTCCGCCTCCAGATAGGCCCGCACCTCCGGGTCCTGACGACTGTCGTCCCGCAGCCAGAACCAGGGGTCCTGGCGCAGGTCACCGTGCTGCTCGTGGACATGGGGGTGGCGGGGGGCCAGAGGCGGTTGAATTCGAGTCATACGGCACTCATTGCTGGGGAGGAGAGACAAGGCGCTCATGCTAGCAAAGGTCATCCGACAACCCCAGCGCAACCGGTGGCTGCGGTAGGCAAGCCGGGCAATTCCTGCTAGCGTGATCAAGTAGATGTAGACCCGGATCCCTAAGTCGATGAAGAAAGTGCTCGTCCTGTTCGCCCACCCCAGTTTCAACCGTTCCGTGGCCAACAAGGCCCTGCTGGCCACCCTGCGCCAGATGGAAGGGGTGACGATACACGACCTCTATCAGCAGTATCCCAGCATGTTCATCGACCCGGCCCGGGAGCAGCGCCTGCTGCGGGAGCATGACATCATCGTCTTCCAGCACCCCTTCTACTGGTATTCCAGTCCCGCCATCCTCAAGGAGTGGATGGATCAGGTGCTGGAATACGGCTTCGCCTTCGGCCCCGAGGGCCGCGCCCTGCATGGCAAGCTGCTGCTGTCGGTGATCACCACGGGCGGCAGCCGCGAGTCCTACGACCCCCACGGCCACAATCGCCATCCCATCACCGACTACCTGCTGCCCTTTAAGCAGAGTGCCTGGCTGTGCGGCATGCACTGGCTGCCGCCCTTCGTGGTCTATGCCTATCACAGCCTGTCGGACGGCGAGCACCTGCCGGTGGTCACCCGCCAGCTCCGCCAGCTGCTGCTGGCCCTGCAGGAAGATCGGCTCACCCTGGCCCAGTGCCAGCAGGCCCATACCCTCACCGATCTGCTGGAGGTGCTGTAAATGGAGCATGGTCTGCTGCTGAGCGCCTTCATCTTCCTGAGCGCCGCCGTCATCTCGGTGCCCATCGCCCGTCGCCTGGGGCTGGGTTCCGTGCTGGGCTACCTGATCGCCGGGGTGCTGATCGGCCCCTTCCTGCTGAATCTGGTGGGGGACGCCAACCACGTGATGCACGTGGCGGAGTTCGGCGTGGTGTTGATGCTGTTTCTCATCGGCCTGGAGCTCAAACCGGCCCTGCTGTGGCAGCTCAAGGGCCCCATTCTGGGGGCCGGCGGCAGTCAGGTGCTGCTCACCACCGCCGTGGTGGGGGTGGTGGCCCTGGTGCTGGGCCTCTCCTGGCGCCAATCGGTGGCCGTGGGCATGATACTGGCCCTCTCCTCCACCGCCATCGTGCTGCAGAGCCTCAACGAGCGCCGCCTGTTGAAGACGGAGGCGGGCCAGACCAGCTTCGCCGTGCTGCTGTTCCAGGACATCGCCGTCATTCCCATGCTGGCCCTGCTGCCCCTGTTGGCCACCCAGGCGCCGGCGGAGCTGAGCAATACGGTGGGCGGCTGGCAGGATGGCCTGCTGGTGGCCGCTGTCATCTTCGGCATCGTGCTGGGGGGCCATTACCTGATGCGCCCCGTGTTCCGCTTCATCGCCCAATCCGGCATGCGGGAGATCTTCGTCGCCGCCGCCCTGCTGCTGGTCATCCTCATCACCTTGGCCATGCAATGGGTGGGGCTCTCCCCCGCATTGGGCACCTTCCTGGCGGGGGTGGTCTTGGCGGAGAGCGAGTACCGCCATGAGCTGGAAGCCAACATAGAGCCGTTCAAGGGGCTGCTGCTGGGCCTCTTCTTCATCTCGGTGGGGGCCGGCATCGACTTTGACCTGTTTGCCGAGCAGCCGCTGATGGTGCTGGGGCTGCTGGGGCTGCTGCTGTTCATCAAGTTCGCCGTGCTGCAGGGGGTGGGGGGCATCTCCCGTCTGACCCCGGGCCACCGCTGGACCTTCGCCCTCTCCCTGGCCCAGGGCAGCGAATTTGCCTTCGTGCTCTTCTCCTACGCCGGCCAGGTGAACCTCTTCTCCCGCGCCCTCACCGATACCCTGATCCTGGTGGTGGCCCTCTCCATGGCCCTGACTCCCTTGTTGCTGATCCTGAACGAGCGGCTGATCCAGGGCCGCTGGCAGCGGGAGCAGGAGGCCCCGGAGGCCGACACCATAGACGACAACGACAACCCGGTGATCATCGTCGGCTTCGGTCGTTTCGGGCAGATCGTCGGCCGCCTGCTGCATGCCCACGGCATCGGCACCACGGTATTGGACAACGACGTGGGCCACATAGAGATGCTGCGAAAGCACGGCTACAAGGTGTTCTACGGCGATGCCGACCGGCTGGATCTGCTCTACGCCGCCGGCGCCCACAAGGCCCGCCTGCTGGTGGTGGCGGTGAGCAACCAGGCCAAGTCTGTCGCCGTGTGCGAGCTGGCCCACAAGCACTTCCCCCAGCTCAAGCTGCTGGTGCGGGCGGTGGACCGGCCCCATGCCCACCAGCTGCTGCAGCTGGGGGTGGACATGATCTACCGGGAGACGGTGGGCTCGGCGGTGGATCTGGGGGTGGCGGCCCTGCAGTCCCTGGGCATCCGCGCCAATCAGGCCTGGCGGGCCGGCCAGACCTTCAAGCAGCATGACGAGAAGCTGCTGCGGGAGCAGACCGCCTTCCTCGACGACGAGAACATGTACATCACCAAGAGCGTGCAGTATCGCCACATACTGGCGGAGATGCTCAGAGCCAACCAGGAGGACAGACGCAGCGAGCTGATGTCTGCCTGGGAGAACGATCTGGAGGAGCAGACCCGCCAACCCCACCCCGATGATCCACCCGAGAATGAGCCAAAGGAGCCCAGATGAGTTACCTTGCCCTAAAACATGCCCACGTGTTGTTTGTTGTCGTGAGCCTGCTGCTGTTCGCCGGCCGCTGGCTGACGGGCCTGCTGGGAGGTAACTGGCGCCGCCGCCGCTGGCTGCGCATCCTGCCCCATATCAACGACACCCTGCTGCTGAGTGCCGCCGTGGCCATGGTGCTGCAGATCCACCGCTACCCCTTCGTCAACAGCAGCGTACTCACCGCCAAGGTGCTGGCCCTGCTACTCTACATCATACTCGGCCACAAGGCCCTGGCCCGGGGTCGCTCCCTGGCCGGCCTGGGCTGGGGGCTGGCCGCCCTGGCCAGCGTCGGCTATATCATCGGGGTGGCGGTCACCAAGCAGGTGCTGCCCTGGGCCTAACCCCCTTGCATCCCAAATAACAAACGGCGCCTCGGCGCCGTTTTTGTTCCGCCCCAATGAATAACCCTGGGCGCCACCATCAAGACAATGCGGGTATATGACTTCGCCAGTCCAGGCTGTTTATCCGTATCCCAAACAACGCTCTGCTCTGTATCAGACGGATCTCAGGAGTTTGCTAACCCTATCCCATCCCTTGCCGCTGA
Organism: Pseudaeromonas paramecii; assembly: GCF_039540575.1. NCBI lineage: Bacteria > Pseudomonadati > Pseudomonadota > Gammaproteobacteria > Aeromonadales > Aeromonadaceae > Pseudaeromonas > Pseudaeromonas paramecii. The sequence continues at coordinate 34,996 of NZ_BAABFC010000004.1, forward strand.
CTGAGGAGAGCGCCGCGGCTCGGTCGCGAGGCAGGGAAGCCGAGCGAGTTATCGCCGTGTCGGGAACTCGTCGATAACGACCGATAAGCCGAGGCGCTGGACGAGGGAACCCGAAGGGTCAGCGGGTAGGGATTGCCGGGGATTGCCAAGGGGGACGGCACAGTCCCCCTTGGCCCGCCACCGCCAAGCCGAACCATGAAAAAGCACAGAAGCGGGCAAGGGCGGGACGGACAACAGACGACTCGAAACAACCAGAGCCGATAAAAAGCACAGAGGTGATATACCCCTCACTTGAAACAGCCCCTTCTGGGGCTAACCACTCAGACCGGTACGCCCAGGATCACCTGGCTGGCCTTGAACAGCACGCTGGCGTGCTTGCCGGCGGTCAGCTGCATCTCGGCCACCGCCTCGTTGGTCACCACCGCCTTCACCTGGCTGCCGCCGGGGAGGGTCACCACCACCTCGCTGTTCACCGCGCCGGGCACCACGGCGGAAACGCTGCCGCTTAAGTGGTTGCGGGCGCTGAAACGCAGGCCGCTCTCGTCCGCCAGCACCATGATGCCGGGCGCCTTGACGAACGCCTTGGCGACCTTACCCACCGCCAGCCCCAGGGTCTTGACGCTGGTCTCGGTGACCACGGCGACGATAGTGTCGCCACCGTCTGTGGTCAGACTCACCTCGGCATGAACCGGGCCTTCGGTGATGGCACTGATTTTGCCTTCAAATACGTTACGGGCGCTGATGCTCATGGGGAACTCCTTGTGAAGAATGCGCAAGCGATGCACGGACGCCACCGGCGTTATGCTGAGAAAAACATATCGAAATCAAGTGACTTCAAGGGGAGACTACGCCTTGGCGCCATATGATTACCAGCATAGCGACCCGGTTTATTGGTTTTGCAGTAAAACCGCCAAACCCGTTATATAGGACACAACATGTCGACATCTTCCCAACCACCCCGTCTGCTGGGGGAGCTGAAACTCTGTACCGAGGTGGGCCCCTTCCTGGGGGACACCCGCATCCGTCTGCTGGAGGCCATCGACCGGCTGGGCTCCCTTAGCCAGGCGGCCAAATCCCTGCCGCTGTCCTACCGCGCCGCCTGGGATGCCCTGGATGACATGAACAACCTGGCCGAGTCGCCTCTGGTGATCCGCACCACAGGCGGCAAGCAGGGCGGCGGTACCCAGCTCACCCCCTATGGTCGGCAGATAGTGGCCCTGTTTCGTGCCATGGAGGCGGAATACCAGCAGACCCTGGCCAGGCTGCAACAGGCCCTGCCCAAGCCGGATCCCGCCGGCGGCCCCGCCGAGGTGCGGGATCTGCGCCGCCTGATCCGCCGCCTCTCCTTGAAGAGCAGTGCCCGCAACCAGTTCATCGGCACCGTGGTGGCCATGCGCACCGGTCCCGTGGACTTCGAGGTGAGCCTGGAGCTGGATGACCGGCAGCAGATCCACTCGGTGATCACCCGGGAGTCCGCCGAAAGCATGGGGCTGCAGCTGGGCGGCGAGGTGTACGCCCTGATCAAGTCCCACTCTGTGCTGCTGGTGACCGAAGCCGGGCTGCGGCTATCGCCGCGCAACCAGCTGTGGGGCGAGATCACCCGCATCCACAACGGGCCGGTGAACAGCGAGGTGGTGCTGGCCCTGCCCGGCGGCAAGCACCTGTGTGCCGTCATCACCCGGGGAAGCGTGGATCAACTGGGCCTCACCGAAGGCATGGCCGCCTGCGGCGCCTTCAAGGCCTCGGCCGTGTTACTGTGCAGTCACGATTAACAGGACGTTCCTCACATGGATGTAGTACTCAGCGATAACCAACTGCAGGCCCTGCTGGCCGACGACGTGCCCTATGGCGATCTCACCAGCCAGGCCCTGCCCCTGAGCCCGGCCCCGGCCTGGATGCATTTTTACGCCCGGGTGGCCATGACCGTCTGCGGTACCGAAGAGGTGGCACGCCTGTGTGAGCTGCACGGCCTGAGCCCAGCGCTGCATGCCCCCTCCGGCCAGGTCGCCCCCCCCGGCACCCTGCTGCTGGCGGTACAGGGGACGCCGGTCACCCTGCTCAAGCTGTGGAAGGCCAGCCAGATCCTGCTGGAGTGGGCGGCGGGCCTGGCCAGCGCCACCGCCGAGATAGTGGCGGCGGCCGGCGGCGTGCCGGTGGCCTGCACCCGCAAGCAGACCCCGGGCAGCAAGGCCATGAGCGTCAAGGCGGTGCGGGCCGGTGGCGGCATCGTCCATCGCCTGGGGCTGTCCGAGAGCCTGCTGCTGTTCGCCGAACACCGCCAGTTTCTGGCCGAGGCGCCCGAGGTCACCCTGGCCCGGCTGGCCCGCCAGCACCCGGAGCAACGCCGCAGCGTCGAGGTGCACGATCTGGACGACGCCCGCACCTGGATCGCCGCCGGCGCCGAGATGCTGCAGCTGGACAAGTTCTCCCCCAGCGAGGTGGCCCAGTGCCTGGCCCTCTGCCAGGAGCTGGGCCGCCGGCCGCTCATCGCCGCGGCGGGCGGGGTGAATGCCGGCAACGCCAAAGCCTATGCCGCCGCCGGCGCCGATCTGCTGGTGACCTCGGCGCCCTACTGGGCCAAGCCGCGGGATGTGCAGGTGCGCTTCACCCCGGCCACCGAGGCGAGCCTATGAGTCCGATGGACTGGCAGGCCCTGCTCATCACCCTGAAGATGGCGGTGCTGGCCACTAGCCTGTTGCTGCTGCTGGCCACCCCCCTGGCCTGGTGGCTGGCCACCACCGCCTCCCGCTGGCGCCCCTGGATCAGCACCCTCACCACCCTGCCCATGGTGCTGCCCCCCACGGTACTGGGCTTCTACCTGCTGATCCTGATGGGCCCGAGCGGCCCCCTGGGTCGCCTGACCGAGACGCTGGGGCTGGGCACCCTGCCCTTCACCTTCACCGGTATCGTGCTGGGCAGCGTGGTGCACTCCCTGCCCTTCGTGGTCCAGCCGCTGCAGAACGCCTTCGCCGCCATCGGCCCCCGCCCCCTGGAGGTGGCCGCCACCCTGCGGGCCGGCCCCTGGGACACCTTCTGCTCGGTGGTGCTGCCCCTGGCCCGTCCGGGCTTCATCACCGCCGGGGTGCTGGGCTTCTGCCACGCCATCGGCGAGTTCGGCGTGGTGCTGATGATAGGCGGCAACATCCCCGGCAAGACCCGGGTGCTCTCCACCCAGATCTACAACCATGTGGAGGCGCTGGAATACGCCCAGGCCCACTGGCTGGCCGGCGGCATGGTGCTGTTCGCCGCCCTGGGGCTGCTGCTGATCTACGGCTTCGGCCAACCGCGCCACGGAGGCCGGCCATGAGTCAGATAGAGGCGCAGTTTCGCGTGGTGCGGGACGGTTTCACCCTGGATGTGGCCCTGAGCCTGCCCGGTGAAGGCATCAGCGCCCTGTTCGGTCCCTCCGGCTCCGGCAAGACCAGCTGCCTGCGGGCCATCGCCGGCCTGGAGCAGCTGCCCGGCCGCCTGCAGGTGGGGGACGAGATCTGGCAGGACGACAGCCGCGGCCTGTTTGTGCCGCCCCATCGGCGAGCCATCGGCTACGTGTTCCAGGAGGCCAGCCTGTTCCCCCACCTGAGCGTGCGGCAGAACCTGGATTACGGCCGCCGCCGGCTGGCCGCCGGTGTCCCCCGGGGCGACCTGGAAGAGACGGCCGAACTGCTGGGTATCCGTCCCCTGCTGGATCGGACGCCCCACAGCCTGTCCGGCGGTGAGCGCCAGCGAGCCGCCATCGCCCGGGCCCTGCTGTGCGCCCCGCGCCTGCTGTTGATGGACGAGCCCCTGGCGGCGCTGGATCTCAAGCGCAAGCAGGAGATCTTGCCCTACCTGGAGCGGCTGCATCAGGAGCTGGCCATCCCGCTGATCTACGTCAGCCACGCGCCGGACGAGGTGGCCCGGCTGGCGGATCACCTGGTGCTGCTCAACCAGGGTAGCGTGGTGGCCAGCGGCCCCCTCACAGAGACACTGGCGCGGCTGGATCTGCCGCCGGCCTTCGCCGACGACGTGGGGGTGGTGTGGACCACCCGGCTGGCCGGTCACGCCGATGACGGCCTCTCGCAGCTGACGGTACCCGGTGGCGAGCTGTGGGTGGCCGAGCGCCGCGAGCCCTTGGGCACGCCCCTGCGCTGCCGCATCCATGCCCGGGATGTGAGCCTCTCCCTGACCCGGGCGGCGGACTCCAGCATCCTCAACCTGCTGCCGGCCACAGTGGAAGCCCTGGCCCCGGCGGACACCCCGGGCCATGTGCTGGTGCGGCTGGCCCTGGGACCCACGCCCCTGCTGGCCCGCATCACGGCCCGCTCCGCCCACCAGCTGGCCCTCGCGCCGGGCATGGCGCTGTGGGCCCAGATCAAGGCGGTGGCCCTGCTGTAGCGGCGGATCCACAAAAACAAAACGGCGCCATAAGGTGCCGTTTTTTATGCGTATCGCCCAGGCTGGCGTGCGGCGTTAAGCGCGCGATTGTCGGGCTAGTGTGACGATCCCTTCACTTTCGTTGTGCGCATGACAACACAACGAGTTGAGTGGCCAGACAAGACAAGGGAATCTTGGGCGCGCCATAAAACAATACATTTATTAATCAATTGATTACGAAGACACCATGGATTAAGTTCAGGACCGTACAGTTCGGGCATAGCTTATGCAATCACATGCCTTGTGCAGTGAGGCACATAACGACAAGAAGGACTTCCCATGCAACGCCTGCTTTTTCTTCTGCTGCTGTGGTGGGGCCAGGCCCAGGCGGCTGAGGCCCTGGTGGCGGTGGCCGCCGGCTTCAAACCTGCCATGGAGCCCCTGCTCCAGCGCTTCAGCGCCGAGACAGGCCACCAGATCACCGTCAGTTACGGCGCCGTGGGCCAGCTGTATGCCCAGATCAAGCACGGTGCCCCCTTCGACCTGCTGCTGAGCGCCGACAGCCTGGTGCCGGCCAAGCTGGCGGACGACGGCCTGGGGGTGGCGGACAGCCGCCTCACCTACGCCAGGAGCGAGCTGGTGCTCTACTCCACCGATCCCAGCCTGGTGGACAAGGAGGGAGCCGTGCTGAAGACGGGTCACTTCGCCCACCTGGCCCTGCCCAATCCCAAGGTGGCGGTCCATGGCACCGCCGCCATGGCGGTGCTGGCCAAGCTGGGGTTGGCCGAGCAACTGGCCCCCAAGCTGGTGGAAGGCGGCAACATCTTACAGACCTTCCAGCAGATCCAGACCGGCAACGCCGAGCTGGGCTTCGTCAGTCTGTCCCTCATCTATGAGGGTGGCCACTTTGCCCCCGGCTCCTACTGGCGGGTGCCGGCCAGCCTGCACGCCCCCCTGGCGCAGCAGGCCATACTGCTAAGCCGCGGCGCCGCCAACGCCGCCGCCCAGGATCTATTGCACTACCTGCAGAGCCCGGCGGCCCGCGCCATCATGCAGGATCACGGTTATCTCATCTGATTTTTTATTGTCCACAAGGAGTGTCACATGCGTACATTGCGTCAGATCGTTTCCTTCACCCTGCTATGCCTGAGCCTGCCGGCCCTGGCGGACCAGGTCCAGGTGGCCGTCGCCGCCAACTTCCTTGCCCCCATGCAGGCCATTGCCAGCCAGTTCAAGGCCGCCACCGGCCATGAGGCCGTGGTGGTCTCCGGCTCCACCGGCAAGCTGTTTGCCCAGGTGCAACACGGTGCCCCCTTCGAGGTATTTGTCAGCGCCGACAGCAAGACCCCCAAGAAGCTGGCCGCCGCCAGCCTGGCCCTGGCCGACAGCCAATTCACCTATGCCAAGGGCAAGCTGGCCCTCTGGTCCCCCAAGGCCGACGCGGTGAAGGATGAATCGGCCCTCAAGGGTGACTTCGCCCACCTGGCGGTGGCCAATCCCAAGACGGCCCCTTACGGCGCCGCTGCCCTGGAAGTGCTGGCCAAGCTGGGGCTGACCGACGCCGTCAGCGGCAAGCTAGTCGAAGGGGAGAATATCGGCCAGACCTTCCAGTACGTGGCCAGCGGCAATGCCGAGCTGGGCTTCGTGGCCCTGTCCCAAATCTACCAGGACGGTCAGCTCCGCCAGGGTTCCGCCTGGGTGGTGCCCACGGATCTCTACAGCCCCCTGACCCAAGACGCCATCCTGCTCAAAAAAGGGGAAGACAATCCCGCCGCCAGTGCCCTGCTGGCCTTCCTCAAGGGGGATCAGGCCAAGGCCATCATCCTGCAATACGGCTACATGCTCTGACGAACCCCGGCCACCGGCAGGACGCCGGTGGCCAGCTGATGCGTCCCGCCAACCAGATATTTAGTCCCACGTGAGATAGATGGATTCAGCCGCGCCACTCGTTAAAACCGTATCGGCGGCAGACGAACGCGGATGGACGGCGGTGTCAGGTCGATGGGCGGTCCCTTGGCCTGCAGCACCAACGGCAGGATCAGCAGGGCCATCAACAGCAGACAAACACGCAGCCGGTTCCGCTGACGCAGCAGCGCCTCGCAATCGCAGGCCTCACAGGCCCGGCCAACCACCAGCGGCCAGAACCGGCTCAGCTGCATCAGGTAAAGGGCCCAAAAACCCGGCGAGCCCCACGCCCGCCAGTGGCCGGCCACCTGCCGGCGCCAGATGAGCAAGAACTGCCAGGTACAGACGCCATGCAGCAGGGCGACCAACAAAAACAAACCCGCGCACCAAGACACCGACCGCCTCCAGCATTTTCATTTGAGAACAAGCATTAAAGCCCGCGTCCCATCACCCTGCAAGGGATCTGACCGGGCTACACTGGGCCTGCGCCTTATCTCAGCCCAACCGGAGTCGCCATGAAGATAGTGATAGCCCCCGATGCCTTTAAGGAGAGCCTGGCGGCGCCGGCGGTGGCCCGGGCCATAGCCGCAGGCTTTGCCCAGGTGTTGCCCCAGGCCCAGTACCTGCTGCGGCCCCTGGCCGACGGCGGCGAAGGCACTGTGGAGGCTCTGGTGGCGGCCAGCGGCGGCGAGCTCAGGGAGGCGGTGGTGACGGGGCCCCTGGGGGAGCCGGTGACCGCCGTCTTCGGCCTGCTGGGCGGCGGGCGCTGCGCCGTCATGGAGATGGCGGCCGCCTCCGGCCTGCCCCTGGTGCCGCTGGCCCGGCGCAATCCCTTGCTCACCACCAGCTACGGCACAGGTGAGCTGATCCGACTCGCTCTGGATCTGGGGGTGAGCCGGCTCATCCTGGGCATCGGCGGCAGCGCCACCAACGACGGCGGCGCCGGCCTGATCCAGGCCCTGGGGGGCCGACTGCTGGACGACGAGGGGGCCAGCCTGGGGCCTGGCGGCGGCGCCTTGGCCGACCTGGCCAGCATCGACCTGAGCGGGCTGGATCCTAGGCTGGCTACGCTGGATCTGCAGGTGGCCTGCGACGTGGATAACCCCTTGTGCGGCCCGCAAGGGGCCTCCCAGGTGTTCGGCCCGCAGAAGGGCGCCACGCCGGAGATGGTGGCCCAGCTGGATGCCAACCTGGCCCACTACGCCGCCTGCATCAAATCCCAACTGGGCCGGGAGGTGGCGCAGCTGCCCGGTGCCGGTGCCGCCGGCGGCATGGGGGCGGCCCTGGCGGGCCTGCTGGGCGCGCAGCTGACACCCGGCATCGAGCTGGTGCTGCAGGCCCTGGAGATGGACTCGGTGCTGGCGGGGGCGGATCTGGTGATCACCGGCGAAGGGCGACTGGACGGCCAGACCCTGTACGGCAAGGTGCCCCTGGGCGTGGCGCGCCTGGCCCAGGCCAAAGGGGTGCCGGTCATCGCCCTGGCGGGCTGCCTGGGACCGGGCCACCAGGCCCTCTATGCCGAGGGCATAGCCGCACTGTTTGCCATAGTGGACAGACCCATGGAGCTGGCCGAGGCGCTGCTCTGCGCCGAAGAAAACCTCAGGCGCACCGCCCGCAATCTGGCCGCCGTCTGGGCATTGGGCCGCTGAGCCCGGCCTAACCCTCGGCCTGCAAGAAGCTCAGCAGCGCCCGCACCAGGGGCGGCTGGCGTTCGTCCGGCCAGCTCACCAGGCTGAAGGTGCGGGTCAGGGGCAAGGGGGTCGCCAGCAGGCACAGCTCACCCCGCGCTACCTCCTGGGCCACCGACAGCTCCGACAGGCAGCCGATCCCCAGCCCCGCCTTCACCGACTGCTTGATGGCCTCCTGACGGTTGAGGGCCAGGGCCACCGTCAACGGCAGCCCCAGCTTTGCCGCCGCCTCGTCCAGCACCCGCCGGGTGCCGGAGCCCTCCTCCCGCACCACCCAGCGAGCCTGGGCCAGCTCCGCCAGACCGATCGCCGCCTGGCCGGCCAGGGGGTGATCCGGCCGGCAGAACACCGCCAGCCGGTCGGTGCGCCAGGGGGTCAGCTGCAGCTGACTGTGCCGGGCCGGCCCCTCGATGAGCCCAAGGAGGGCCCAGCCCTGCTCCAGCTCGCGGATCACCCCGGCGGTGTTGCTGATGCGCACCGCCGGTTCCACCGCAGGATGCTGTTCCAGAAAGCGGGCCAGCAGCCAGGGCAGCAGGTAGCTGGCGATGGTGACGCTGGCCGCCAGCCGCAAGGGGCCGCCCATGGCCGCACCGCTGGGGTCCCCCAGGCCATCCGCCAGGGCCAGCAGCTGCTGCACCCGGGGCAGCACCGCCTGGGCCGCCTCCGACAGCACCAGCTCCCGCCCCACCCGGTGAAACAGGCCATAGCCCAGGCCGCTTTCCAGCTCCTTGATGGCCTGGCTGGCCGCCGACTGGCTGATGGCCTGCTCGTTGGCCGCCCGGGTCAGGGTGCCCAGGCGGGCGATGGCCTCGAACAGCCGCAGTTGGCGCAGGGTCAGGTTTATCATTCGATTTACCTAATGATCGACTTAAGAAGCATCCATTTTACTTAAGTTCTTGCCGCCGGGACAATGCCCACAGTTTCCCTATGGAGTCTTGCTTATGAACCTCTATCTGCTGCTCCCCCTCATCGCCCTCACCGCCCTGGGGCTGGCCCAGGTGCCCGCCGTCGCCCAGCTGGGCCTAAGCGCCCTGCCCCTGGCCATCGTCCTGGGGATCGCCGCCGGCCACCTGCTACGCCGCACCCCCTCCGCCGGCGAGGAGGCCTTCAGCCGCTTCAGCCAGCAGAAGCTGCTGCGTCTGGGCATCATCCTCTTCGGCTTCGGCCTCAACTTCCACCAGCTGGTGGCGGTGGGCTGGCAGGCCCTGGTGGTGGACGCCATCGTGGTAGCCAGCGTCTTTCTGGTGGGGACCTGGGTGGGGATCCGCCTGCTCAAGCTGGAGCCGGATCTGGCCATGCTCACCTCGGTGGGCAGCGCCATCTGCGGCGCGGCGGCCATCATGGCGGCGGAGTCGGTGATCAAGCCCAAGCAGCGGGACATCACGGTGGCGGTGGCGACCGTGGTGCTGTTCGGTACCCTGGCCATGTTCAGCCATCCCTACCTCTACCACGCCCTGCACCTGAGCCAGGGACAGTACGGCATCTACATCGGCAGCACCATCCACGAGGTGGCCCAGGCGGTGGCGGCGGGCCAGTCGGTGGGGGGTGAGGCGCTGCAGAACGCCGTGATCGTCAAGCTGATCCGGGTGATGATGCTGGCCCCCTTCATCATGCTGCTGAGCGCCTACCTGAGCCGCCGCCATAGCGGTGAACAGACCGGCACCACCCGCATCACCATCCCCTGGTTCGTGCTGGGCTTCATCCTGGCCGCCGGCGTCAACACCTGGGTGACCATGCCCGGCATGTTGCACCAGGGGCTGGGTATCGCCAGCCAACTGACCCTGGCCATGGCCATGGCCGCCCTGGGACTGCACACCCGCTGGCAGACCCTCAAGGCCGCCGGGGTCAAGCCCCTGCTGCTGGCCGCCGGCCTGTTTGTGCTGCTGATGGTGGGCGGCTATGGCCTGAACCGGCTGTTGATCGGCTAAGCCCGCCACCAACAAAAAACGCACCCGACCGGGTGCGTTTTTTATTTGGCCGTCTTACAGCTGCCCCAGCAGCCGGTCGAGCTTGGCCAGCATCTGATCTATCTCCGCCAGCGACACATCCAGCGGCGGACGGAAGCGGATGCTGGACTGGCCGGCTCCCAGCAGCAAGAGATCCTCCTGCTCCAGGGCCCGTTCGATGAGCCGGCCCTTGTCCTCGGGGTGCACCAGGCTGAAGCCCTGATACAGCCCCAGGCCCCGCACGTTGCCGAGGCGCTCCGGATGGCGGGCCACCAGCTCCTTGAGGCCGGCCACCAGGCGCGCCGCCTTGTCCGGCACCGCCGCCAACAGGCTCTCGCGCTCGACGATGTGCCACTCCTGCACAAAGCGCACCATGTCGGCCAGGGTGCCGCCCCAGGTTGAGTCAAGCACCCCCACGTCCTGCATGGACTGCTGCATGTAGAGGATGCCGTTGCCGAACTTCTTGGCGGTGGACACCGCCTGGGGCGGGTACGGGATGTCGAACAGATCGATGCAAAACACCGCCCCGCACTGGCCGCCGGCGGTCTGCACCTCGTCCAGCCCCCAGCTGATCCCGTGCTCATGACACAACTCGGACAGGGCCCGGTAGAAGCGCGGTGCCGCCAGCCGGTGGCCCCCCGCCCCCTGCAAGGGCTCGAGGATGAGGCCGGCGATCTCGTCGCCATACTCCCGCAGATAGCCTTGGAGCCGCGCCAGGCAGTCGTCGATGGCCGCCTCGTTGTCCGCATCACTTAAGCGGTCGTCCCAGGCGGGGAACGGCAGCTGCAGGTTGCCCGGCGTCAGGCCGTGATAGTCCCGGGTGGCCAGGGGATCGTTGCTCAGCTGGGTGACGTTGAGGGCGAACACGGTACGACCGTGGAAGGCCTGATCGAAGTAGACGAAGCGCCGCGCCCCCACCGCCTTGCCCTGGCCGTGCAGCTTCTGCTGATGCAGGTTGATGAAGTACTTCATCATGTTCTCCACCGCCTCGGCACCTGAGTTCACCACGTACACCTCCACCGGCTTGTCCGCCAGGCAGCGGGGGGCCAGACGGTGCAGCAGCCGGTAGTAGGCCAGGCACTCCGGGGTGAGAAAGTCGGGGTTGGCCATCTTGTTGTTGGCGGCCAGCAGCAGGCGGGCCTGGTAGTCGGGCTCAGACAGGCCCGGGTGGTTGTAGCCCAGCAGCCGGGCGCCGTACAGGCCGCACCAGTCCATGATGCGCTGGCCATCCACGGTGGCCAGCCAGATGCCGCGGCTGGCCGCCAGATCCACCACGAAGGGCTTGGGTTCGGCGATGACGTAACGGGCCAGCTCGTCCAGCATGGCCTGACTGTGGGGGGCGGGGTAACGCATGGGAAGGTCCTAGATGAATGACAGTGGATCCTGCCAACCTAGCAAACAATGTTGGCGCCTTTATCGGCCTCAGATCCCATTTACTTGCCAAATCCCCGGATCCGAGCGCCGCTTGCAGCACATCCAAGCAAGATGCACGCCAGGGAGGCTGGCCCCGCCGTCATCTTGCTGTCACCGGCTTGTCATAGGCTGGTGATGCCCCTGTCACATTGCCCCCCTAGGATCCGAACCATTGCACAGCTGTGCAACCAATTCGGGAGTCTACTGTGACCAGTCTGTCCCCGGCCCTGCCACTTTGGCGGCGTGTCGGCTATCCGCTGCGCCAACACTGGCACCGGCTGCGCTATCAGGGGCAGCAGCTGCGGCAAAATCCCACCAGCCTGCTGGGCCTGGGGCTGCTGCTGCTGTTTGGCTACTTCATCGCCGTGCCTGTGGTGAGCCTGCTGCTGGACGGGGTGCAGGTGCAGTTTGGCGACGAGCGCCGTCTGGGGGCCGATACCGGCGCCTGGACCTGGCACTACCTGGAACGCACCCTCTTCTCCGCCGTGGCCCAGAGCCAGTTCTGGACGCCCCTGGGCCACACCCTGCGCATCGCCCTCTGGGTGGTCCTGCTCTGCCTGCTGGTGGGGGGCCTGCTGGCCTGGCTGCTGACCCGCAGCGATCTGCCGGCCCGCCGCTGGCTGGCCACCGCCCTGATAGTGCCGTACATGCTGCCGGCCTGGACCTTCGCCATGGCCTGGCTGGCCCTGTTCCGCAACCGCAGCATCGGCGGTCAGCCCGGCTGGCTGGAGACCCTGGGCGTGCAGCCGCCGGACTGGCTGGCCTATGGCGAGCTGCCCATTACCCTGATCCTGGCCCTCAACTACATCCCCTTCGTGATACTGCTGCTGGGCAATGCCCTGCGCCGCCTGGACGCCCAGCTGGAAGACTCGGCCCGCATCCTGGGGGCCGGCGGCCTCACCATAGCCCTGCGCATCCTGCTGCCCCTGCTGCTGCCGGCCCTGCTCTCCGCCTGCCTGCTGATCTTCGCCAAGGTGCTGGGGGAGTTCGGCGTCTCCTACGTGCTGGGGTTGCCGGTGAACTACAACGTGCTGTCCACCTCGCTGTTTCGCAGCATAGCCCTGCGCCAGACCGGCAGCGCCGCCGTGCTGGCCGGCGCCATCATGCTGCTGGGGCTGCTCTCCCTGGGGCTGGACGCCCTGCTGCTGCGGGAGGCGCGCAAGTTCATCACGGTGGGCGGCAAGGGCAGCCTGCACCGCCGCCACCCCTTGGGGCGCTGGCGCTGGCCCGCCCTGGGGCTAGCCGGCCTGCTGTTTGTCGTCTCTGTGCTGCTGCCCCTGCTGGTGCTGCTGCTCTCCACCCTGATGCGGGTGCCGGGGGATTTCAGCCTCGCCAACTTCACCCTGGACTTCTGGCTGGGGCGGGATCTGCCCTTCGTGGCCGAGCGCCACGGCGTGCTGCTGAGCCCCAACCTGTGGCGCGCCGCCTGGAACACCCTATGGATCGTCGGCACGGCGGCCATCGCCGCCGGCCTGCTGGGCCTGCTCACCGGCTATGTGGTGGTGCGCAGCCCCTGGCGGCCCCTGGGCCTGCTGCTGCGCCAGCTCACCTTCTTCCCCTATCTGGTGCCGGGGGTGGCCTTCGCCGCCGCCTATCTGTCGCTGTTTGCCGAGCCCCGGGGCCCCTTGCCCGCCCTCTACGGTACCGTCACCCTGCTGATCCTGGCCCTCATCGCCGACGAGATGCCCTACGCCTCCCGCGCCGGCCTGTCGGCCATGCTGCAGCTGGGCAAGGATCCGGAAGAGGCGGCCCAGATGGCCGGCGCCGGCTGGTGGCAGCGCCTGATCCGGGTGGTGATCCCCATCCAGAAGGGGGCCCTGGTCAGCGGCATGCTGCTGCCCTTCATCTCCGGCATCAACGGCCTCAGCCTGTTCGTCATACTGGCGGTGCCCTCTACCGATGTGCTCACCACCTACGCCCTGCGCCTGCTGGATTACAACTATCCCCAGGCCGCCAATGCGGTGGTGCTGCTGGTCTGCCTGATGGCCCTCGTCGGCACCCTGCTCACCCAGCGCCTCACCCACACCAACCTGGCAGAAGGACTCGGCCACTGATGCCCGACATAGCACTGCACCACGTCAGCAAGCGTTACGACCCCGGCGCCGCCCCGGCGGTGGCGGATCTGGATCTCCTGATCGAGGAGGGCGAATTCATGTGCCTGCTGGGCCCCTCCGGCTGCGGCAAGAGCACCACACTGCGGCTCATCGCCGGTTTGGAGTCCCTCTCCGAGGGCGAGATCCGCCTGGGGGATCGCCTGGTGGACTCCCGGGCCCGGGGCTGCTTCGTGCCGGCGGAGCAGCGCAACCTGGGGCTGGTGTTCCAGAGCTACGCCCTCTGGCCCCACCTGACGGTGGCTCAGAACATCGAGTTCGGCCTCAAGCTGCGCAAGCAGGACGCCCCGCGCCGCCGCGCCACCCTGGATCAGGTGCTGCAGACCCTGGGCATCGAGGCCTACCGCCACCGCTACCCGGCCCAGCTCTCCGGCGGCCAGCAGCAGCGGGTGGCCCTGGCCCGCATGCTGGCGGTGCAGCCGGAGATCTTGCTGCTGGACGAGCCCCTCTCCAACCTGGATGCCCGCCTGCGGCTGGAGATGCGCACCGAACTCAAGCGCATCCATCGCCAGCTGGGCACCACCATGCTGTTCGTCACCCACGATCAGTGGGAGGCCATGGCCCTGGCCACCCGCATCGCCGTGATGAAGGACGGTCAACTGCAGCAGCTGGGCACCCCCCACGAGATTTACGAGACCCCGGCCAACCGCTTCGTGGCGGAGTTTGTCGGCACCCCGCCCATCAACCTGGTGGAGCTGAGCCTGCCCAGCCCCCTGGCCAGCCAGCTGACCCGCTACCTGGGCACCTGTGGCCGCTGGCAACCGGGCATCGAGGCCGTGGGCATCCGCCCCGAGCGCATCCAGGTGCTGGGCGGGGAACCGGATCTGGCGGATCCCGCCCTGCTGCTCTCGGCCCACCTCACCAGCCTGCTGCCCACCGGCGGCAGCTGGATCCTGGAGCTGACGGTGGCCGGCGACCGGCTGCACCTGTGTACCCAGACGCCGCCCAGCTGGGCGGAAGGCGCCAGCCTCTGGCTACGAGTCCGCGCCGAGGATCTGCACCTGTTCGACTCACAAGGACGCCGCCTGGCCGCCCCCCGGCCGGCCGCGCCGACCCCACGCACACCCTGTTCTCAGCCTGTCATGGAGATTGCCTGATCATGAAGATCCGCCCCCGCCACCTGCTGGCCCTCAGCCTGGCCACCGGCCCGGCCCTGGCCGCCGACCCCTTCGATCTGGACGCCCTGATCCAGGCCGCCCGTCAGGAGGGCCCCATCACCGTCTATGCCCCCTCCGGCAAGATAGTGGAGACGGCCCAGCAGTTCAGCCAGCGCTACGGCGTCCAGGCCGCCGGCCTCAAGATCAATGGCGCCGCCCAGATGGAGAAGCTGCTGCGGGAGTACCGCGCCGGCAACATCCAGGGGGATGTGGTGCTCACCGGCGACCCCACCGCCGCCGTGGCCCAGCTGATCCCCCTGGGGGTGGTGACCAGCTGGCTGCCGCCGGATCTGGCCGGCCAGATCCCGCCCCAGGCCCAGAATCCCCTGCTGGTGTACGGCGATCCCACCGTCTGGACCTACAACACCCAGGTCTATGCCCACTGCCCCATCGACAACGTCTGGGCCCTCACCGAGCCGACCTGGCAGCGCCGGGTCACCCTGCAGGATCCCCTCACCAAGGCCGCCTACCTGGACTGGTTCAATCAGCTCGAACAGCACCACGATGGCGAGATGGCCGCCGCCTATCAGGCCTACTACGGCAAACCCTTCGATGCCAGCCAGGGTTCCGCGACCCAGGCCTGGGTCACCGCCCTGGCCAAGAACGCCCCCCTGCCCACCGACTCGGACGGCGCGGCCAGCGAGGCGGTGGGCGCCCCCGGCCAGGCGGCCCCCTTCATGGGGCTCATCTCCACCGCCAAGTACCGGGATGTGGCCAGCGGCAAGCTGCACCTGGGGATCTGCGCCGGCATCCGCCCCTTCGTCGGCATCAGCACCCCGGCCTACGGCCTGATTGCCACCAAGACCAAGAGCCCCAACACGGCCCGGCTGCTGCTGCACTACCTGATGACCGAAGAGGGCATCCGCAATCAGACGGTGGACGGCAAGATCTCCGGCAACGCCAGCGTGCCGCCGCACCCGCAGGAGGCCTCCGGCATCCATCCCCTGCTGCCCCAGCTGCTGCAGTACCAGGCCGACTCGGCCCTGGCGGACTTCGACAGCCGGCAGCGCTGGGCCGATCTGTGGCAGCTCAACTTCCGCCGCTAACCCGGCACCAGGCACCTAGTCCCGGCGCGGGCTCGCCCCCGCGCCTCACTTTTTTCGGCACACGAGACCCCATGTCACAGACCCTCTCCCCGGCCCTGGCGGCCCGCTACCAGACGGCCCAGCGCCTGATCCGCGAGGCCGGCGCCCTGGCACGCCGCGCCTTCCTCAGCCCCCAGGCCGACGACATCGCCTTCAAGGGCCCCCAGGACTTCTTGACCCAGACCGATCTGGCGGTGGAGCGGTTGCTGCGCCAGCGCCTGCAGGCCGCCTTTCCCGCCGACAGCCTGTTGGGCGAGGAGCAGGGCGGCCACCCGGGCGACGCCACCTGGGTGCTGGATCCCATCGACGGCACCGCCAACTTCGCCCGGGGCATACCCCACTTTTGCTGCGTGCTGGCCTTCGTCAGCGGCGGGCAAACCCGGCTGGGCCTGATCTACGATCCCCTGCACGACGAGCTGTTCCACGCCGCCCAGGGCCAGGGGGCCTGGCTCAATGATCAGCCCCTGCGGGTGGCCGGCACCCGGGAGTTTGCCCAGGCCAACCTGGAGCTGGGCTGGAACACCCGGGTGCCCAACCAGCACTACCTCAGCACCCTCGGCGGCCTGCTGGGGCTGGGGGCCAACGTGCGGCGCGGCGCCAGCGGCGCCCTGGCCCTGGCCTATGTGGCCGCCGGCCGCACCGATGGCTATCTGGAGCTGCACATGCACCCCTGGGACTGCCTGGCGGGCCTGTTGCTGGTCCGCGAGGCCGGCGGCCTGACCCGGGATCCGGTGGAGCAGGCCGACTGGGCCGCCGGCGGCCCTGTGCTGGCCGCCGTGCCCCCCTTCGCCGCCGCCCTGGCCCACCAGGCCGGCCTCCCCTCACCCTCTGCCCCAAGGAGCCCTGCATGACGGCCCCCCACTTTGTCCGCGCCCCCGCTCACCTCATCGCCGAGGCCATAGGCCCCCAGGGCGAACACCTCTACCTGGGGGGCGACGAGGCCGCCCGGGATCTGGCCCTGCTGCGGGAACTGGGGATACAGGCCGTGGTCAACTGCGCGGTGAACCTGGACATCAACTATGTGCAGGCGCCCTACCTGCTGCCCGAGGCCGAGCGGCTGGCCGGCGGCCACGGCGCCATTCGCAGCTATAAGCTGGGGCTGGTGGACGGCCCGGGCAATCCCGCCGCCATGCTGCTGGCCGGCTACTACCTGCTGCAGGGTGCCTTCTGCCAGCAGCTGCCGGACAAACCCAGCTACCCCTGCCGGGAGCGCGGCCATGTGCTGCTGCACTGCCGCGCCGGCCGCAGCCGCTCCGTGGCCCTCGCCGCCCTCTACCTGCACCACCAGCAACCAGAGCACTACCCCAGCCTGCAGGCCGCCATCGACCATATCCGCCAACGCCGCGAACTGCGCCCCGAGGAGTGGTTCGAAACCCCCAAACCCAGCCTGATCCAGGCCATAGAACAGGCCGACCGCATGCTGAGGGTGCTGGCCGACCAGGGGTTGTGAGGGGGCGTATCGCCGCCGACCGGGTGGATGGGGGTGGTTTACGCTGGGCCGTTACGACCTTGTCGTCATCGTTGGGCTTGGGCTGTGATTTCAATTTTGTAGTTGTCCGTTGCGCCTTGACCGGCATCGAGCCATTCCTGCCTGCCACTTTGCGGAGGCACCGGGCTTGGGGCTCGTCATCAACACCCGCTGCGCCGTCCCTGGCTACGCACTCCGCTCGGGCCTTCCCTGCCCTCGCGCCAAACCGGGCCGGGATACTCAATCCCGTCCCTCTCCGGTTTGGCCCCGGCATCATGATGACTGGCTCGGCTCCCTGCCTCGCCGCCCCGCCCACCGCGACCTCCTCGGCCAGACAGAGGGGAGCCTGATCCCGTTAGCCTAAGCAGTTCCGCCTGCTGGCCGATGGGTTTATCCGGCCTGATCTTGAAGGCAAAACGTGAAGAACCTGGGTGCCAGATGGCACAAAGCCAGATAGGATAGGACGCTGATAGAATATGGAAACCGGCCTATTTATCCGTGCGATTACGCTATCGCTAATCGCAGATATGTAGAGTTAATAAAATTAAACGAGCAGGAATCTCATGGAACAAATCTTGAAAAACCTGAATGATCCATCTTGGTGGTTTACTGGAGTATTTTTCGTTCTTGTAGGAACTCTTCTTACAAAACTCCTTTTCAATTGGATACCTAGAGCCGTCCTAAACGTCTCCACAAAAATCCCGACCTATGCATATAGGTTGTCTATGAGACTTAAAATCCTGATGCTGAAGACAGTCAAAAACAATAGGCAACATGAAGTAAAAGTTAACTGGATTATAGCCCGATACTGGAGCTTAGAGACAATAACAATGATCTACATGGTATTTTCATTTGTTATATTTTTACTATATCCAAGACAAGACGACGCAGGGATAAAACAACAACTAGTCCCATTTGCGCTATTTATTCCATTGTATCTTTTTCAGTGGGTAACGCATTTTAATGAAAAAGTAACTGCAAAAGTAATCAATGCCAACATTGCCTGGAAAAAACGCATGAAAATTGGGAGTAAGGGCGATTAGGACCGTAGGGGCGATTAGCGTAGCGTAATCGCCCGGGCACATGCGCACGCACCCGCGCAAAAACAACCACCATGGGCACGCCCATGACTCACCAACCCAGATGGCGGCAAAGAAATGGCCAACTACCGCAGAGTCAAAATCGATGGCGCGACCTACTTCTTTACCGTCAATCTGCTGGAGCGCCGGGCCAACGCATTATTGGTGCAGGAAATCGACACCCTAAGGGAGGTGGTGCGCCAGGTGAAGGCCAAACATCCATTTCATATCGATGGCTGGGTTGTGCTGCCGGATCATCTGCACGCCCTCTGGACACTGCCGCCAGGGGATAACGACTACAGCCTGCGGTGGCGCCTGATTAAAAGCGGTTTCTCCCGCGCCTTGCCAAGAACAGAATACATCTCGCAGATACGCCAAGCGGCGGGCGAGCGGGGCATCTGGCAACGCCATTTTTGGGAACACTGGATTCGTGACGAGACCGATTACCGGCAGCATCTGGACTACATCCATATCAACCCGTTAAAACATGGGTTGGTCGCCAAGGTCAAGGATTGGCCCTATTCGTCATTTCATCGCCATGTTGCCGCCGGCGTATACTCTGCTGATTGGGGCGGCGTTGAAAATGGTGGGCCGGAGTTTAACCATTAACATGCGTGCGATTACGCTACGCTAATCGCACCTACAGAGCTTGTCACCTCCATGGCAATCAACCTTAGAACGGATCTAAATATGGCAAAGGGATACAATCAAATGGTTAGAATTATCTGCATGGTGGCCGCGTTGTGCTTAGTGTGTGCCTGCGTCCCTTCTACCAGCCGTCGGATTGCCAGCAGTTACGCTACCCAGCCACAAGAGTCGGCGAGTATGGGAATCGTCAAGTCTGGTCATGAGCCCTACCCAGTAATATATCTCGGGGATGACTTGTACATTAAATTCTTTACCTATCACGACAAGCCGATATCTGATAAAGGCAAGGTTTGCAAATATGGGAACTCCCGCTATGAAATCTGGTTGTGGTCTAAGCACAATGTTACGTTCAATGTAAGTGATAGCTACTTTGTGCGTCAAAATGGCGATATCAGTCATATTGTAAAAATTGGTAGATGGTATAAGTATGCCACAGAGCCTCGCTACGACATAAACCAGGAGCACGTCAACATAGACGCAGGACCTAGAGTGTCATCCGAGTTAATATCCCTATGGAAAGAAAATAAAATCACTGAGCTAATGGATACGGTAGCACGACGGTCATTCGAAATAGATATAGAGCCGACGACTGGTTGCCCGACCGAGAAGTTCAAAGCAGTTCTCAGTTTCACCAATGAGTTAGGTGTGCAAAAAAACCACACAATATATTTCTTTCCATTTTATTTCGATTACTACCTCCTCCACTGAATGAAGCAAAGTGCCGGATAGATCAAGGATTTCATAAACAGGACCGTAGGGGCGATTAGCGTAGCGTAATCGCCCGCGCATTCGTGCAGAGTCGCCCGGGCACACGCGCAACCGCCCACCCGCGCAAAAACAACCACCATGGGCACGCCCATGACTCACCAACCCAGATGGCGGCAAAGAAATGGCCAACTACCGCAGAGTCAAAATCGAAGGCGCGACCTACTTCTTTACCGTCAATCTGCTGGAGCGCCGGGCCAACGCATTATTGGTGCAGGAAATCGACACCCTAAGGGAGGTGGTGCGCCAGGTGAAGGCCAAACATCCATTTCATATTGATGGCTGGGTTGTGCTGCCGGATCATCTGCACGCCCTCTGGACACTGCCGCCAGGGGATAACGACTACAGCCTGCGGTGGCGCCTGATTAAAAGCGGCTTCTCCCGTGCCTTGCCAAAAACAGAATACATCTCGCAGATACGCCAAGCGGCGGGAGAGCGGGGCATCTGGCAACGCCATTTTTGGGAACACTGTATTCGTGACGAGACCGATTACCGGCAGCATCTGGATTACATCCATATCAATCCGTTAAAACATGGGTTGGTCGCCAAGATCAAGGATTGGCCCTATTCGTCATTTCATCGCCATGTTGCCGCCGGCGTATACTCTGCAGATTGGGGCGGCGATAAAAATGGCGGGCAGTAGTTTAACCATTAACATGCGTGCGATTACGCTACGCTAATCGCACCTACAGAGGATGAGAAGACTTGCAATGGATACGCTGGCGTTTCTTCATAAGACTTGGATAGTGACCTTGTCAAAATTCAGTCTGGCGGCATTGATTGGCGGGTTACCAATAGCCAGCTTGCTTTCATTGACAGATATGGCTGACTTTTCGATCGTCATGCTTTTCGCAATATCATTGTCATTCATTTGTGAATTAACCTCATGGTGGGCCACATACAATTTAATTAAATGCCCGGAATGTGGTCATAAGCTATGCCGATTTAAGAATGGCAAAAACATGCCGATCAAACAGGCTTATAGTCTTCTCAGAAAAGGGGCGCCATGTAAACAGTGCGGGTGGAGTCCAAACCCATAAATCCCATGAGGATAGTACGGGCGTATATGGACTCCTCCCGGCGTGCAAGCCTGTTTTGTTTTTGGCTTTAGGTTCGATGGCTCATCGTATATCCGGTCTTTACGGTGGGCTCAATGGCCCGGGCCATAATGGGCTATTCGCGCGTCTGGTGCTGAGCGATTAGGCGTGCTCTTTGGCACATCGCACCTATAAGGTTTTCCAGACGCCGGTTCGACCGGTTTGCCATCAACTTTCCATGCTTCGCCATCGTTAGGATGGGTAGTCGTTTGTCAGCCCGTCGCTGGCGGGGCTACTGGCCCTGCCCGGTAGCTTAATCGTTAACAAAATCGCCGCCCTGGGAAACAACCCTCCCAGCGATACAAGCCTGCGGACTGGCTAACGGGATCCGGCTCCCCTCTGTCTGGCCGAGGAGGAAGCGGGGAACCGGCGACGAGGCAGGATGCCGAGTCAGGCATCGCCGCGTCGGGAACGCGTCGATGGCGGGCCGTTGTGCCCCGGTGACGACGAGGGGAGCCGCAGGCCCAGACAGTGGGGAGTGCCGGGGATTGCTAAGGGGGCCAAATCGAGGTTTGGACGGGATTGAGTATCCCGGCCTCGATTTGGCGCGAGGGCAGGGAAAGCCCGAGCGGGATGCGTAGCCAAGGAAGGCGAAGCCGGCACAATCCCCCTTTGCGCGCCCCCGCCAAGCAGACGGCTGAAAAGGCTCAATGCCAGTCAGGGCGCAACGGATCCATTCATCCAGTTATCACCACCACATCCCTCTTGGCAAGGCGCCGCGCCAACGGGTAAAACCCAGCACAGTCAGGGCAATCACAGATGCCTCCAACCCAACCTACCGGGGATATAAGTAGGGGGCGAGCGGCCCCCTTTTCCACCACGACTGTGCTGGCCGGAAACTACTCCGCACCAGGCGGCCGCATCGCGTCCATGCGCAGGAGTTATGACAGATAGCCGATGGTGTGAAATGCCATGACGCCGCGGCGCAGGAACTGAAACTCCAGCCGTGGTTCGTTAAAGGAGGGAGAAGTAAAGCGATGGACCTGAAATGCAGCCACGCCAAGTTGTTGTGGCGCGAAGAGATCGAAGCCGGCGCGGGCCAGCACCGCCTCGGGGACCACATAGTTCTGTTCCACCAGGCCCCAAAAGGTCCAGTCCTGCTCCACACACAACGCCAGCACCTTGTGTTGCGCCGCCTGAATACTCATGGCACCCAGGGTCGAGCCGACCAAGTTGCCGAGGGTGGCGCCGAGCAAGGGGATGGGGATCAACATCTGTCCCAGCATGGCGCCGCCGGAGCCCATCAACAAGGCGAGGGTATCGCGTGAGGTGTTGAACGCCAGCTCGCGACCGCTGATTTCGCCCCATGCGTAACGCCAGGAGTGCTCTAGCGAATTCAATGCCAGGGCGGTGGCCATGCCAATGGCGGCGGGTGGTGCGCTCTTCAGCGCAGGACCGAGCAGGCCCGACCTGCAACCACCTGTGATGATGGCCGCCATGCCACCGCGCAGTCCGGCGTTGGCCGACTGACCGACCAGCTGACGGGCCGCCGTCAACCAGGCGCGCTCATCGAGCTCGCCGGTGCGGTGGGCCTGGCGCAGCAGCCGGTACAGCAGAGGCGCGCTGCTCAAGGCGGCGCTGAAAGCCGCCGCATGCAGCGCCGCGCTGCCGGATTCGCGCAGCAGATCAGACCAGGCGATAAAGGCCTCCGTGGTCAGGCCGTACGCCTCGGCATCCAGCTCGCCATCACGTTGCAGATCGGTCGCCAGCGCCTTGGCATCGCCTTCGGTCAGCGGCGTGGAGGTGACGCCATCCACCTCCAGCCGATCGCTGACGCTCTGCGCGGTATGCTGATTGGCGGCCGCCACGTCAGGCCGGGTGTCACGGTTGCGCGCCGCCTGGCGCTGGGCCTCGGCAATCACCTCCTGCAACTGGTCGGCCGGCACCACCTTCTGGCTGTCGTTATAGGCCGGATTGCCCAGTTGGCGTGCTGTCTCTTCGCCGGTCTTGTAATACTTCAACTCGGCATTGCGCCCTGTGGTCGCGTCGCCGTACTGCACGTCCTGCCCGGTCTTGTTGTTGCCGGCGGCATTGGCCCAGATATCGGTGCGCCCCTTGGCGCGGGCGGCCACCTTCAGCGTTTCGGCATGCCAGACCTCGGCCAGATGGCCCTTGACGAAATTGACGTCCACATTGGCGCGTCGTTCGGCCTCCCGTTGCAGGGCGGCGATGGCTTCATCGAGGCTGGTCTGCACCTGGTCGACAAACGCCTCTGACAGGGTGGCGCCCTGATTGGCGGCCTGATCCCGGCTGGCGCGCCAGAAGGCGTCGGCAAATTCTCCCATCGGGCTTAATCCTGCTCAGCGAACCAGTTATCCAGCTCGTTGGCGACAAACTGGTAGAGCGCCAGCTTGGTCTGTTCGCGGCGCAGTGCCTTGCGCGCTCGCTTGGCCTGCACCAATTGCACCAGCTGATAGCCCAGACTCCCCAGCAGACCGCCCAGCAGCGGCAACATAGGGTTAGCCAGAATGAATGCGGCGCCGATGGTGGCACCAGCACTGAGGCCGCCGGATAATTTGCTGGCCTGGTACAGGCTGCGGCGCAGGGCATCAAAGGCGCTGGCCTGGGCCAGCTTGCCCTCACCAAACACCACCGCCTTGCTGCCGTCGAAGCCATAACAGGCACCCTGCTGGTTGACGATATGGTCGATCTGTTCGAGATAGATGCGGGAGTAGGGGTTCTCGTCACCATCGCCGAGGAAGATGACGTGACTGCGGCCCGATAGCGTCGGCAAGTTCTGCCGGTAGTGGGCTATGGTCCAGGCGGCGCTGTCGAAGCCATCCTGTTTCGAGATCTGGTGTTGCAAGGTAATGGCCAGTTGCTCGTAGATCTCGGGATAAACCACGATGACCTGCTTGTTGAATAACATCCCGTACTCCCACCTCTGATGTTCTGCGCCCCGCCGGCGAGCTTGGTGCGACTGAACCCGACAGCCTTTGGGGTGTCAGGCTAACGCAACTGGCCAGCGGGAGAAATGGGAACCCGTTAAAAATCAACAGCCGCTTACGTTTATTCAATGATTGGATGGCCGATGTCATAGGCGCAGATACCGGCTTGGCAAAGTGGGGCAGCCTGCCCCCTCCCAGCCTCCCCCTGGGCAGGGGGAGAAGACCCGAGTGCGCGGCGCCTAGCGGGTGGTCTCCCGCCAGATCGGCTGCAACGGGAAGATCTGCTGGCGGGGGAAGTGATCCGCCGGGCCCTGCAGGCGGTGCAGTATGTGCTGCACCATCAGCTGCTGGGGCTGGCGGAAGGTGGTGAGGCGGTAGCTGTGCCAGCTGGCCTGCTCGATGTCGTCGAAGCCGATGAGGGCCAGATCGGCGGGCACCCGCACCCCGCGCCGGCGCAGGGCATCGAGAAAGCCGCAGGCCAGCAGGTCGGTGACGCAGAAGACGCCGTCCGGCAGCGCGGTCAGCGCCTCCCCCAGGGCCAGGCCGGTGGCGTAGGAGGTGTCGCCCTGCTTGAGCACCCGCACGTCGAGCCCCGCCGCCTGGGCCGCCGCGACGAAACCCTGCTCCCGGGCCACCAGCCCCACGGAGCCCACGTTGGAGCTCACCACCGCCACCTGCTGGCAACCCTGGGCCTTGAGCATCTGTAACGCCAGGGCGGCGGCGCCGCGGTTGTCCAGGCAGAGGTTCTCCGCCAGGGGATGGTCGTAGTTGCGGTTCACCAGTATCACCCGCTGGCCATTGGCCAGGCACTGGTCGATCAGGGCGCCGCTGGGCTGGCCGGAGAGGATGATGGAGGCCTCGGCACGAAACTGCAGGGTCTGGGTCAGGGCCGCCGCCACGCCGTCGGCATCCCCCTTGGTGTTGATCACCATGGCCACCTTGTCGAGGCGCTGCAGCTCCCGGGTCAGCAGATCCAGCATGCTGGCCTGGAAGGGGGTGCTGATGTCGGTGGTGATGAGGCAAACGATATGGCTGTCATGGTGTAGACAGCGGGCCAGGTGGTTGACGTGATACCCCAGATCCTCGGCGGCCGCCAGCACCTTGGCCCGGGTGGCCGGCGACACGCTGGCCCCGGCGGTGAAGGTGCGGGAGACCGCCGAGCGGGAGACCCCCGCCCGCTCCGCCACCTGCTGGGCGCTGACAAACTGCCTGCGAACTGCCGTCATGGGGTCGTCCTCACCACTGAATGGCGTTGCCGTTGGCCGACAGCTTGCCGTTCACCACCCGCAGCCGGCTGTTGAGCACACCCGCCTGATCGGTGACATAGCCGGCATCCTGCATGGCCAGCAGGGTGCCGCTGTCCGTCACCATGGGCGCCAGGCTGGCATCCGCCTCCAGCTCCAGCACCCCCTGCAACAGGGAGCGGAAGGAGGCGATGTCGGTGAGGGAGGCCATGTCGAAGGGCCGGGAGGTGACCTCGCCACTGGCCTTGAGCCGGCCGTTGTCCAGCTGCAGATGGAAGGGCTCCAGGTGCAGCTGGAACCCGGAACGGGTCACCCGGTTGAGGGCCGCCAGCCAGACGGGCCGCTGATCGAAGCGGGTCAGGGCGCTTTGCAGCAGGGCCTGATAACCCTGCACGTCTATGCCCCCCAGGGCCAGCCCCAGATCCAGCTGCTCCAGGGTGTAGCGCCGACTGCCCTGCTGCAGCACCCCGGCCGCCAGCCGACCCTGGCCGTTGAGATCCACCACCGACTGCAGGCCGTGCTTGTTGGCGGAGAGGCCGAAGGTAAAGTCCGCCCCCGCCAGCTCCAGCCGTTCATCGGCCCTTAAGCGCAGCAGCTGGGCCAGTTGGCTGGCACAGCGGGTCAACCGCCATTCGCCCGCCTGATGCATCAGGGCCAGCTCGCCCTGCCATTGGCTCAGCAGCAGGCGGTCGTCCCCCTGATCCAGGGTCAGCTCGGCCAGTTGCCAGGCCAGTTGCCGGCCGTCTTGTCCGTCCGGCTGCCAGTCCAGCGCCAGGCTATCCAGGGTCAGGGCGCCGTCATCCAGTTGCAGGCGGCCACCGGGCCAGCTGAGAGCCAGCCGGCCATCCTGCCCCCAGCCGTCGCCCCAGCTCAGCTGGGGCTCCTGGATCTGTAGCAGGCCCTGATCCCGCAGCTGCCCCAGGGTGCCCCGGGTGACCTGTACACGGGCCTGATGACGCACCCGGCCGGGCAGCACCCGGCTGTCGATGGTCACATACAGCTCCAGCGGGCCCAGCTGGGCCAGTTGCGCGTTGAGATCCGGTTGGGGTGGCAGCCCCAGCAGAGTGGGCAGGGCACCCCCGTCCAGCAAGGAGAGGTGCAGCTCGCCGCGCTGATGGAACAAGCCGCTGTCGAGGGTCAGCCAGGTGGCGCCGCTGCGGGCCGGGGCGTTGAGCTGGCTCAGCCACTGGGCCCGGGCCGACGCCAGCTGCTGCCCGGTGTAGAGGGTGGCGAGCAAAAACAGCAGGCAGGCCGCCAGCAGGCCGGCCAGCAAACGGCCGTATCGTTTCAACAATGAGTTCATCGCTTCCATGCCAAGAGTGTCCCTGTCGGGTTGGCGCCAAGAATGCGGCAGAACGATGACAGTTTGATGAATTCGGCCAGGAGGGAGCTGGATGGCCCCCGATGCGAGGCTGGTGCGGAACAAGATAAAAGGGCCCGCGCTGCGGGCCCCGGGTTAATGGTGCAGTTGCTGGGTCACCTGGCTGATGGCCGCCTCCAGGGCCTGGGCGTCCTGCTGTATGGTGCTGATGACGCCGCCGGCCTGTTGCACCAGGGCCACCCCCTGCTCGGCCCGGCCATGGTTCTCCTCCATGCCGGTCACCGCCGCCTGGGTCAGAGCCTGGTTGTCCTTCACCACCTGGACTATCTCCTCGGTGGCCCGGCTGGTGTGGGCCGCCAGGTTGCGCACCTCGTCGGCCACCACCGCAAAGCCGCGGCCCAGCTCGCCGGCCCGGGCCGCCTCGATGGCGGCGTTGAGCGCCAGCAGGTTGGTCTGATCGGCGATGCCGCGAATGGTGCCCACTATGTTGCTGATCTGATCCGACTGCTTGTGCAGCGCCAGGATCTGGCCGCGGGTCTGCTCCAGTTCGGCGGCTATGGTCTCCATCATGGCCACGCTCTGGCTCACCACCTGTCGCCCCTGTTCGGCACTCTGGCTGGTCTGGCTGGCCGATGCATAGGCCTGCTGAGCCGCCTCCCGCTCCCGCAGGTTGCGCTCCACCTGCTCGGTCACCTCGCTGGCAAACTTCACCACCTGGCTGACCTTGCCCGCCGGATCGAAGACGGGGTTGTAGGTGGCCCGCAGCCACACCACCCGGCCGTGCTTGTCCAGCCGTTCGAACAGGCCGGAGACGTACTCGCCGCGCCGCAGCCGCTCCCAGAACGGCTCGTATTCGGCGCTGGCCTGCTGGGCGGCGGTACAGAAGATCCGGTGGGACTGGCCCTTGAGCTCCCCCAGGCTGTAGCCCATCACCTGCAAAAAGTTGTCGTTGGCCTGCAGCACCTGACCCGTCGGGCTGAAGCTGATCACCGCCATGGAGCGGTTGATGGCGCTCACCAGGGCCTGTTGGTACTGGGCGGTCTCGATACGTGCCGTGATGTCGGAGGCCAGCTTGAGGATGCGCACCACCCGCCCCGTCTCGTCCTTCACCGGAATGTAGCTGGCCTCCAGCCACACCACCTCGCCGCCGCGGGTCAGCCGCTGGAACTTGTCGGTGAGGCTCTCGCCCCGAGCCAGCCGTGGCCAGAACTGCTGATAGGCGGTGCTGGCGGCGTATTCCGGCAGACAGAAGAGCCTGTGATGCTGGCCCAACAGATCCGCCAGGCTGTAACCCATCAATGCCAGGAAACGGTCGTTGGCGCTGAGTATCTCGCCCTGGGGACTGAACTCGATGCAGGCCATGGCCTGCCGGATGCCGTCCAGGCTGGCGGCCAGCTGATTGCGCTCCTGGCGCAGCTGCTGCAGCTGCTGTTTGAGGCGTTTGATACCGAACATGACTCCTCCAAATGATGTGGCGGGCTCCGCCTAAGCATGGCCCAGCCGGGAACTATACGCCTTCGAGACACGGGTTGCGCCAGTGGCCCAGATGAGGGCGTTGCGCGGGCTTGCTGCCACCGACGGCCTAGTCGCCCCAGGCCAGATCCAGCCACACCAGGCGGTGATCCGAGCTACGGGAGCCCCGCTGGCGCCCCCGTGCGTCGGCGATCCACTCCCAGCCCGGCTCGTCCGGCGCGGGCCAGAAGACGCCGCCGTCCAGCACGGCGAGATCGGCGCTGGGCAGCACATAGTCGAGGCGCAGCGGCAGTATGTGGGTCCAGGTGGCGGGCTCCCCCACCCGCCAGATGGGATGCTGCTGCTTGGCATAGTGCAGGGCGCCGCGGGATTTGGGCACCTGGGCCCCCAGGGCCGCCGCGGCATTGAGTCTGGGGTGGCGCAGCAGCCCCAGGATGGCGGCCTTGTTGCCCTCGCCCGCCGCCGGATCGTTGTTGAGATCCCCCAACAGCACGAAAGACGCCCCCGCCGCCAGGCCGCCGCGACCGCCCTGGTCATCCACCAGCCAGGGAGCGTCATCCAGGTAGTGCTGCCACAGGCGGATCTCGTCGGCGTTGCGCAGCCAGTTGCGCCGCTCGGCGCCGTCAAACACCGGCGGTGTGGGATGGCTGAGCAGCAGATGCAGCACCCGCTCCCCCACCTGCACCGGCAGATCCAGGTGATTCTTGGAGGAGAGCGGCAGCAGGGCGCGGGCCGCCGGGCTGTAGTAATCCGCCAGGCCGGAGCCAGGCTCGGCATCCGGCAGCCGGGCGCCGGGGATAGAAGCCCAGGGCAGGTGGGCGAAGCTGCGCACCCGCGCCTCCAGCAAGGGGTAACGTGAGAGCAGCACCATGGCGTACTGGCCGGGGAAGTCGCCAAAGCCCAGGCCGTCGCCGGGCAGGCTGAGCCGGCCGTCACCGTCCAGATCCACAGGCGCCAGCTGCCCCGTGTTGCAGGGCACCCGATAGCGGTAGGGATAGAGCAGCGGGCCGCCCTGTTCGTCGCTCACCGCCAGATAGTGTTGGCAGAAGTGATCCAGCGCCTCGGCCTCGCCGTTATGGTCAAACTCGTTGAGCAACAGCAGATCTGGGCGCACCCGCCGCACCATGGCCGCCACCCGCCGGATCTGGGGCGCACCGGCGTGCAGATCGGCGAGCAGCTGGCCGGCCTTGGGCCGGCTGAGGCTGATGTTGAAACTGGCGACCCGCAGGGGCATGAGTTAGCGGCTGGCCCCCGCCAGGGTGACCCCGGCCGCCATGAACAGGCTGCCGAATACCCGGTTCTGCAGCCGCTGACGGGCCGGCGTGGTGATGATCCGCATCAGGGGCACCGCCAGGGTGGCATAGCCCACCATCACCAGGGCATCCACCAGCAGGCAGGTGCCCCCCAGGATCAGGCACTGGGACCAGAGGGGATAGTCGGTGTGGATGAACTGGGGGAACAGGGCCACCAGAAATAGGATGGTCTTGGGGTTGGTGAGGTTCACCAGCACCGCCGGCCAGAACAGCATGGGCTTGGCGGCACCGGCCTGCATCGCCTGCACAGGCGCGCGCCACTGCTTCCAGCCCAGCCAGACGAGATACGCCGCGCCACACCACTTGATGATCTCGAACAGCAGCAGGGAGCGGGCCAGCAGGGCACCCAGCCCCACCCCGGCCAACAGCAGGTGACACAGCAGCCCCAGCTGCAGCCCGGCGATGGACGGCAGGGCGCTGCGCACCCCGTGACGCACCACGGTTCCCATGGTGTTGAGGGCGCCGGCGCCGGGGAACAGGCTGAACAACAGGGTGGTGACCAGGAAGGCCAGCCAGACACTCAAACTCATGATGAGCTCCTCAAGCCAGGGCAAAGCCCAGGGCCAACAGCAGGTTGAAGAAGAAGCTGCCCAGGGCGGTGGCCTTCAACTGGCCATTGAGCACCCCGGGATCCCGACTATGCTGCACCACCCAGGTCACCCGCAGCAAGGGGCCGTAGGCCAACAGGCACAAGGCCGGCCAGGGTGAGGGCTCGAACAGGCCGATAAAGGCCGCCACGCAGCCCCCGGCCCCCAGGATCAGCAGCCAGTGGTAGCGGCGGGCCCGCGCCTCCCCCAGCCGCACCGCCAGGGTGCGCTTGCCGCTGGCCTCGTCGGTGGCCAGATCCCGGATGTTGTTGATGTTGAGCACGGCGGTGGCCAGCAGGCCGCAGCCGGTGGCGGGCAGCAGCAGGGGCCAGCTCAGCTGGTGGGTGAACAGGTAAAAGGAGCCCACCACCCCCAGCAGGCCGAAGAACAGGAACACAGAGAGATCCCCCAGCCCGCGGTAGCCGTAGGGGCGCCGCCCCACCGTGTAGGTCACCGCCGCCACCAGGGCCAGGGCGCCGAAGCCGATGAAGGCAAGGAAGGCCGGCCAGTCGTCGGCAAAGGCGCGCCACAAGAGCGCCAGCCCGCTCACCACCGCCAGGCCGCCGGTGGCCAGCATGCCGAGGCGCATCTGCGACCGGCTGATGAGGCCGCTCACCACGGCCCGGGTGGGGCCCACCCGATCGGCGTTGTCGGCACCGGAGACGGCATCGCCATAGTCGTTGGCCAGGTTGGAGAGGATCTGCAGCAGGATGGCGGTGAGCAGGGTCAGGCCGAACAGGGGCCAGTCGAAGGCGCCGGCCTGGGCCGCCAGACCACCGCCCAGCAGCACGGAGGCACAGGCCAGGGGCAGGGTGCGCAGGCGGGCCGCCAGCACCCAGGCGCCAATCGAGGATGATGTCATCAGCAGGGGCTCCGTCGGGATCAAGATCGTTTACCCTCCCGCCGCCACGCCCTATACTGGGCCCCATTCAAGCCGGCCCGGGAGGGGACAGCGTAGGGGCTGTACTATACCGGATGCTGGTCTCTTTTGGCAGTTCCGGCGCCCTCGCCAGCCCGGTCAAAGACTCTGGATAGCAACCCCCATGCTGGCCCACACCCCCTTGCTGTTGCAGCTCGACACCCTGTCCGCCGATCCCCGTACCGGCTTCCTGCGTTTGCGTCATCCGGTCGACGTTACCTCTCTGCCCGGCTGGCTCAAGGGCCAGACCCAGTATCCGCAGATCTACTGGCACGCCCGGGAGCGGGATCGGGAGTTTGCCTGCCTCGGCAGCCTCCAGGAGATCCGGGATCCCGCCGCGCTGGCGGCGCTCTCCGGCCAGGCCAAACCCGAGGGCGGCAGCTGGCCGCGCTACTACGGCGGCCTGGCCTTCGACCCGGACCATGCCCACTGGCCCGAGTTCGGCCCCTGCCGCTTCGTGCTGCCGCGCATCGAACTCATCCGCCAGGGCAATCACACCGAGCTGGTGTGCAACCTCTGGCTCACCGACGACAACCGGGAGGCCGAGATGGCGGCGGCCCGGGAGGCCCTGAACGCCCTGCAACCGGCCCTGGCCACCGCGCCCCTGCCACCCCAGCCCCTGACCCGGCAGGACAGCCCGGACTTGCCCCGCTGGCGGCAGATGGTGGAGGCCGTGCTGGCGCCCGACTCCCTGTCCCGCATCCCCAAGGTGGTGCTCTCCCGGCAGAGCCGGTTGGCCCTGGCACAGGCCTACGATCCCTGGGATCTCATTGCCGCCTGGCAGCCGCTCTCCCTCAACTGTTTTCACTTCGTGTTCCGCTTCAGCCCGGAGCAGAGCTTCCTGGCCTGCTCGCCGGAGCGGCTCTATCGCCGCCAGGAACGGGCACTGGCCACCGAGGCCCTGGCCGGCACCATAGTGCGCTGCGGCGATGCCCAGCGGGACGCCGAGCTGGCGGCCCAGCTGCTGGCGGACAACAAGAATCGGCTGGAGAACCGTCTGGTCCATGCGGACATCCTCACCCGATTGGAAGGGCTGGCAGATACCGCCGAGCTCTCCGAGCCCCAGATCCTCTCCCTGCGCCGGGTGCAGCACCTCAAACGGGAGATCCAGGCCCATCTGCACCCCGGTGTCACCGACGCCCAACTGCTGGCCGCCCTGCACCCCACCCCGGCGGTGGGCGGCTGCCCACGGCGCAAGTCCAAGGCCCTGATCCACGCCCTGGAGCCCCAGGAGCGGGGCTGGTATGCCGGTGCCTGCGGCCTGATCAGCGAGGATGTGGCGGAATTTGCCGTGGCCATCCGCTGCGGCCGGCTGGCGCCCGACAGCCTGACCCTGTTTGCCGGTGCCGGCATCGTCGAGGGCTCCGAGCCCGACGCCGAATGGCAGGAGCTGGATGACAAGCTGGCCACCCTGCTGGGGGCTCTGACCCATGAATGAGAGCTCTGCCCCATGAATGAGGGCCTTGATCCCATGAGCGGCCACCCCCGAGCCCTGACCCAGGCCAGCCAGATCAACGCCCTGTGGGCCCATCTGCTGCTGGACGAGCTGTGCCGACTGGGGGTGCGTCATCTGTGCATCGCCCCAGGCTCCCGCAGTGCCCCCCTCACCCTGGCGGCCGCCGAGCAGCCCGGCCTGCAATGCCACACCCACTTTGACGAGCGCGGCCTGGGCTTCTTCGCCCTGGGGCTGGCCCAGGGGCTAAACGCCCCCGTGGCCCTGCTCTGTACCTCGGGTACGGCGGTGGCCAACCTCTATCCGGCGGTGGTGGAGGCCAGGCAGAGCGGCGTGCCCCTGTGGATCCTGAGCGCCGACCGGCCGCAGGAGCTCATCGACGTGGGGGCCAACCAGGCCATCCCCCAGGCGGGGATCTTCGCCCACTACCCCGTCTATCAGCAGGATCTGCCGGCCCCCAGCTTGGCCATCTCGCCGCGCTTTTTGCTGGCCAGCCTGGACGAGGCGGCCCGCCAACAGGCCCTGACCCCGGGTCCGGTGCACCTCAACTGCCGCTTCCCTGAGCCACTCTATCCCCAGGCGGAGATCCCCGACTGGCAGGACTACCTGGCCCCCCTGGGGAGCTGGCTGGACGACACCGCCCCCTGGCAGCGCACCGCCCGGCCACAGCCGGATCTGGGTGCCCCGGACTGGCCGGCGTTTTGCCGCGAGCCGGGGCTGATCGTCGCCGGGCGGCTGACCGACCCTGAGGAGGCCGAGGCCATTCGCGCCTTGGCCCGCCGCCTGGGCTGGCCGCTGCTGGCGGATATCCAGTCCCAGCTGCGCTTCGCCCCCGAGGCGCTGCCGCTGTACGATCTGGCCCTGCACCATGAGGGCGTCCAGGCCGCCCTGGGCCAGGCCAGGGTGCTGCTGCAGTTGGGCGGCCGGCTCGTCTCCAAGCGGCTGAGCCAGTTCATCGCCCGCCAGCCCTGGCAACAGGCCTGGCTCATCGACCGGCACGGCGCCCGGCTCGACGAGAACGGCCCCTTCCGGCTGCGCCTGCAGGCCCCCGTCGGCGCCTGGTGTCAGGCCCGGCTGAGGGAGACGCCCGAGCAGGCACCCTGGCTGGATCTCGCCGAGCCGCTGGCTCGCCTTAGCCAGGGCCTTAATGCACAGCTGAACCAGCTGAGCGAGGCGGCCCTGTGTCGCCAATTGCCTCGGGTGCTGCGCGGCCATCTGCTGCTGGGCAACAGCCTGCCCATCCGCCTGCTGGACAGCCTGGCCGAAACAGGTGCAGGGCCGAGCCGGGTGCTGAGCAACCGCGGCGCCTCGGGCATCGATGGCCTGATTGCCACCGCCGCCGGCTGGGCCCACAGCCGTCCCGGCGAGCCCACCACCTTGCTGTTGGGGGACACCTCGGCGCTGCACGATCTCAACAGCCTGGCGCTGCTGCGGGATCTCCCCGGCCCCGTGGTGGTGCTGCTCATCAACAACGACGGCGGCAGCATCTTCCACCTGCTGCCGGTGCCGGAGGCCGCCAAGGCGCCCCTCTATCGCCTGCCCCATGGCCTGGACTTTGCCCAGGCCGCCGGCCAGTTTGGCCTGCACTATCAGGCGCCAGACAGCCTGGATGGGGCACTGGCGGCCTACCGCCAGGCCCTGGACGGAGGCCAGCATCTGATCGAGATCCGGGTGCCTCACGACGAGGTGGCCAACCAGCTCAACGACCTCAAAGCCTGGATACAGGCCCAGGAGTGGCCCCTTGGCTGAGCTGGTGCTGCTCCACGGCCTGCTGGGGGACCGCCACGACTGGCAACCGCTGCTGGCGTGCCTGCCCGGGGTGGACGCCCTGGCGCTGGACCTGCCCGGCCACGGCCGGGAGTCCGCCCGTCCCCTGCGCCGTCTGGCGGACTTCCCGGCCTGGCTGAGCGCCCGGCTGCAGGCCGAAGGCATACGCCGCTACCATCTGCTGGGCTATTCCCTGGGTGGCCGCCTGGCCCTCTATCATGCCGCCGGCGGCGCCCCCGGCCTGCAGAGTCTCATCCTGGAAGGCGCCCATCCTGGACTGGTGAGCCAGGCCGAGCGACGGGAGCGGACCAGACAGGACGCGCGCTGGGCCCGCCGCTTCTACCGCGAACCCCTGGAGACGGTGCTGGCAGACTGGTACCACCAGCCGGTGTTTGCCGAGCTGAGCGCTGCTGATCGCATCCAACTGATAGCGGCCCGCCGGCAGAATGACGGCCGGAGGCTGGCCCGCACCTATTGCGCCACCAGCCTGGCCCGCCAGCCGGATCTGGCCCCTTGGCTGGCCAGAACCCGCCTGCCCCTGGCCTACCTGTATGGCCAGCAGGACGGCAAGTTTGCCGCCATCGCCACCCGGCTGGCCGCCATGCAGCCGCAGCTGAGCCGGCAGGCGGTGCCGGATGCCGGCCACAACGCCCATCGTGACAACCCAGAATTTGTCGCCCGCTGGCTACAGCACTGGCTGGCGGGCCAGCCGATTTCATCACCCACTTTGTAGAGAGAGCCCATGCGCCCACAAGAACCCGACTGGTACGCCCCCTATCACTGGCATGACTGCAGCGGCGACTTCACCGACATCCTCTATCACAAGAGCGAGGAGGGCATCGCCAAGATCACCATCAACCGGCCCCAGGTGCGCAACGCCTTCCGTCCTCGTACCGTGCAGGAGATGATCCAGGCGCTGTCCGACGCCCGCTTCGATGCCGGCATCGGCACCATCATTCTCACCGGCGCCGGCGACCAGGCCTTCTGTGCCGGTGGCGATCAGAAGGTGCGGGGGGATTACGGCGGCTATCAGGATGAGGAGGGCACCCATCACCTCAACGTGCTGGACTTCCAGCGCCAGATCCGCACCTGCCCCAAGCCGGTGGTGGCCATGGTGGCGGGCTACGCCATCGGTGGCGGCCATGTGCTGCACATGCTCTGTGATCTCACCATCGCCGCCGAGAACGCCCGCTTCGGCCAGACCGGCCCCAAGGTCGGCTCGTTTGACGGTGGCTGGGGCGCCTCCTACATGGCCCGCATCGTGGGGCAGAAGAAGGCCCGGGAGATCTGGTTCCTCTGCCGCCAGTACGACGCCGCCGAGGCGCTGGAGATGGGCCTGGTCAACACTGTGGTGCCCCTGGCGGATCTGGAGAAGGAGACGGTGCGCTGGTGCCGGGAGATGCTGCAGCACAGCCCCATGGCCCTGCGCTGCCTGAAGGCGGCCATGAACGCCGACTGCGACGGCCAGGCCGGCTTGCAGGAACTGGCTGGCAATGCCACCATGCTGTTCTATATGACAGAAGAGGGCCAGGAAGGCCGCAACGCCTTTAACCAGAAGCGGCAGCCTGATTTTTCCAAATTCAAACGGAATCCATGATGGACGCGACCCTGTACCGCTATCGTCTGCCTTTTGGTCAACCCCTGGTGTTTCGCGGTCGGGTGATGCCCGAGCGCGAGGGGCTCTTGCTGCGCATCGGGGACAGCTGGGGGGAAATCGCTCCCCTGCCGGGTCTGTCCAGGGAGACGCTGGACGAGGCGCAGGAGGAGGCCATCCTCTGCCTGAAGAGCCGCAAACAGGGTCGCAATCTGGCACCGCAACTGCCTTCGGTGCAGTTTGGTTTCGACTGCGCCCAGCGCAACTGGCCCAAACAGATGCACGCCCCCCACTCCCCCTATCTGCTGCTGTTGGGCAGCCCGGACGAGATCATCTGGGGCTGGCGGGAGTGGCTCTACGAATACCCCAGCAAGGCCAAGCTCAAGGTGGCCCGCTACGCCATGCGCGACGAGATCGCCATGATCCGCGAACTGTGTAGCCTCGCCCCCAAACTCAAGCTCATTCTCGACGCCAATCAGGGCTGGACCCGGGAGGAGGCCTGGACCTTCATGAGCCACCTCAACCCCGCCAACCTGGAGTATGTGGAGGATCCCTGTGCCCGCTTCGAGGACGTCAAGGCGGTGGCGGGCCACACCGGCATACCGGTGGCGCTGGATGAGCTGCTGAGTACGGACGCCAACTGGGAGAACTTTCCCCAGCTCAAGGCCCTGATCATCAAGCCCACCCTGATCGGCAGCCTGGCCAAGTGTCAGGCCATGGTGGAGAAAGCCCGGGAGCTGGGGCTCAAGGTGATACTCTCCTCCTGCTATGAATCCCAGCTGGGCAACCGGCTGCTGGCCCAGCTCAGCAGCGAGTGGGCGCCGGAGCAGGCGCCGGGCCTGGACACCCTGCGCTACTTCGCCGGCTCCCTGCTCACCCCCGAGACCCAGCAGGTGGACATGAGCCAGCTGGAGCGAGTCTGGCCGGCGTGATCTGCCCGATCCGCCAGCACGCCAGCCAGCACCCGGAACAGCCCGCCCTCTATCTGGACGGTCAGCCCGTCAGCTATGGCGAGCTGGATCAGCGGCTCAATGCCCTGGGCCAGCAGCTCGACGCAGCCGGCCTGTTGGCCGGTGATGCCCTGGGGCTGATTGCCCGTAACGGTCTGCCTACCTTACTGCTCATCTGGGCCGCCCTGCGCCGGCAGCTCATCCTCTGCCCCCTCAACCCGGCCCTGCCGGAGGCCAGCCAACAGACCTGGTGCCAGCGATTGGCCATCCAGGCCCTGTGGCGGGAAGCCGGCCCCTTGGCCGGCCACTGGCAGAACCTCACCCCAAACTGGCAAGCCAGGTCACCCCAGGGGGCCGCCCGGCTCGATCCCGCTGCCCTGTGCAACAAGCTGCTCACCTCCGGCAGTAGCGGTCAGGCCAAGGTGGTGGTCCATCGCCTGGCCCAGCACCTGGCCAACGCCCAGGGCAGCCGCCAACAGATCCCCCTCACTCGAGGCGATGGCTGGCTGCTCTCCCTGCCCCTGTATCACGTGGGGGGCTTTGCCATCCCGCTGCGCTGCTTTGCCGCCGGCGCCACCCTGGTACTGCCCGATGCCAAGCTGCCCCTCAAGGATCAGCTCAGGCGGGATCCCATCAGCCACCTCTCGCTGGTACCCACTCAGCTGTGGCGCCTGCTCGCAGCGCCGGACTTTCGGCTGAGCCAGACCCGGCTGCGAGTCCTGTTGCTGGGCGGCGCCCCCATTCCCCAGGCCCTGGTGGCCGCCTGCCAGGCTCAGGGGCTCTCCCCCCTGGTGAGCTACGGCCTCTCCGAGATGGGTTCCCAGGTCTGCACCCGGGTCTGCGGCAGCGACAGCCAGGTGGTAGGCCGTCCCCTGCCCGGCCGCGAGGTCTGTCTGCAGGCGGGCGAGATCTGCGTGCGCGGTGAGACCCTGTTTGCCGGCTATGAGACGGAGGATGGGCTGGCTCTGCCGCTGGATCCCGCCGGTTGGTTCCACACCCGGGACAAGGGCGAGTGGACGGTGGATGGCGAGCTGAAGGTCTGCGGCCGGCTGGATAACCAGTTCGTCTGCGGCGGCGAGAACATCCAGCCCGAACAGATTGAGGCCGCCTTGCTTGAACACCCCGATGTGGCCCAGGCCCTGGTGGTGCCCTTGGCGGATGCCCAGTGGGGACACAGGCCGGTGGCCTTCATCCAATGGCACTCCGGCGCCGCCGTCGACGATCTGGAAGCCTGGTTGCGCCAGCGGTTACCCGGCTACCTGGTGCCCCGTCACTGGCTGGCCTGGCCCGCCCAAGAGGACGGACTCAAACCAAGCCGACGCGAGTTCGCCGCCCTGGCTGCCCGGCAGCTGGCCGCACCAGCGCAGGGCGCGTGAGCCTTGGTTTTGCCGACACAAGTCCGTATAGTCCCTCCTGTTTCTTAATCAGGTGACCCCGCATGTTCCAAGACAATCCGTTGCTGGCGCAGCTCAAACAACAGCTGCGCGAAAATCTGCCCAAGAAGGAAGGGGTCGTCCGTGCCTCCGACCGGGGCTTTGGCTTCCTCGAGACCGATAACCGGGAGAGCTACTTCATCCCGCCCATGCAGATGAAGAAGGTGATGCACGGCGATCGCATCAGCGCCGTGATCCGCACCGAGAAGGAAAAGGAACAGGCGGAACCCGATGCCCTGATCACCCCGTTTCTGAGCCGCTTCGTCGGCCGCATCAAGCTGATCAAGGATCGGCTGAACGTGGTGCCGGATCATCCGGTACTCAAGGAGATGATCCGCGCCCGCGCCATCAAGGGCCTGGACGAGAAACAGTTCCAGGAAGGCGACTGGGTGGTGGCCAGGCTCAAGCGCCACGCCATGACCGATGGCAATCATGCCGCCGAGATCAGCGAGCTCATCTGCCGTGGCGAGGATCCGGAAGCCCCCTGGTGGGTGGTGCTGCGCCGCCATGATCTGGCCCGTCAGGCCCCCGACGAGGAGCAGACCTGGTCCTATCACGAGGAAGGCCTGAGCCGGGAAGATCTCACCGCCCTGCCCTTCGTCACCATAGACGGTGCCTCTACCAAGGACATGGATGACGCCCTTTATGCCGAGCCCGCCGGGGATGGCTGGAAGCTGTGGGTGGCCATCGCCGATCCCACCGCCTACCTGGAGCCGGGCAGCCCGCTGGATCTGGAAGCCGCCAAGCGCGCCTTCACCGTCTACCTGCCGGGCCGCAACATCCCCATGATACCCCGCACCCTGAGCGATGAGCTGTGCTCCCTCAAGGAAGGCGAGGAGCGCCCCGTGCTGTGCTGCCAGCTGGACATAGCCGCCGACGGTGCCCTGGGCCAGTTCCGCTTCTTTGCCGCCAACATCCGCTCCCAGGGCCGCCTGATCTACGACGAGGTCTCCGACTACCTGGAACTGGGCCAAAGCGCCAGCTTCACCCCCAACGAGGTGATTGCCGGCCAGCTCAAGCTGCTGCAGGGCATCACCCTGGCCCGCCAGGCCTGGCGCACCGAGCATGCCCTCATGTTCAAGGACAGACCGGACTACGCCTTCGAGCTGAATGAGGCCGGCGAGGTGGTGGCCATTCACGTGGAACCCCGCCGTCTGGCCAACCGCATGGTGGAAGAGGCCATGATCGCCGCCAACATCTGTGCCGGCCAGTTCCTCACTCAGACCCCGGGCTATGGCATCTTCAACGTGCACCCGGGCTTCGACGACGAGAAGCTGGGTGGCGCCATGGAGTTGCTGGCCCTACACAACGCTCCCTGGCACGATGAGTCCATCAATACCCTGCCGGGCTTCTGCCAGCTGCGTCGATGGCTGGATGCCCAGCCGACCCCCTACCTGGACAGCCGCATCCGCCGCTTCCAGACCTACTCTGTGATGTCTGCCCTGCCCGGCCCCCACTTCGGCCTGGGACTGCCGGCCTACGCCACCTGGACATCGCCCATCCGCAAGTACGGCGACATGGTAAACCATCGCATCATCAAGGCGCTGCTGGCCGGAACCCAGGTTCCCCCTTGCCCGGAAGAGCCGCTGACCCAGACCCTGACCGATGCCCGTCGCCTCAACCGATTGGCGGAGCGCGACATCGCCGACTGGCTGTATGTGCGCTTCCTGGCACCGGCCGTCACCAGTGGCCAGGTGTTCTCGGCTGAGATCATCGATATAGTGCGGGGTGGCATCAAGGTGCGCCTGCAGGACAATGGCGCCGTGGCCTTCGTGCCCGCCGGCCAAATCTGTAGCGACAAGAAGCGGCTGGAATGCAGCTGGGACGATGGCCAGGTACGCCTGGATAAGCAGCCGCTGTTCGAGCTTGGCCAACAGGTTGAGGTGGTCCTCAAGGATGCCATCGAGGCGACCCGCTCCCTGGTGGCCACCCTGGCAGTCCCCGTGGACATCACCACTCGTGAGGAGTCGGTGGCTGAGATGGAGCAAGAGCTGTTCGAAGCAGAAGCCTCAGCCCCGGCGGCCAGCACAGAGCCCTTGGTGGATGACGCGCCTTGAGCCGGTCTCGCTAACCCCCATAACAGAAGGGCCTGCAATGCAGGCCCTTCTTTTTCATCTGGATGAGATTATTTGAACTCACACAGATAGGCGGTATCGCTGGCCACCTGCAGCTGGAAGCTGCTGTTGCCAGGTACGTCAAACTGCTGGCCGGCGGCGAAGGTCACCCACTCGGTCTGACCGGGCAGCAGCACGGTCAGCGCGCCGCGGATCACCACCATCAGCTCGGGAGCGCCCGTGTTGAAGGTGTATTCACCAGGCGCCATCACCCCTACGGTGGCACGGGCATCCGCGCCGTTGGCAAACCCGATGGACTTCACCTTACCGTCAAAATATTCGTTTACTTGCAGCATCATGCATCCTTGTCAGCGAGTACGGCAGCTACTTCTTCCCCGACAAAAGGGCGCCTGATCACAGTTTGATCAGGACAAAAGAAAGTAACACGACAGATTCATCTTTCGTTAAGAATCCAGGGGCGAGAATAGCCTTATCCAGCCGCACGACTCAAGCCGCGCACAGTAAAAAAACCTGTCGCCGACTTAACAGTTTCGCAACATGCAAACGGTCTCAGCTGGAAAAAATCGACGGCAAGACTAGCCTTAAAGAGGCGCCAGTCGCCGGCAGACTCATCCCATCGCTGTTCCATTGTCGAGGTACCCTTGATGGAATTACATCTTACCGAAATCTCAAGTGCTTACCTGTTCACGGAGTACCTGCATAACCTTGGAGCCAAGGTGCCCCGTTTCAAGCAAGACTGGGAGTTTACCGTGGAAGGTAAGATCATGGCGAAGGTGAAGGTTTGTCAGGAGGGTCGGCCGCGCTATTACATCAGCGCCTCCCACATGGGGCCGCAACGTAGCGCGCACTGATCACCTACCGGCAGACCGCTTGCGCCAAGCTGCAAGCAAGTAGTGGTGTGCAAACAAAAAGGCCCCCCGATCGCGGGAGGCCTTTTTGCTTTTACGTTCAAAGCGAAATAATAAAAAAGGCCTCTTGAATTCAAGAGGCCTTTTCACTTCGTATTGGGAGCCTGGCGGTGTCCTACTCTCACATGGCGAATGCCACACTACCATCGGCGCTACAGCGTTTCACTTCTGTGT
>NZ_BAABFC010000005.1:0-500 GCF_039540575.1 Pseudaeromonas paramecii
CATCAACGGCCTGTCCGGTGAAGGGGCCGAGGTGGTGGTGAGCGATGCCAACCTGGCGGATGGCACCAGCCCGGATGCTGCCGCACTGACCCAGACCGGCACGTTTGATATCAGCGCACCGGATGGGGTGAAGAGTCTGAGCGTGGCGGGTGTGGTGTTGATAGCCAATGGCGAGGTCGTTGGTTTGCCGTTGGCCATTCCCAGTCCGTTGGGCAACAACCTGACCATTACTGCCATCAGCTTTGATGCCGATAGCGGCACTGGCACCATCAGCTACTCCTACACCCTGTTGGACAACGAGTACCACACCCAACCGATTAATGATGCGGTGTTGGGCGAAAGCTTTAGTGTGGTGCTGGTGGATGACAATGACAGCTCTACCAGTGCCAGCCTGGATGTTCAGGTGCTGGATGATGTGCCCACTTTGGCGGTGGCCGCCGACGACCTGACGGTGGAAGAAGACGATCTGAACAACGCCAACGCGGTGGGCAACAACGAGG